>CADECO010000052.1:20333-22057 GCA_902825905.1 uncultured beta proteobacterium
GCGCGTCGTGCCGCTTCGTCGATGGATCGATCGGTGCTCCCGCTTCAATACCCGCGCGCGCGATCGACCAGCATGGTCAGGGCTTCACCCGCGAGGTAGCGCCGCAGGTTGTCGACGAACAGTTCGGCGGCGATCTCGTCGCGGCGCGGATGCCCGCCACCCACGTGTGGCAGCACGAGAATGCCCTCGGTGTGCCAGAACGGATGTTCGGCCGGCAGCGGCTCGGTGCGGAACACGTCGAGTACTGCGCCGGCAATCGTCTTGTTGCGCACGGCGCGGATCAGATCGTCGTCGACGATCAGCGCACCGCGCGCGAAATTGAGCAGATAGGCGCTCGGCTTCATCGCCGCGAGCCGATCTGCGTTGAAGAATCCCTCGGTATCACGCGTGAGCGGCATGAGCAGCAGCACGAAGTCCGCTTGCCCCAGTACGTCGTCGGTGGCCTCGGGTGGATAGACGCGCTCGACATGCGCAAGCGGTTGCGGCGTGCGCTTCACGCCGATCACGCGCAGCTCGAGCGCCGCGGCCTTGCGGGCGAGTTCCTGGCCGATCGTCCCCAGTCCGAGGATGGCGAGCGTCTTCCCGGCCAGCGGCTCGTGCATGCGCCGCGACCAGCGCCGTTCACGCTGGTTGTCGACGAAGGTCGCGAAATGCTTGGTGAGATGGAACAGCGCGGCCAGGATGTTCTCCGGCATCTGCACCCGGTGAATGCCGCGCGCGCAGCTGAGCGCGATGTTGCCGCGCAGATCGCCACGCTTGAGCCAGCCTTCCACACCGACGCTCAGGGTCTGGATCCAGCGCAGGCGCGGCATGCGATCGAGCAATCCCGGCGGCACCGGCCAGGCGAGCATCAGCTCGGTCCGCTCGAGCACTTCGTCAGGTGGCAGCTCATCGCGCCGCAGCGCGTGCACCGCGACGCGCGCTTTCAGCCCGGCGTGCTCGATTGCACGCTGATAGACCGCCGCCTCGTCGGTCCAGAGCAAGGCGAGCTGGGGTGCGCTGCCGGGCATCGTCGCGAGTCAGCGTTGGGTCGGTCGGTTGTCAGGGCGTCGGTCGGATCACGCCGCCGGCGCTTTGGCACGCTCGGTCAGATCGCGTATGACCGCGAACGTCGCCGCATCGGGCAGTTCCCCGACCTGCACGTGCCGCACCTTTTCCCAGTAGCGATGGATGTCGGCCATGACGGCGGCGTCTGGTCGCTCGATGTCGATCGGAATCGCGATGTTGACCCACGAAGGCAGGCCGGTGAGCCAGAAGATCTCGGTGGTGTTGCCTTCGGGGTCGCCGAAGTAGCAGCCGATCGCGCTCACGTGGGTGACCAGTCGCTGGATCGTCAAGCCCTCGGCCTTGATACGGCGCGCGAATTCGCGCAGGTCGTTCAGCGTCGGTACGCGCAACGAGATCTGATTGATCAGGTGCGGATCATCGGGCGATGGCCGGCCTTTGACGAGCACCACCTCGTGGTCGGAGCGGCTCGGATCGGTGCTGAAGAACGCCGCCTGGCCATTGGTCTTGGTGAGCGTCATGCCGAGGAACTCGCGATAGAACGCGGCCATGCGATCCAGATCGCGCACGTAGATTCCCACGTGCCCCAGTCCTACCACGCGTGCCGGCATCGCTGTCTCCATCTTCAGGCAATCGAGGCACAAGTGTAGCGCCGAGTCTTGGATCGTCGCTGATTGCGCTATCGTTGGAATCGGCCCGTCGCTGGCGGGCATCGCAAT
>CADECO010000052.1:22157-23337 GCA_902825905.1 uncultured beta proteobacterium
TTCAATCAGGCAAGGTTCAGTCGCATGACAGGCAAACTCAAGGTGGCAACGCTCGGCAGCGCGGGCACGTTCGCAGGCGAGGCGACGGCGATTCTGTGCGGCAAGTACAGCGAATTCGGCGAGGTGGTGTATCGCCCATCGATGGAGGCTTGCTATCAGGCGCTCGATGCCGGCGAAGTCGATGTCGTCGTGCTCGGCCAGGAGCGCACCGGGCAGCCGCACCCGGGCAAGGAAGTCCTGGCCAAGGGTTACACCATCCTCAAGCAGCAGATCGTGCCGCTCGCGTGCAACCTCTACGTCAAGCCCGGCGCACGGCGTGAGCAGATCCGCAAGATCGTCGGTCACGGTTCGATCCATCAGTGCGCCGCGTATCTCGATCAGCACTTCCCCGGCGTGCCACGCGAAACGCACGCACTTAATTCGGTCGAGGCGGCCAGGGAGATCCTTGCCGGCGACGGTTCGATGGCGGTGGTGGGCTCGCGCTCGCTCACCAAATTGGTGAGCGGCCTGGAGACCATGGCCGCCGACATCGACAACGGCGCGGCGGCGAGTTGGTGGGCGTATTCCAACAAGCCGCTGTTCAGCGACAACCCGAATCGGTTGGTCATCACCGGACGGTTCGGACCCGATGGCGCACTCGGCGAGCTGATCGCCGGCATTCTCGGCGCGGGCTTCCGGCTGCGCACCGTGGGATCGTTCCCGGTAAGCGAAGGCGTGCATCGGTACGACTACATCCTCACGTTCGCAGGGCAGGGCGCGCGCAGCGCGGTCGAACAGGTCGTGCGTCGGTTCGCGAGTGCGCGGCTCGCGGGTGCGTTCAATCAGGACGATTGAATCTGCACGCTTGCACGCCACGGTCTTGAGCGCGAGCGATGAGCACATCGACGCAGGACGAATCGACCCGATCAACGGTATTGGCGCGCGCGCACGCGCTCGCCGAGGGCTTTCGCGAGCGGGCCGCCGCGTGCGAAGAGCTGCGCCGCATGCCTGACGAGACGATCGACGCGGTGCGCGCATCGGGCGTCACGCGGCTATGTCAGCCCGAACGATTCGGTGGCTTCGAGCAGGGCTGGGATACGTTGTGCGAGATGTCGCTCGCGCTAGGCCAAGGCGACAGCGCCCAAGCTTGGGTGACGAACATCTACACCGAGCACAACTACCTGGTCGCGCTGTTTCCAGA
>CADECO010000053.1:0-17571 GCA_902825905.1 uncultured beta proteobacterium
CGCGAGATGTGCTTGTAGCGCGGGTCGAGCGTGTCGGGTGGCATGCCGCGCTGCTGCGACACCAGCAGCCGGATCCCCTTGCGCCGCAGCTCGTCGCTGGCGAGATAGATATACGGCGTGGCGCAGATGAACACGTTGGGCGTGGCAGCGCGCGGATCGGAAGTATTCGGCGGCTGCTCGCCGCGGGTGACGATGATCTTGGTGCCGGCATCTTTGAGGCCGCTGGCGCGCGTGGCTTCCAGCACCGCGGCGCGCCAGTCGGCGCGCGACATCTTCGGCACGATGCGCGTGGCGTGCATCGAGGCATCGAGGCGATCGAGGTGATCATCGAGCCGGAACATCTTGCCGGCGCGCGTGGAGATCACCTCGTACACGCCGTCGCCGAACTGAAAGCCCATGTCGAAGAACGACACGTGCGTGGCGGCGTCGGTGGCGAGCTTGCCGTTGATCCAGACCGGATGGGTCATGCGAACTCCTCCTTGATTTGGGTGACTACCCGGACGCAATCCGGGCGAACAGATGGTGCGCGTGCTGGCCGGATGGCCGACGATGCTTCGAGTGCAGGCTACTCGAACCGCTCCAGCGTGTACGGATCGATCGGGATGTCCGAGCGACCGGTGCGCAGCAGGTCGGCGGTGATCTTGCCAACGATCGGCGCCAGCGTATAGCCGTTGGAGGTGACGCAGTTGAAGAAGCCGGGTTGCCCGGGCGCTTCGCCGAGGATCGGCGCGCCGTCGATGTTCACGTTCATCGCTGCCCACGCGCGCACCAGGCGCAGCCGGTCGAGCGCTGGCACCACGCGTTGCGCGACCCAGAGATTGCCTTCGATGCTCGAGCGCAGCGGCCGGGCGAAGCCGATGGCCGGATCGGTGCCGGCGGTCCAGCCGCCGCCGATGATGAATCCGCCGGTGTCGGCCTGCTTCAGACTCAGATGTCGATCGGCGTGCGCGACCAGATGGTTGAGCAGCTTCGGCGCCGGCTCGGTGACGAGCATCTGCAGCGGGGCGCCTTGCACCGGCAGATTGCGTAGCCCCACCATCGCTGCGATGCGCGCCGCCCAGGGGCCGGCGGCGTTGACGATGCGCCGCGCCAGCACGACACCGCGCGCGGTGCGGATCAGGTAGCCCTCGGCCGTCGATTCGATAGCCTGCACTTCGGCGCCGATCGAAAACCGCGCGCGCAGCGCCTGTGCGCGCCTGGCCACGCTGTAGGTGGCGCGCATCGGATTGATCTTGCCTTCGGCCGCGCAGAACTCGGCGCCGATCATGCGCTCCGACAACCCGGGCGCCAGCCGATGCAGCGCGTTCGCATCGAGCAGTTCGGCCTCGATGCCGAAGCTGCGCTCGCGTGCGATCTTCGCCTCCAGGAATCGCATCTGCGCCTCGGACTCGGCGACCATCAGGCCGCCGCCGGTCTGGATCTCGAACGACTCGCCGCAGCGCGATTGCAGCTCCTGCCACAACCGCACCGATTCGGGCCCCAGCGGCAGCGTCTCCGAGGCAGGAAAGCCGCCGGCCTGCGCCTTCGGTCCGAAGTCGAACGAAAGCAGTTGCACGTGCAGACTGCCAGCGTTGGCGCCGGAGGCTTGCAGATTCAGTTCGTCGCGCTCGAGCACCACGACGTCGACACCGGCTTCGGCGAGGAAGTAGGCGCAACAGGTGCCGACCGCGCCGCCGCCGATGACGACTACGTCGGCATGCGCTTCGCTCGGACTGAGCGGCTCGCGCACGATGCGCACCATGCGCGGCAGCGGCGTGGTCGATTGTGCCGGTGCACTGACCGGTGCGTCGGCGTCGCCCGCATCGGCGTCGCTTGCGCTCTTGTGTCCGCCCCACTCGGGCCGCTCCAGCGCCAGCGCGGCGATCGGTACCGGACGGATCGGCGGCCGCGGTGCGAACAGCGTCGAGGGCCCCGGTGCGATGCCCGTCGCGCTCTGCACCATGCGCGCGGCGATCGGCGCGCAGTAGCGTCCTTGGCAGCGCCCCATCCCGCAGCGGGTGTGGCGCTTGACCGCACCGATGCTGGTGAAGCCTTCATCGAACACCTGGCGGATCGCACCGGCCGAGACGCCCTCGCAGCGGCACACCACCGTCTCCGAAGTGATGCTCTCCGGATTGAACGGCGGCGCATCGAACATGCGCCACAGCGCGTGCTGGAACTGCAGCGCGTGTTCGAGTTCATCGAGCGCCTTGCCGATGCCGGCACGCGCCATCGAGCGGCCGAGCACTTCGGCGACGGTGAGTCCGGCGATCTGCCCGCGCCAGTGCGCCACGCGTGCACCACCCAGATCGGCGCCATCGCCGATCGCGTAGATGCCAGGCACGGTGGTGCGACCCTCGTCGCCGGTTTCGACGGTGAGATAGCCGACATGACGTTCGCTGTACTTGAGCCGGCAGCCGAGCGCCCGCGCGATCTCCACCGAGGGGATGAAGCCATAGCCGAGCGTGAGCACGTCGGCGCTGAGCGTCTTCTCGCTGCCGGGAATCGGGCTGCCCTTGGCGTCGATCATCATGATCTCCGCCTCGCGGAACTGCGTGTCGCCGCGCGCCTGCACCACCGCATGGCGCCAGTACACCGGCACGCCGGCGCTGCGCAGGCGTGCGAGGTAGCGCACGCCGTCGCCCATCAGATCGGCGCCATGCGCGGCGAGCCGGATCGCATCGAGCAGATTGCGCTGCCATGGCGGACGCGCGGTTTCGACCACGCCCACGACCTGCACGCCGCCCGCCAGCAACTCCAGCGCGAGCTGCAGATTGAGCGGACCGTTGCCGGCGATCAGCACGCGCTTGCCGGGCGCGACGCGATAGGCGCGCGCCAGCGTTTGCAGCGCGCCGGTGGTCATGACGCCGGGCAACGTCCAGCCGGGAATCGGCACGGGTCGCTCGATCGCACCGGGCGCGAGCACCACACGCTTGGGTCGATACACCACCGCGCGATCGCCGATCAGGACGCCGATGTCGGTGGGTGAGAACGCGCCCCACACCGTCGCGCCCGATTCGATCTTCACGCCGATCGTGCGGGCTTCGCGTTCCAGTGCGCTGCCGGCACGCATCTGCGCATCGGCCTTGCCGCGATCGGTGAAACGTTGCGAGGGCGCGAGCGGCTTGTAGAACTGGCCGCCCACCTGCGCGCGCTCATCGAGCACCGTGACGTGCAGCTCCATGCGACCCGCCGCGACCGCCGCGGCCAGTCCGCCCGGACCGGCGCCGATGACCAGTACGTCGCAGTGGCGCTCTTCGAGCGCGCCGCGATTGGGCAGCGGCGCGAGCGGCGCTGCCTCCGCGAGCGTCGCGGGCGGCGAGGACTCGATCACCATGCCGGCGCGCACGCGGGTCATGCAGGCGCGCTCGCCGATGCGGCCGTCGACCGTGACGACGCAGTCGTAGCACGCGCCCATGCCGCACCACAACCCGCGCTCGCTGCCCGATGCGGTGCGACGCAGCGCGACGATGTCGTGCGCCGACAGCGCAGCCGCGATCGATTCGCCTTCATAGGCCTGGAGCTTGCGGCCGTTGAAGGTGATCTCTACCGGGTTCGATGCCGGGATCGTAGGGCCGGTGAGTCGCACGATGCGATGAGTGTTCTGGTTCTTCTGGCGGCGCGCGTACGAGGAGAAATCGTACGAGGAGTAACGCTTGGATACCAGCGGGACGGCCTGTATCGATAGGTTATCATCGGCGCCCCTTCGCCCCCGTACGACGAGCGCAGATGAGCCGGGCATTTCGCGGAACTTTTACCGTATTGATCACACCGTTCAGTGCCGATGGCAAGCATGTCGACGTTGCTGCGTTGCGCCGCCTGGTCGAGTGGCAGATCGCGCAAGGCATCCACGGACTCATCCCGCTGGGCAGCACTGGTGAGTTTCTCTCGGTGACAAGGGAGGAGCGGCAACAAATTATTGAAGCGGTGGTAAGCCAGACACGCGGTCGAGTCCCGGTGCTGATCGGCACTGGCGCGGAGTGGACCGACGAGGTCGTGGCGCTCTCGCGCGAGGCCGAACGCATGGGGGCCGACGGCGTGATGATCATCCCGCCGTTCTACATGACGCCCACCCCCGATGAATTGTTCGAACACTACCGGCGCGTGGGCGAGGCGATCTCGCTGCCGATCATGGTCTACAACAATCCGGCCACGGCCAACGTCGACATCACCCCGGATCTGGTGGCGCGGTTGAGCCGCATCGACAACGTGCGCTACATCAAGGAGTCGACGCTCGAGGTCACGCGGGTGCGCGACATCATCGGCCTGGCGGGTGACCGTATCACCGTGTTCGCCGGGGTGCTCGGCTACGAGTCGTTCTGGCTGGGGGCGCAGGGCTGGGTGGCCGTGTGCTCCAACATCATCCCGAAAGCTTCAGCTGATCTGTTCACCCTGGTAGCCGACCACCAGGACATGACGCAGGCGCTGGCGCTCTATCGGCGCATCCTGCCGATCGTGAAGTGGGTGGGCGGATATCGCTTCGTCACCGCCACCAAGGCCGCGTTCGAGATGATGGGCATGCCGATGGGCGGGCCGCGCGCGCCGCGCCTGCCGCTGCCCGAGCACGAGCGGATCGAGTTGCGCAAGACGCTGGAGGCGCTGCAGCTGCTCGCTCAGGGCGCTGAAGGCGCGCGTAAGGCTGCCGCCGCCTGAACGCCGCGATCAACAATCGCCATCAACGTTCCGCATCAAACAAGGAGAGGACGAACCATGAAGTCCGTCGCACTGGCTGCCGGCGCCGTTCTGGCAATGAGCGTGAGCGCGGGCGCGTTCGCGCAGGGCTGCAAGCCGCGCGTACCCGACAGCGCACTGGTCAAACCGGGCACGCTGGTGATGTCGACCAACCCGACGCTGCCGCCGATGCAGTTCGTCAATCAGCAAGGCGAACTCAAAGGCATGCGCGTGGAACTGGGCGAGGAACTGGCCAAGCGCCTGTGCCTGAAGTCCGAGTACATCCGCATCGAGTTCTCCGCGATGATTCCCGGCCTGCAGGCCGGCCGCTGGGACGTGATCAACACCGGCATCTTCGTGACCGATGAGCGCGCCAAGCTGATGCAGATGATCCCGTACGAGAACCAGGCGATCAGCATCTCCGCGCCGAAGGGCAACCCGACCAAGATCGGCAAGCCCGAGGATCTCGCCGGCAAGACGCTTGGCGTGGAACTCGGCGGCTTCGAGGAGCGCAAGATCAAGGAGCTGGCGGCCGATCTGCAGAAGAAGGGCATGCCGGCCGTGACCGTGCGCACCTTCGATAACTTCGCCACTGCGTATCAGGCGTTGCGCGCCGGCCAGGTGCAAGGCGTGGTGTCGATCGATTCGGTCGCCAAGGAATACCAGGATCGCGGCGAGTTCGAACGAGTGCTCTCCGGCCTGTATCCCACGCCGGTCGGGCTGGCGATGAAGAGCAAGCCGCTCGCCGAGGAAGTGGCGAAGGTGCTCAACGAGATGAAGAAGGACGGCTACTACGACAAGCTGTTCGGCCGCTACGGTCTGGGGCCGTTCCCTACCGAGCAGTTCGCGATCAAGGTCGTGCCGTAGCGCTCCGCATGGCATGACGAGGCCGCGCCCAGGCGCGGCTTTTTCATTTTCGCGCCGTCGCCGCAATAAGAGGTGCCCGTGCAAGGATTCAACTGGACCGGCTTCTCCGAGTACGTCACCAACGAGTACCTGTTCTGGGGCGCGGTGACGACGGTGTGGCTCACCGCTTTCGCGATCGCCGCGGGCCTTGCGCTCGGGTCGGTGCTGGCGTTCATGCGATTGTCGCGGAACGGGTGGCTGTCGGGCCCGGCGCGCTTCTACATCTGGGTGTTCCGCGGCACGCCGCTGCTGGTGCAGCTCATCATCATCTTCACCGGCCTGCCGCAACTGGGCATCAAGCTGTCGGTGGTGCAATCGGCGCTGCTCGGCCTAGCGTTGAACGAGGCGGCGTACCTTGCCGAGATCATCCGGGCCGGCGTCCTGGCGGTATCGCGCGGGCAGGTAAACGCCGGCATGGCCATGGGCCTCACGCCGACGCAGGTGATGCGCTACGTCGTGATGCCGCAGGCGTTTCGCATCATCATTCCGCCGCTGGGCAACAGCGTGAACGGCCTGCTCAAGACCACCTCGGTGACCTCCGTCATCTCGATGGAAGAGCTGCTGCGGCGCACGCAAATCCTGATCCAGGAGAAGTTCCTGGTGCTGGAGCTGTTCCTGGTTGCGGCGCTCTACTACCTGGCGATGACGACGGTGTGGGAATTCGTGCAGCGCCGGCTCGAGGCGCGCTTCGGCCGCGGATTCGACGACGCGCTGGCTGATAGCGACCGGCGCTGAGCGCCGCCCCGGTCGCGCGGAGCCGAGACTTCGCGCCAGGGGCTCGATGCTAGATGTCAGGTGCTACGTGCTCGGTGCCGGCGCGGTGAGCTGCGCGGGCGGCGTCGACGGCGTAGCTGCACCGGCGAGCGATTGCGCGTACCGCAGTGGTCCGCCGCGGAACGGCGCGAAGCCGGTGCCGAAAATCAGCCCGGCATCAGCCAGATCGGTATCGGCAACGATGCCCTCGGCCACCGCTTTCTTCGCCTCTTCGACGTAAGGCGTGATCAGCCGTTCGGTGATGGCTTCCGTCACCGCACCCGATTCGCCTTTGACCGCCTTGTCGTTCTCCCAGCGATAGAAGCCCGCGCCGGATTTCTTGCCGAGCTTGCCTGCTTCGACCAGTTGCACCAGACGTTCGGGCGCTCGGTCGCCACCGGCCAGCGATTTGCCCGCGGCCAGGCAGATGTCCAGACCGACGACGTCGCCAAGTTCGATCGGCCCCATCGGCATGCCGAAGCGCGTCGCGGCCTTGTCGAGCGTTTCCGGCGCGATGCCTTCATCGACCATGCGAAACGCGGTTGCCACGTACGGACCGAGCACGCGGTTGACGAGAAAGCCCGGTGCGTCCTTGACCGGCAGCGGCAGCTTGTCGATCGCGCGCACGAATGCGGCGGCGTCCTGCGGCCAGCGATCGGCAGTGCGTTCGCCAGTGACGATCTCCACCAGTTGCAGTTGCGCCACCGGATTGAAGAAGTGGATGCCGACCAGCCGCGACGGATCGGCGAACTGCGCGGCGATGTCGGCGAGCTTCAGGCTGGAGGTGTTGGTGGCGAGGATCGCACCGGGTTTGGCGATCGGCTCGATGCGGGCGAACAGCGCACGCTTGGCATCGAGGTTCTCGAAGATCGCCTCGATGATCACGTCGGCGCGACGCACGCCGTCGCCGGCGGTATCGGGGATGAGCCGGTCGATCGCGTCGCGCACGCGTGCCGGCTCGCGCAGCCGCCGCTCGAACAGCTCGTGCGCGCGCTTCATCGCCGGGGCCAGCCGCTTGGCGTCCTGGTCCTGCAATGTGACGGTGAGTCCGCGCAGCGCGCACCACGCCGCGATGTCGCCGCCCATCGTGCCGGCGCCGATCACGTGCACATGCTTCGCTTCGAACGTCGAGGCTTTGCCGAACGATTTCATCCGCTCCTGCAGGCCGAAGATGCGGATGAGGTTGGCGGTGGTCGGGTGTTGCACCAGCGAGGCGATCGACAGCGGATCGGACTGCGCCATGGCGAACGGATCGCCGTCGTGCTTTTCCCAGTGCTCGAGGATCGAGTAGGGCGCCGGATAGTGCTCGCGCGGCGCGCGCTTCTGCACCTGCTTGCGGGCCTGATCGGCCACGAACCTGCGAGCGAACGGCATCAGCATCAGGTTGGGCAGGAACGGCAGCTCGCGCGGCTGCGGTTGCTCCAGCGCGAACGATCGCGCCGCATTGAGCGCGACGCGTTCGGGCACGCTCGCATCGACCAGCCCCATCTTCTTCGCGCGCCGTGCATCGACCGCGCGGCCGGTGAGCAGCATGTCCAGACCGGCCTGCGGACCGACGATGCGCGGCAGCCGTTTGACGCCACCCCATGCCGGCACGATGCCCAGCATCACCTCGGGCAACGAGAAACGCGTGTCCGGCGCATCGATCGCCACGCGGTAACGGCAGGCGAGAGCGAGTTCCATTCCACCGCCCATGCAGAACCCGCGGACCAGCGCAACGGTCGGGCAGGGCATCGCGGCGAGTTTGTTGAAGACGTCCCAGCCGCGGCGCACGATCGCCATGGCCGCTTCGCCGCTGCTCACGCGGGTGAACTCGTCGACGTCGGCGCCGGCGACAAAGCCGGAGGGCTTGGCCGAGCGCACGATGATCGCCCGCGGTGGCTGCTTGCGCGCCTCATCGAGATAGGCGGACAGCTCGTCGAGCAACTCGCCCGACAACGTGTTGGTGGATGCATCGGCGCGATCGATGCTGAGCCATTCGATCCTGTCGCCATCGCGTTCGACGTGGAAGTGCTTCATCGCAGCCTCGCGCTCAGTGAATCGCTTCGACCAGCATTGCCCCGCCCAGCCCGCCGCCGATGCAGATCGTGGCGATGCCGCGTTTTCCGCCGGTACGCTTGAGCACGTGCAGCAGATGCAGCACGATGCGCGCCCCCGACGCTCCGACCGGATGGCCGAGCGCGATCGCCCCGCCGTCGATATTGAGCTTCGCGTCGTCGAGCTTGCCCAGCGCGCCGCTCAACCCCAGTTCGTCGCGACAGTAGGCGTCGTTCTCCCACGCGGCCAGACACGCCAGCACCTGCGCGGCGAACGCTTCGTTGATCTCCCAGGCGTCGAGGTCGTTGAGCCCCAGGCCGTGGCGCTGAAGAATCGGCGTGGCCGCATGCACCGGACCGAGCCCCATCTGCGCCGGGTCGAGCCCCGCCCATTGCGAATCGACGATGCGGCCGATCGGCGTGAGGTCGTGGCGCTTGAGCGCGTCTTCGGTGGCCAGCACCAGCCACGCGCCGCCGTCGGTGACCTGCGAGCTGTTGCCGGCGGTGACGTTGCCGTACTTGCGATCGAAGAACGGCCGCAGCTTGGCCAGACTTTCGACGCTGGAGTCGCGACGCAGCCCGTCGTCTTCGCTGTAGAGCGTGCCCTTGGCGTCGAACAGCGGCACGACTTCCGGGGCCAGTCCGTCCTTGGGGGTGTTCATCCAGCCGTCGTCGTAGGCCTTGGCCACGCGCTGGTGGCTGCGCACCGAGAATTCGTCCATCTGCTGGCGCGTGATGCCGAAGCGATGAGCGAGGTTCTCGGCGGTCTGGCCCATCAGCAGTCCGACCACCGGATCGGTCAGCCCGCGCATGATGCCCAGCACCGGTGCGAGGAATCCGGGCCGGAACTTCGCCACCATCGCCGCCTTCTGGCCGAGCGTTCTGGCGCCGTAGAAGTCGGCCAGCCACACCACCATCTTGTCGGAGAACAGCACCGGCGCGCGCGACAGCGCATCGACGCCACCGGCCAACACCAGGCTCGAGCGGCCCAGCTGCATGTTGGCCATGGCCGAATCGAGCGCCTGCATGCCCGAGGCGCAGTTGCGCATCACGGTCCAGCCCGGCACTTTCTGGCCGCAGCCCATACGCAACGCTGCGACGCGTCCGATGTTCACCTCGTCGGCTGAAGGCGCGGCCGCTCCCAGGATCACTTCACTGAGTTCGGTGGGTTCGAAGCGCTGCCGATTGAGCAGCACCTTGCCGGCGGCGGTGGCCAGGTCGCTGGCGGCAAACGGGCCGGGCCGGTTGCGTGATTTCAGGAATGGTGTGCGCGCACCATCGACGATGTAGATCGGTTGCATGGCGTCCTCCTCGTTTGGCGCCGGTATGACGGATCAGGCGAATCGGGCGATCAGGCAGCCGCCCGCGCGGGCGCTGATCGCAGCGCTTCGGACAACCCGAAATCCTGCGGGAAATGATCGACGCGAATGACTTCGTCGCGCAGCTTCACCGCACGCTCCAGAATCGCGACATCCTGCGCTGAAATGACGCCTGCCGCCAGCGCGATCGCGCTCATCGGTCGATCGCCTTCGGGCCGGATGCGTTTGTCCTTGATCGCCGCGCGGACCTTGGCGTCGACCGCTTCCGCCGCGATGGCCGCTTCCAGCGCGGCCTCCAGCGTGCCGACGATGTCGGTGCCCGGCGCCGGCGCGTAGATGTCGGCGGTCAGCCGATCGCGCGTCGCCGACGGTGCGATCAGCAGGCGCGCGACCTGATGGCCGAGTTCGTCCGAGGGCACCATGAGGGGACGACCGAGCGGAAAGATCACGCGGCGCAGCAGCCATGCGGCCATCCGGCTCGGGAAGTTCGAGAGCACCCCTTCGAGCGCGTTCTGTGCGGCGAAGAAACTGTCCCAAACCGCCCAGTGCATGAGCGGCGCATCGGCCTGCTGGCGGCCTTCGTCCTCGTAGCGCTTGAGCGTGCATGACACCAGATAGAGCTGCGACAGCACGTCGCCCAGCCGCGCGGACAGCTTCTCTTTGCGCTTCAACCCCGCACCGAGCACGAGCATCGACACATCGGCGATGAACGCGAACGCGGCCGAGAATCGCAGCAGTTGCTGGTAGTAGCGCCGCGCTTCCGGCGCCACGTTGCTGGGCACGCTGGCCCAGTGCGAACCGGTCATGCCCATCACGAACGCGCGTGCAGCGTTGGACACGAGCAGTCCGACGTGCCCCCAGAACGCGCGGTCGAAGTGGCGCGAGGCGCGCGGGCGGTCTTCGTCGCGCGCGGCGTTCATCTCGCGCAATACGAACGGATGGCAGCGGATCGCGCCCTGGCCGAAGATGATCAGGCTGCGCGTGAGGATGTTCGCGCCCTCGACCGTGATCGAGATCGGGATCTGCTGATACACATGGCCGATGAAATTGTTGGGCCCCAGGCAGATGCCCTTGCCGCCCTGGATGTCCATGGCGTCGTTGACGATCGCGCGCGCTCGCTCGGTCACGTGGTACTTCGCGATCGCCGAGAGCACCGAGGGCTTCTCGCCGGCATCGACGCCTACCACCGTCATGCGCCGGACCGCATCCATCATGTAGAGCTGGCCGCCCATACGGGCCAGCGGCTCTTCGATGCCTTCGAACTTGCCGATCGCGGTCTTGAACTGGTTGCGGACCCGTGCGTACGCTCCAGTGCCGCGCACAGCGAGCTTGGCCAGCCCGACGTTGGAGGAGGGCAGCGAGATCGAGCGGCCCGCGGCCAAGCATTCCATCAGCATGCGCCAGCCCTGGCCGGCCATCTTCGGCCCGCCGATGATCCACTCCAGCGGCATGAACACGTCCTTGCCCCAGTTGGGCCCGTTCATGAAACCCGCGTTGAGCGTCATGTGGCGCCGGCCGATCTGCACGCCAGGCGTGTTGGTGGGCACCAGCGCACAGGTGATGCCGATGTCGTCAGTCGAACCGAGCAGGTGATCCGGGTCGGTCAACCGGAACGCCAGGCCGAGCAGTGTTGCCACCGGGCCGAGCGTGATGTAACGCTTCTCCCAGGTGACGCGCATGCCGAGCACTTCCTTGCCCTGCCACATGCCCTTGCAGACCACGCCTACGTCGGGGATCGACGCCGCATCCGATCCCGCGTGCGGATTGGTGAGTCCGAAGCACGGAATCTCCAGCCCTTTGGCGAGCCGCGGCAGATAGTGATTCTTCTGCTCCTCGGTGCCGTAGTGCAGCAGCAGTTCGGCCGGTCCAAGCGAGTTGGGCACCATGACTGATACCGCCGCCGCGCTCGATCGCGTCGAGAGTTTGTGGATCACCTGCGAATGGCCGTAGCCGGAGAAGCCTTTGCCCCCGTATCGCTTCGGGATGATCATCCCGAGGAAACCCTTGTCCTTGATGAACTGCCACACGTGCGGTGGCATGTCGTAGTTGTGGTGCGTGGTGTCCCACTCGCTCACCATCGCGCACAGCTGATCGGTTTCGTTGTCGAGAAACGCCTGCTCCTCGGCCGAGAGCGCGGGTTTGGGGAAACTCAGCAGCCGCTGCAGATCGGGCTTGCCTGAGAACAACTCGGCGTCCCACCACACCGTGCCGGCGTGGATCGCTTCGGCCTCGGTCTGCGACATCGGCGGCATCATGCCGCGGAACGCGCGCAGGACCGGATCGCTGATCAGCGGCCGGCGGATCGCGGCTACCGCCAGCGGCGCGCCGACGGCACCCAGCACGACCAGCAGACCGATCGTGATCGACCATGGCCATCCGACGCCGACACCGAGCGCCACGATGAACGCGGCGATCGTGCCGATCCAGGCGAGCGCGCCGACATTCCGGTAGGCGAGCACCAATGCCGCGAGCAGGCCCGCTGTGATGATCACTGCGATGACGAGTGCGATGGTCATGTGGTGCTCCTCACGGCATTGCCAATCGGTTGCTTGATGCGCGCTCCGCGCGGGCGTGGCGCGCCTGTCTCGATCTGCGGCGCTGTCGGCGCCTGCAGTCCGGCCAGCACGAACGGCACCAGCCGCGCGAGCAGGCGTTCGTCATCTTCGTTCTCGGCGCGGATCGTGCCGATGAGCTGCCACGGATCGCTGCGAGCCAAGGTGTAAGACAGCGCTCCCAGCACGAAGTGCAGACGCCATGACAGTTCCGTGCGTTCCAGGCGCGGCAGCGAGCGCGCAAACGCCTCACGAAAGCGTGCTGCCACGCGGGCGTAGCGGTCTTTGAGGAATGTGCGCAGCACCGGCGAGGGATCGACGTAAGCGCGACCGAGCAGCCTGAGGAAATCCTGGCCCCCTCGCATGGGATCGCGCGCGATCGCCAGAGCCGGCATGCACAGTGCGGCCATGGCGCGCTCGCAGGCGAGCGGTTTGCGGGCGGCCTCGCGTTCGTAGCGCTCCAGCAGTGCGAGCCGTTCCTCGGCCAGGGCGTCGAGCCGGCGGGCGAGCATGGCCTGAAGCAGGGCGTCCTTGCCGCCGAAGTGGTAGTTGGCCGCAGCGATGTTCGCCTCGGCGCGAGTTGCCACAGTGCGCAACGTCGTGCCGTCGTAACCGAGTTCGAGAAACACCGCTTCGGCAGCCTGCAGCAGGCGCTCGCGCGTTTCATCCATCGCCGCCGCCAGGCTTGGCTTTGATCTCCGCGCCGTCCGGGTGGATATCACCGCACGCGACACGCGCGCGCCCCGAGCTGGGCGCGGTGTGCGATGCGGCAGTGCGGAGCGGCTGGCCGGCCGGCTGATGGATTCGGACCTGGACACCATGGACCTCGACGCAAGCAGATTTCAAACGGATGTTTGAAGCATACGTTTCGACATCGCGCCGTCAAGGGCCTCGATCAGGGTCAGGTTGCGTCCGACCCTGTGGCCCGTGATGCAAGTCGCTGATCGGGCAGGGTTCACCGCGCCCACCGCGGCCCTTAGAATGAAGGCTCCAAAACCGACCGTCCGATCCCCCTCGACCGCGCGACCACCGCCGGCCGGGGCCCGCCGCCCAATCCGTGAATCCGCACGCCTCGACCACCCCGTTTCCGCCCAAGACAGCAGCCGAGGCGTTCCCCGTCCGGCGTCGCGGCGGCGACTGGTACGTGCTGCGCCTGCTGCTGCCCTACCTGTGGGAGTACCGGGTCAGGGTGGTGGTGGCGTTGACCTTTCTGGTGGCGGCGAAACTGGCCAACGTCGGCGTACCGCTGGTGTTGAAGAACGTAGTCGACGGGCTCGACCCGCGCTACGCGCTGGTGGCCCTGCCGGTAGCGCTGCTCGCCGCGTACGGCGCGCTGCGTTTCTCCACGACGCTGTTCGCCGAGCTGCGCGATGCGATCTTCGTCAAGGTCACGCAGCGTGCCATCCGGCGCGTGGCGCTGAACGTGTTCCGGCATCTGCACAGTCTGAGCCTGCGCTTTCATCTGGAGCGCCAGACCGGCGGCATGACGCGCGATATCGAGCGTGGCACGCGCGGCATCTCCACGCTGCTCTCGTACATGCTGTTCTCGATCATCCCGGTCATCCTCGAGTTCGCCCTGGTGGCCGCAGTGCTGATCACGAAGTTCGACTGGCGATTCCCGGCGGTGACCTTCGGGGCGGTGACGGCCTACATCGCTTTCACCATCGCGATCACCGAATGGCGCATCGAGATCCGCAAGCGCGCCAACGAACTGGACTCCAAGGCCAACACCCGCGCGATCGACTCGTTGCTCAACTACGAAACGGTCAAGTACTTCTCCAACGAGGAGTTCGAGGCGCGGCGCTTCGACGAAAACCTGCAGAAGTACGAGTCGGCTGCGGTGAAGAGCGAGGCTTCGCTCGGCGTACTCAACATCGGCCAGAGCCTGATCATCGCCGCGGCGGTGACCGTGCTGATGGCGCTCGCGGCGCAGGGCGTCATCGCCAAGACGCTCACCATCGGTGATCTGGTGCTGGTCAATGCACTGCTGATCCAGCTCTACATTCCACTCAACCATCTGGGCATGGTGTATCGCGAGATCAAGCAGTCGCTGGTCGACATGGACCGGATGTTTCGGCTGCTCGGCGAACATCGCGAGGTGGAGGATCGGCCCGGCGCGCGACCGTTTGCGAGCGAAGCGCCGACGATTCGGTTCGAGCACGTCGATTTCAGCTACGACCCGAAACGGCAGATCCTGTTCGACATGAGTTTCGAGATCCCCGCGGGCAAGACGGTCGCGGTCGTGGGTCACTCCGGCTCGGGCAAATCGACGCTCGCGCGATTGCTCTACCGCTTCTACGACGTCTCGGTCGGGCGGATCACCATCGACGGCACCGACCTGCGCGATTTCACGCAGACGTCGTTGCGCGGGGCCATCGCGATCGTCCCGCAGGACACGGTGCTGTTCAACGACACCATCCGCTACAACATCCACTACGGTCGACCCGAGGCGAGTGAGGCCGAGGTGATCGAGGCGGCGCGCGCCGCGCACATCCACGATTTCATCGTCAGTCTTCCCGACGGCTATGAGGCGATGGTGGGTGAGCGCGGTCTGAAACTCTCCGGCGGCGAGAAGCAGCGCGTCGCGATTGCGCGCGCGTTGCTCAAGAATCCGCGCGTGCTGATCTTCGACGAAGCCACCTCGGCGCTCGATTCGCGCTCCGAGCGGGCGATCCAGGGCGAGATCGAACGCATCGCGCAGGGGCGCACCACACTGATGATCGCGCACCGGCTGTCCACGATCATGGACGCCGATCACATCATCGTGCTCGACCACGGTCGCATCGCCGAAAGCGGCACGCATCGCGAACTGCTCGAGCAAGACGGCATCTACGCGCAGATGTGGGCGATGCAGCAACAGGAAGATTCCGACGGCGCCGCGGCGCTCGACGCCGTGGTGGCGAAGCGATGATTGGCGGCACGCGCCGGCGCCTGCTGCGATAGGAGGAGGCGCCATGTCCGATTCCGCCGAACGCTGTCGCATCGACAAATGGCTGTGGGCCGCGCGCTTCTACAAGACGCGTTCGCTCGCCGCGCAGGCGGTCGACGGTGGCAAGGTGCGCTGGCAGGGTGAGCGCATCAAGCCATCGCGCGAGTTGAAGGTCGGTGATCGACTACAGATCCACATCGGCGAATACGAGTGGGACGTCGAAGTGCGCGCGCTATCGACGCAGCGCGGTTCGGCGCCGGTTGCGCGCCTGCTCTACGAAGAGAGCGCCGAGAGCAGCGCGCGTCGCGCCGAACAGATCGCCAGTCGAAAGATCTGGCAGGACCCTTCGTCCGAGTTGGAAGGCCGACCGACCAAACGCGACAGGCGTGAGCTTGAGCGCTGGCAGCGAAAGTGATCTACTGCGTGCGCTTGCAACCTTCCTCCATGCGCGTCTTGCGATGATCCGATCGATCGCGCGGTTCGTCCCGCTATGGTGCGTGCCGCTGCTGTGCGCTCTCGCCGGCGTTGTGCACGCGCAGCAGGCCCCCAGCCTGCGCTCGAACGTCGCGCTGGTGATCGACGACGAATCGGGCAAGGTGCTGATGGCGAAGAACCCCGATGCGGTGCAACCGATCGCCTCGATCACCAAGCTGGTCACGGCGATGGTGGTGCTCGATGCCCGCCAGGATCTCGAGGAGCGCATCGAGATCCTCGAAGACGACAAATCGAAGGTCAAGTTCACGCGTTCGCGGCTGCGCGTCGGCGCGGTGGTGTCGCGAGACGATCTGTTGCGGCTTTCCCTGATGGCTTCGGACAATCGCGCGGCGCTCGCGCTGGCGCGAGCCTATCCAGGCGGGCCCGATGCCGCCATCACGGCGATGAATCGAAAGTCGACGGCGCTGGGCCTGCAGCACACGCGCTTCGCCGACCCGGCCGGTCTGTCGAGCGACAACACATCCACCGCTGCGGATCTGGCCAAGCTCGTTCGCGTGGTGCGCGGCTATCGGCGCATCGCGGACTACTCCACGCTCACCGAGCACACGGTGCAGACGAAGTTCGGGCCGATCACCTTCGGCAATACGAGTTCGCTGGTGCGCGGCAAGCGCTGGCAGATCGAGCTCTCCAAGACCGGATTCATCGCCGAGGCCGGACGCTGCCTGGTGATGCGCACGCGGATGGCCGATCGACCGGTTACGCTGGTGCTGCTCGATGCGGCGGGCAAGTACACGTCGTTCGGCGATGCGCACCGCATCCGCCAGTGGTTGGAGCCCGGCTATACTGCGCCGCGCACTGCGGTCGCTGACAAGAAGCGCAAGGTCCAGCAGTAGGGTAGAACGACGGATTGAGCCCGCCGGTGCATCCGTCCGGGCGCCTGATCCGTATCGAAATCGGTGCGAGCCGGCAGCTCGCGAAAAAGGAGAGAGCATGCGCGTGCGCGAACTTCGTGCGGCCGCGGTCGAGCGGGTCGGCAGCGTGCGTCGCTTCGACTTCCTCGAATCCACCACCAGCTTTCGCGCCGACGTGATCGCGGGGCTGAGTCTTGCGCAGAAGGCGATTCCGCCGAAGTATTTCTACGATGCGCGCGGGTCGGAACTGTTCGAGGCGATCTGCGATCTGCCCGAGTACTACCCCACGCGCACCGAGCTCGCGATCATGCGCGAGTCGGTCCGTGAGATGGCCGCCTTCATCGGCCAGGACGGCGTACTGATCGAGCTCGGTTCAGGGGCATCGGTCAAGACCTGCATCCTGATCGAGCACGCGTTGCCCGCGGTATACGTGCCGATCGAAATCTCCGAGAGCGCCCTGGAAGGCGCGACGAGCTCGCTGCGCATCCGATATCCCTGGCTCGACATCGTCGCGATCCGCGCTGATTTCGCCAAGCCGCTCACCTTGCCCGATCTGCCCGACCTGCGCGGCCGGCGGCGCGTGGCCTACTTCCCCGGTTCGACCATCGGCAATTTCACACCCGAGGATGCACGCGCGTTCCTGCGCGTCACGCGTGAACTCGTCGGGCCGTCGGGCGCGCTGCTGATCGGCGTCGATACCAAGAAGGACAAGGCGGTGCTCGATGCGGCGTATGACGATGCGCAAGGGGTGACGGCCGAGTTCAATATCAATCTGCTCGCGCGCATGAACCGCGAGCTTGGCGCGGACTTCGACGTTCCGTCATTCCGGCACAAGGCGTTCTACGATCCGGCTCGTGGACGCATCGAGATGCATCTGGAGAGTCTGCGCGAGCAGCAGGCGCGCATAGGCGTGCACCGTTTTTCTTTTCGGGCGGGCGAGACGATCCACACCGAGATCTCGTGCAAATACTCCCCCGAGGAGTTTGTCGCGCTGGCCGAAGCGAGCGGGTTTCAGGCCGGCAAAGCCTGGTTCGATCCGCAGCGGATGTTCGGCGTCTACGCGATGAGCGCGCGATAGCG
>CADECO010000053.1:17671-19149 GCA_902825905.1 uncultured beta proteobacterium
CGCATCACTGTCGTCGTACACGCCCGCGCCGATGCAGCGCACGCCGGTTTCGGCTTCTTCGTTGTCGAACGCGTAGCCCAGCTTGCGCACCTGTTCGAGTTCCTTGCGCAATGCTTCGAGCGAAGTGATCGTGTTCGGCGTGTACGCCGGAAGACGCGTTGCCTCGGCGTACTCGCGCAGCAATTCCGGTGGATCCTCGCTCAGGAACAGCTTGCCGACCGCGGTGATGTGCAACGGCGCGCGCGCACCGATGATATTGACCACGCGCATCATCGATCGTCCGCTGGAGGTGCGTTCGACGTACACGATCTCGTTGTCGCGCCGCACCGAGAGGTTCACCGCCTCGCCGGTCGTGGCGTGCAGCGCACGCATGAACGGCAGCGCCAGCTCGCGCACCGACAGGCGCGACTTCACCAGGTTGCCCAGTTCGAGCAGCCGCATGCCGAGGCGATAGTTACCCTGATCGACGCGCTCGACCAGGCGCGCGCTCATCAATGCCGTGAGGATGCGATGCGCTGTCGACGGATGCAGGCCCGAGGTCTGCGACAGATGCTTCAGCGTGACGGTGTCGGGCGATTGCGCGAGGATATCGAGCAGCCGCGTCATGCGCTCGATGACCTGGATGGAACTCTTGGATTCGTTCTCCGACATCGCGGAATGGTGCGCGGCTGGAATCTGCGGAGAGAAATTCTACTGCACGCCCGCCGATCAGCCGATCAGGCCGATGTCCGCGGGGTGCGTGATACGATCGCCGCGCCGTGCGCTTGCCTCGTGCACCTTGATCCAAACGCGGACCGCGGAACGTATGAAAGTCGGCCTGTTCGTCACCTGTCTCGTCGATCTGATGCGGCCATCGATCGGATTCGCGGCGCTCAAGCTGCTCGAGTCGGCCGGCTGCGACGTGATCGTGCCCGAGTTGCAGACCTGCTGCGGTCAGCCCGGTTTCAATTCCGGCGACCGCGCTTCGGCGCGTGCCTTGGCGATCAAGCTGATCGAGGAGTTCGAGGCGTGCGACTACCTGGTGCTGCCCTCCGGCTCGTGCGCGGGGATGATCCGGGCGCATTACCCCGAGCTGTTTCGCGACGAGCCGGCGATGCTCGCGCGCGTCGAGCGGCTGGCGCAGCGCACTTACGAACTCACGTCGTTCCTGGTCGATGTGCTGAAACTGGAGCGCGCCGACAGCAACTTCGCCGGTCGGCTCACCTACCACGACTGCTGCTCCGGGCTGCGTGAGCTCGGCGTGAAAGTGCAGCCGCGACGCCTGCTGCGCTCGTTGGCGGGCGTACAACTGCAGGAGATGACCGATTGCGAGCAGTGCTGCGGATTCGGCGGCACGTTCGCGATCAAGTTCGGCGAGGTGTCGGCGGCGATCGCCGATCGCAAGTGCCAGAACATCGAGGCGAGCGGCGCCGAAGCCGTCGTGCTCGGCGATCTTGGCTGCATGCTCAACATCGAAGGGCGTCTGCATCGTCGCGGCA
>CADECO010000053.1:19249-23227 GCA_902825905.1 uncultured beta proteobacterium
GCCGCCATTCGCGACCGCGTGCTCGCCAATCTGGACACCTGGATCGAGCAGTTCGAGCGCAAGGCAACCGAACGCGGCACGACCGTGCTGTTCGCCGAGTCCGCCGAGGAAGTACGAGCGCTCGTACTCGATCTGTGCCGGCGGCACGGCGTACGCAAGGCCATCAAATCGAAGTCGATGGTGTCCGAGGAGGTTGGACTCAACGAGGCGCTCGAGGCCAACGGCGTGCAACCGGTGGAGACCGACCTGGGCGAGTACATCCTGCAACTGGCCGGCGAGCCGCCCTCGCACATCATCGCCCCGGCGGTCCACAAGAGCAAAGACGACGTCTCCGATCTGTTCGCCCGGCATCACAACAAGCCGCGCATCACCGACGCGCAGGCGCTGACGCGCGAGGCGCGCGAAGTGCTGCGGCAACATTTTCTCAGTGCCGATCTGGGTGTATCCGGCGGTAACTTTCTCATCGCCGAAACCGGTTCGGTGGCATTGGTGACCAACGAAGGCAACGGCCGCATGGTGACGACCTTGCCGCGCGTGCATATCGCCATCACCGGCATCGAGAAAGTGCTGCCGACGCTGGAAGACCTGTCGACCATGATGCGGGTGTTGCCGCGCTCGGCCACCGGACAGGCGATCTCGAACTACTTCACCGTGGTAACGGGGCCCCGCAGCGCGGGCGAACTCGACGGCCCCGAGCACATGTACGTCATCCTGGTCGATTCGGGGCGCACCAAGCTGCTCGGCACCGACATGCAGGAGATGCTTCGCTGCATCCGCTGTGGCGCGTGCATGAACCACTGCCCCGTGTATCGCACCGTCGGTGGACACAGTTACGGCTGGGTGTATCCGGGGCCGATGGGCTCGGTGCTTACGCCCTCGTACATCGGCGGCGAGAACGCGCTCGATCTCCCGCACGCTGCCACGCTGTGCAATCAGTGCGGCGTCGTGTGTCCGGTGAAGATCCCGCTCCCGGAACTGCTGCGCAAGCTACGCGAGAAGCAGTTCGATGCCGGACAGCGTCCGGCGAAGGAAGTGTTCGGACTGCGCACGTGGGCGTGGGTCGCACGCCATCCACGGCTCTACGCGCTGGCCACGCGGACTGCAGTCCGCTTCATGCGCATGTACGGCGGCAGCGCACGCATGATCCGCGCAATGCCGTTCGGCGTCGGCGGCGGCTGGACGATCGATCGCGACATGCCGGCGCCGCAGGGTCGGACGTTCCGCGAGTTGTATCGGAAGGAAAAGCGCGAACGAGCGCGCGCCGCAACCTGACGTCTGCGTGATGCGCCTGCGCACCGTCGCTTCAAACGGCGCAGTTCGCGCATGAAAAAACGCCCCGACGACGGGGCGTTTTGCTTCGCGTTTTTCTTCGATTGGACTGGCCGTTACTTGGCGCTCGGTCCCCACACATACTGCAGACCGGTGAAGAACACCGTGTCGGTTTTCTTCTTGCCCGGAGCCGGGTCGGAGTCGTAGCGGCTGCCGACAGTCAACGTAAGGTTCCAGCCGCCGATCACCTGCGCTTTCAAGCCGGCGTCGAACGCGAGGCGGAACTCGCCGCTGCGATCGCTCGTGAGACCCGGGTACACCACCAGGCGCTGCACGAATGAGGTGGTTTCGCTGATCTTGTGCGACGACTCCTCGCCGATCAGCGCTTCCAGACCCTTGCTATCCGGATTCACGTAGCGGTCGGTCTTGTTGTAGGCCAGACCGGTGAACACGTCGAACGTCGTCGTGGGCGTCTTGACGACGTGCATACCCACGCCAGCCTGCGGTAGCCAGCGCCACTTGATGTCGGCAGGCTTGTCCTTGTCGAGGTCGAGCGCGCCGAAACCATACAGGTTGCTGGCGAAATCCCGCTCGTAGCGCCCACCCAGGCGCAGCAGATTTGCGGTCGTCTTGTTGACGCCGTCGATCTTGGCGGTATTGCGCAACGTCGAGATATACAGGCCGGTCTTGTCGACACCCGTCTGGCGTATCGCATCGGCGACGCCATTGATGCTGGTGGACTCGGTATTGCCACGCGCCAGCGCCGCGCCCAGACCGAGGCCGCCGCGCCAGGCGCCATCGGGCTTGGTTGGCGTCATGACCTGGGCGTTCGCCTGGGTTGCGATCAAAGCGGTGAGGGTGGCGGTTGCTAAGATTCGAAACTGCATCAATTGCCTCTTCTTTTGAGTTGAATATTCGAGTCGTGCGGAACACGCGGCACAGGCTTCGATCGGTCTGCAGGTCGACCGCCCGATCTGTCCGTGCCGCGGGGCAAAACCTTAGGCGATGCGCCGGTGCGCTTCAAGACTTCGACGCGATCGATACGGCTCGCATACCATCATCAATTGTCAGCCCCATCTCGGTACGGATTCGGTCGACGCATCAACGTGCTCGCACACCGCATCCCCATTGACGTGTGACCCCAATCACCTCGAGACCTTCTCAGTCGGGAGTACATGCCATGAACACCGCATCGACAACCAGCAGCGCAGTTCCACGCATCAATGCCGAACGCTTCTGGCGCACCGTGGACCGATCCGCGCAGATCGGCGTGGGCCGGCCCGGCGGGCTGCGTCGGGTCGCGCTATCCGATGAAGACAAGCTGATGCGCGATCAGTTCGTCGCGTGGTGCAAAGAGGCTGGCTATGCGGTGAGCGTCGACCGGCTCGGTTCGATCTTCGCCCGGCGAGCGGGCACCGATGACTCACTCCCGCCTGTTGTCATCGGCAGCCATCTCGACACGCAGGTCAATGGCGGGTGCTACGACGGCATCCTCGGTGTGCTCGCGGGGCTCGAGGTACTGCGCACGCTGGATGATCGCGGCATCCGCACGCGTCGTCCGGTCGAAGTGGTGTCGTGGACCAACGAGGAAGGCGCACGCTTCTCGCCGCCGATGGTGGCCGCGGGCGGGTTCGCG
Source organism: uncultured beta proteobacterium (assembly GCA_902825905.1). Classification (GTDB taxonomy): domain Bacteria; phylum Pseudomonadota; class Gammaproteobacteria; order Burkholderiales; family SG8-39; genus CADEDU01. The sequence continues at coordinate 22,155 of CADECO010000053.1, forward strand.
GGCGTCTATGCCGCCGATTGGATTCTCGATCTGCGCGACGATGACGGCATCCGCTTCGGCGACGAGTTGGTGCGAATCGGCTACGACGGCAGCTCGCAAGTGGGCGGCCGTCCGCTCGATGCGTACTTCGAATTGCACATCGAACAGGGCCCGATGCTCTGGGAGCGCAAGATCCCGGTCGGTGTGGTCACGCGCGGCTACGCGGTGCGCGGATCGGTGGTGGAAGTGACCGGCGAGACTGCGCACACCGGTCCGTGGCCGATGGACAAGCGCAAGAACGCGTTGGTGGGTGCCGCGATGCTCGCGGTGGCCGTCAACGATATCGGCTGGAAATTTCATTCCACCGCGGGCAAGGCCACACCTTCACGCCTGGTGGCCTGGCCGAACAAACCCGGCATCCTCTCGGACTGGGCGCAGGTCACCTGCGATTTCCGCCACGACGACCCGAAGTCGGCCGATCAGATGCGCGCCGACATGCTCGCGGCGCTGCCCGATCTCGCCAAGCGCGCGAACGTCGAATACAAGGTGGTGCAGGAATGGGTGTTCGGCAACGAGCGCTTCGATCCGCAGTGCATCGGACTCATTCACGGAGCGGCGAAGGAGTTGGGGCTTGCCACGTTCGACATGGCAAGTCAGGCCGGTCACGACGCGTATCACATCAGCAAGGTCGCGCCGACCGCGATGATCTTCACGCCGTGCCGCGACGGCATCACGCACAACAACAACGAGTTCGCCGATGTGGAGCACACGGTGCCGGGAGTGAACGTGCTGCTCAATGCGGTGGTGGGGCGGGCGTCGCGTTGAGCATCTGTCATTGTGTGTCCGGTTCCAGACGTCCGCGCATTCCTAAACAATTGCGCGCAACTTTGCTGTGGCATTTGACGCGAAGCGTCCAACGCTTCGCTTACCGAGCACACGCTGTCAGGTATGTTCGCGAGTGCAGCAAATCCTAAGAAGGGTGCGCGCGAAACACGTGACGCACCTCCCATCGTTCCCTGTGACTCGGAGGTCAGGTGAAAAAGCTCCTCATTGCGCTGTCGTTCGCTTCAACCGTCGCGCTGCCCGCTGCAGCT
>CADECO010000054.1:0-8544 GCA_902825905.1 uncultured beta proteobacterium
ACGCGCTCGTGCGCGGCGAACGTGCCGGTTTGCTGCAACAACTTGTCGACCAGGGTGGTCTTACCGTGATCGACGTGCGCGATGATCGCGATGTTACGGACGCGTCGGGACATGCAGTGTGAGCGGGCGGGCCGGGCGGAGCCGGCGTAGACGGGCTACGGATGGAGCGGCGGGAGCAGCGAGCCTGGGGTGAAGCAGGAGCCCTGCGGCGAGAAGCGCGCGATTATACGGGGGCCGGCACCGTTCGGCCCGCGGGTCGCCGGGCGCGAGCGTTACACTTTGCGCAATTCCTTCGCTTCGGGACGCATTCACGCATGTCCGCCTCGCCTACGCTCTTTCTCTCGCACGGCTCGCCGATGATGGCGATGCAGCCCGATGCCACCAGCGCATTGTTCGTCGAACTGGGCAGCGCGCTGCCGCGGCAACGTGCGATCGTCGTCGTCTCGGCGCACCACATGACGCGCGCACCGGAGGTCGGCGCAGCCGAGCAGCCTGAAACGATCCACGACTTCGGCGGTTTTCCGCGTGCGCTTTACGAGATGCAGTATCCGGCGCGCGGCGATGCGACGCTCAGCAAGCTCGTGTCCGATTCGTTGACGCGTGCCGGGCTTCAGGCGACCGTGAATCCGCGTCGCGGACTGGATCACGGCGCGTGGGTGCCGTTGCGCTACATCTACCCCGACGCGGACGTGCCCGTCGTACCGGTGGCCGTGCAGCCCGAGCGCGATGCGCGTCATCACTTCGCGATCGGTCAGGCGCTTGCGTCGCTAGGAGACGACGTACTGATCCTCGCCAGCGGCAATCTCACGCACAACTTGTACGAGATCAATCCGCGTGCAAGAGAGGGCGAAGCAGCGCCGTACGCGCGCGCGTTCCAGACGTGGTTCCACGAGCATCTGACGCAGGGCGCGCTCGATGCGGTGCTCGACTGGGAGCATGGCGCGCCCGAAGCGGCGCGGGCGCATCCCACCGATGAGCATCTGCTGCCGTTGTTCGTTGCGCTGGGGGCAGCTGCCGGCGCGAATGGCCGGATGCCGTCGGTCGCGCGGCTGCACGACGTCATCACGCTCGGTGTGCTGGCGATGGACGCCTACGCGTTCGATCAGGATCCGGCCAAGCTCGAGCGGCTGAGCAGCGCGCTCGGCAAGGTCCACTGAGCAATCAGCTGCGTCTTACGCCTTGAGTGCTGCCGCGACAGCCGCGAGCAGTTTCGTGAACGCATCCTCGAACTGCTTCACGCCGTCGGCGAGTAGTTGCGCGGTGATCTGATCGAGCGAGATGCCAAGCGCGGCCAGTTCGGTAAGGGTGCGTGCGGCGTCGGGAAGGTCTTCGTTGAGGCTCGGGCGCACCTGGCCATGGTCGCGGAACGCATCGAGCGTTGCCGGCGGCAGGGTGTTCACCGTGTCGGCGCCGATCAGTTCCTCGACGTAGATCACGTCGCGATACGCCGGATTCTTGGTGCTGGTGCTGGCCCAGAGCAGCCGCTGCGGCCGGGCGCCGGCTCGTGCGAGCGCCTGCCAGCGCGGGCTGTCGATCAGCGACTGATAGTGTTGATAGGCGAGCTTGGCATTCGCAATTGCGACCTTACCAAGCAGTGCCCGTGCGCGCGTGGCGTCGGCGCCGCCGGCCTTGGCGATCGCATCGAGCCTCGCGTCGATCGCGCTGTCGATCCGGCTCACGAAGAAGCTCGCCACGCTGGCGAGTCCGTGCAAGCCATGACCGTTGCCGGCGCGTGCTTCCAGGCCGGCGACGTACGCCTCGGCCGCGTCGCGATAGGCGTCTTGTGCGAACAGCAGCGTCACGTTGACGTTGATGCCTTCGCTGATGAGCGTGCGGATCGCCGGAACACCTTGTGCCGTGCCGGGTACCTTGACCATGAGGTTGGCGCGATCGACGTCGCGCCAGAGCCTGCGGGCTTCGTCGATCGTGCCCGCGGTGTCGAACGCCAGCGTGGGCGATACCTCCAGACTCACGTAGCCGTCGACGCCGCGCGTGCGATCGTAGACCGGGCGCAGCGCATCGGCCGCATCGCGGATGTCGCGGATGGCGAGGCGCTCGTACGCGGCCTTGGTGTCGAGCGAACGCACGCCCTCGCCGCGCAGAAACGCCTGATACGCCGCATCGGTGGCAACGGCGCGCTCGAAGATCGCCGGATTGGAGGTCATCCCGGCGAGCGCATCGTTCTCGATCAGTTGCCGGAGCTTGCCCGACTCGATGAGATCGCGGCGGATGTAGTCGAGCCATGCCGATTGGCCGGCGCGAGCCAGGGTCGACAGCGGATTGTCGAGTTGCGTGCTTGCATTCGCCATAGGGATATGCGGGATATGCGCATCAGGGCGGAGGGCGCGATGTTACTCCCCGCGTTCCGGCGTGCGCATGAAGCGTTTGGCGTTCGGAGCGGCGCGCGCGAATGCTGCCGTGGTCGAATGCAGGCGGGCGCCGGATGCGCGCCGTGTTGCGCGCGAAAAAAGGCTGCCGACTACGGCTGAATCGTCTTGCTGACTTCGTCGGAGCGCACGCTCTCGTTGCCGGCGCCGTCAACCGCAGTGATCACGAAGTAATGGGTGCCCGGCTGCAGGTTGTCGACGACGACGCTCGTATTGGTGCGCGAGACGGTGGTGACCGGCGCACCGTACTGGCCCGATGTGGTGGATCGATAGACCCGATACCCGCTCAGGTCGGACTCGGCGTTCGCATTCCATTCCAGCACTGCACTGTTGGGCCCGGCGGTGGCCGTCGAGGCGCTTGATGCGCTCGCGGCTCCGCCATCCCCACCGCCACCACCTCCGAGACACGCTGAAAGCAGCGCCGCGGCGGTGGCGCTGATCGCGATCGTTATTGGGTTTCGCACTGCCGCTCCTTTGTTGGATGCGCCTAGCGCACGCGCAGTCCGGACGGTCGTGCCGGAGCCGTGGAGTCGTTCGATCCGCCTCCGGGCGGGATCGTCGAGCCGGTCGAGTTCTTGATGGCGTTGGTGAGCTTCCAACCCGGGTTGCTGCCTTCGCCAGCGTAGGCGCCGCGATACTCGAACGCGCCTTTGCTGGTGCCGTTGAAGTCGCGGTTGTAGTCGACCTGTCCGGTCATCTTGCTCAGGTCGAGCGCCGTGCCCTTGAGCCGACCTGCTTTCGGATAGAAGTCCATGCTGCCCAGCACGTAGGAGGGCTGCACCACATGATTGGCGGCGTTCGCCGGCGTGTCGACGACGTTGTCGCGCTGCACCGGTGCGTTGACGCCCTGGTCGGTGAACAGCGCGTTGCCGACGACCAGCGAATCCTCGAGCGTCGACACCTGCGCGACGCTCACGCCTACGCCGCGACCGTAGACGGTGTTGTTGTAGACGTAGGCACGCCGCAGCGGCAGGTCGTGGTTCTGCAGCGTCATCGCAGCGCGCGTACCGCCGACGAACACGTTGTCGTGGATCGCCACCGCGCCTGAACCCTGGAACAGCGACTCGCCGTCCTTGTTCTCGTAGAAGAAATTGCCGTAGATCTCGTACAGATCGGTGGTGCCGAAGCCGCTCGTGGGGAACCCGCCGACCAGCAGATTCGGGCGCGCGCCATCGAGCGCGGCTGCGGGCCACGCCGACTGCGGCTTGTTCTTGATGAACACGTTGTTGCGGATCACCGTGCGGTGCGGTCCGGCACCCAGGCCCGCCGGCTGTGCGTAAGGCGACTGCCATTTGAACTGGGCGTTGTAGCCGATGGTGTCGATGACCAGGTTGTTCTCAACCAGACCGTTGATGAACGGCCAGCTGCCGTCGGAGCTGCCGAAGTACATCCCGGTGCCCGCTTCGATGATGGTGTTGCCGCGTACCGTCCAGTTGTAGGCCGTGCCCTTGGTGGAAATCGCCACCGTCTGCTGGTGCGAGCCCTGACCGACGAAGGTGCAGTTCTCGACCAGGATGTTGTGCGTGAGTCCGCGCGAGTTGACGCCATCGATGGCGTCGACCAGTGCGCTGTCGATACGCAGATTCTTGATCGCGATGTACGAGACGCTCGAGAGCTGCACGAGGTTGCAGCAGCCCGGGTTCGCGGGGTTGATGCTGATCGTCGCGGGGGTGCCACTTGTCGGACCTTCGATCGTGATCCAGGCGTTGGCCGTACCGGCGAGGCCGGAGAGCGAGAGCAACGGATAGGTGCCACCGGCAAGCCTGAGCGTGTCGCCCGGCTTCAACGTATTGATCAGGTCTTTGTAGTTGGCGGGCGTGGCGGCGATTTCCGCGGCGCTCCCCTTCTTGATGGCGACGACCATGAGCAGCGCGATCAGCACGGCCGAGATCGCGATGCGTGCGGCTTGATTGAACGTGCCCTTGGATGGACTGTTATTCATGTAGGGTCGGGCTCCAGTGGAGCGGGACTCGCGCCGTGAGTCGATCATCGGAAACCGTCAGTGGGAACGGTGGGAGGATGCACTCACGATGGTGCTGCGGCGTGGCGGAAGGAGCGCGAGACGTTGTCGTGGTCAACGAAAGTGGCGCGATGTTGCGGAGCGCACGCGGGGGGCGTCAAGTGACAAACGGATGCCGAAGACGGGCGGTGACTTTGCGTCGGCGATCGGCGCGTGCGGTGCGCGAATATGCCTACTACTTCACACGGCCTGGCGTGGGCAGCGGCCCGTCGGCGCGCAGGTAAAGCTCGATCGCAAGCGCGTCAGATCGTCTGGTGGGTCGTGCCGACGTCAGCGCCCGCGGCGAGGAGTTCGCCCGCCACAGTCTTGAATGGTTGATCGACGGGCCGCACCAACGATGCTGCACGCACGCGATGCGACGCCGGATCGAGCGCAGGCGGAGCGACACCTTGTTCGAGCGCGCGTGCCGCACGCATCAGTCGATGGCGCGTCATGATGATGCCGTTGTCGCTCGACACCAGCGTCTCGAGCGAACGATCGACGATCGGTCCGCAGCTCTCCTGCAGCGATGCGTCCTGCATCGCGATGCCCGGCACGCCGCTGTAGTGGCGCCCGCTGCCTTGTGCGGCGCGATCCATGAAGTAGTCGTTGGCCTTGTTGCCGAGCGTGCGAAACGTGCCCGGGATCAGCGGCGCGTAGATGCCTTCGCCGCTTTGCATCGCCGCGTGCTCGTCGGTCGAGAGCGCACGCGTCGGATGATGCGTCATGGTCCAGACGAAGCAGTTCTCGTCGTCGATCGGCACGAACGCGTGGCCGTGCAGCGCGTGATCGCCATAGGGCGGAATCATCTGGAAGCAGGGCATCACCCATTGCGTCAGCCGCCAGTAGTAACCGTGCTCGGCAGGCGGACCGCCTTCACCTTGTTGACCGCCTGCAACGCGACGTCGCGCACCGATGGTGATGCCGCCGGGGGATTCGACTGCCTCGATGCGCGGCTGGCGGTCGTTCTGATACTGCGCGCCTCTGGAGCCTTTGCGCATCGGCTCGTTGGCGAGCGCGCCGCTATGCAGGAACGAGACGTGTGCGCCGTCGAGCGCGCCTTCGAGCGCCTGCAGGTAGTTCGATTCCTGCCAGCGCTTGCTCACGTAACGGTGCGCGGCCGGCACATGCTGCCACTCGAAATCCGGCGCGCGCGGTTGCAGCTCGGTCGGGCCCATGTAGGTCCAGATCACGCCGCCCGATTCGATGCACGGATAGGCCTTCAGCTTCACGCGCTGTGCGAAGCCGCTTTCGACCGGCTCCGAGGGAACCTCGACGCACTGACCGCTCGCGTCGTACTTCCAGCCGTGATAAGGGCAGCGCAGGCCGCCTTCCTCGTTGCGGCCGAACCACAGTGACACGCGTCGATGCGCGCAGAACTCGTCGACCAGGCCGATGCGTCCGTCGCTGTCGCGAAACGCGATCAGCCGTTCGGACAGCACCGTTGCGCGTACCGGCGGGCAGTCCGGTGCGGGCAATTCCTCGCTCAGCAGGATCGGCAGCCAGTAGCGGCGGAACAGCCGACCCATCGGCGCCGCCGGCCCGGTGCGCGTGAGCAACTCGTTCTGTTCGCGCGTGACCACGGCCCCGATCGCCGATCGCGAATCGCCTCAGAACCCCACCGCGAGACTGTCACGACGCGCATCCGATGCGGCGAGATAGCCGTCGTCGAGACGTCGGATGATCTGCGAGCAACCGTAGTCGAAGTAGCCCTCGGGCATCGCCTTCAGTTCATGGCCGCGGCGTGCGAGTTCTTCGAGCGTGGCCGTGCCGAACCCCATTTCGCAGTTGATCTCCTTGCCGCCGACGAAGCGGAAGCGCGGGCCGTCGATCGCCGCTTGCGGACTCTGGCCGTAGTCGGCCATGCGCACCACCACCTGGGTGTGCCCCTGCGGTTGCATGTTGCCGCCCATCAATCCGAAGCTCATCAGCGGCTGGCCGTTACGGGTGATGAATCCGGGAATGATCGTCTGGTACGGGCGCTTGCCCGGCCCGACCAGATTCGGATGCCCGGGCGTGAGCACGAAGCCGTTGCCGCGGTTCTGCATGCTCACGCCGGTGCCCGGTACGACGCAGCCCGAACCGAAGCCCGAGAAGTTCGACTGGATCATCGACACCATCATGCCGTCGGCATCGGCGGCGTTCAGATACACCGTTCCGCCGCTCCTCGGTGGCTTGCCGTGCGCGAACGCCTGCGCCTGTTTGCGATCGATCAACCTGGCGCGCGATTTCAGGTAGTCCGGATCGAGCAGATGCTGCGCGTCGAATTCCAGCGTCTTCGGTTCGCTCACGTAGCGATACGCATCGGCGAACGCCAGCTTGATCGCCTCGATCTGCAGATGGGCGCTGTCGGCCGAGTCGACGGGGTGGCTGGCCATGTCGAAATTCGACAGGATGCCCAGTGCGATCAGTGCGACGATGCCCTGGCCGTTGGGCGGCAGCTCGTGCACGGTGAGCTCGCGATAGTTCATCGCGAGCGGTGTGGCCCATTCGTTGGTGTGCGCGGCCAGATCGGCTTCGGTCATCACGCCGCCATGTGCCTGCGAATGCGCGGCGATTTTCGCGGCAATGTCACCGCGGTAGAACGCTTCGCCTTTGGTCTCGGCGATGCGCCGCAAGGTCTTGCCGGCGTCGGGCATCTTGAACAGCTCGCCGGGCTGCGGCGCGCGGCCGTTGGGCATGAAGGTGTCGCTGAACCCGGGCTGCACCTTGAGTTCTTCGACCTGTGAGGCCCAGCGCGTGGCCACGAACGGCGAGACGATGTAGCCGCGCTCGGCGTAGTCGATCGCCGGCTCGAAAAGTTTCTCGAACGGCAACCGGCCGAACTTCTGCGACACCTCGGCCCAGGTCGCCACGCAGCCGGGCACGGTCACACTGTTCCAGCCGCGCATCGGCATCGACTTCTGCCCGGCGAAGTACTCCGGCGTCCACTTCGCCGGTGCACGCCCCGAGCCGTTGTAGCCCTGCAGCTGCTTGCCGTCCCAGAAGATCAGGAACGCATCGCTGCCGATGCCGTTGGAGATCGGTTCGGTGACAGTGAGGCAGATCGCCGTGGCGAGCGCCGCGTCGATCGCGTTGCCGCCCTGCAGCAGCATGCGCAGGCCCGCCTGCGAGCCCACCATCTGCGAGGTGGAGACGACGTTGCGCGCCACCGTCGGCCGGCGCACCGTGGGATAGGGGTTGGTCCAATCCAGTTGCGCGAGAGTGCGTGCGTCGTTGCTGCCCATGGTCGTCGTGTCCGTGAAGGTGCGGTGAAGGGTGAAGGGCGATGGGTGAAGGAAAGGGTTAGATGCGTGCCGCCGCATCGAGCGCCTGATTGATGTCCCAGATGATGTCGTCGATCGATTCGATTCCGACCGACATACGGATCATGTCGGGATTGACGCCGGCCTTGATCTGCTCTTCCTCCGACATCTGCCGATGCGTGGTCGAGGCGGGGTGGATGACTAGCGTCTTGGCATCACCGATGTTGGCCAGATGGCTCATGAACTGCGATGCCTCGATGAAGCGCTCGCCACCCTTGGCGCCGCCTTTGACGCCGAACGCAAGCAGCGAACTGGCGCCCTTGTTGAGGTACTTCTTCGCCAGCGCATGGTACTGGTCGGAGGGCAGCCCCGGATAGCACACGTAGGTCACCATCGGATGCTTGGACAGGTACTGCGCCACGGCCATCGCGTTTTCGCAGTGCCGGTCCATGCGCACGTGAAGCGTCTCCAGGCCCTGCAGGATCATCCACGCGTTGAACGGCGCGATCGACGGCCCGAACGTGCGCAACGCCTCCATGCGCGCACGCATGGTGAATCCGAAGTCGCCGAATGTCTCGTAGAAGCGCACGCCGTGATAGCCGCGCGAGGGCTCGGTCATGCCGGGGAATTTGCCGTTGTCCCACGGAAACTTGCCCGACTCGACGATCGCGCCGGCCATCGTGGTGCCATGCCCGCCCATGTACTTGGTGGCCGAGTGCACGACGATGTCGGCGCCCCATTCGAACGGCCGGCACAGGTACGGCGAGGGCACCGTGTTGTCCACCATCAGCGGAATGCCGTGCTCGTGCGCGATATCGGCGACGGCCTCGATGTCGAGCACGTTGATGCGCGGATTGCCCAGCGTCTCGGCGTACACGACGCGCGTCTTGTCGGTGATCGCGCGCCGGAAGTT
>CADECO010000054.1:8644-15484 GCA_902825905.1 uncultured beta proteobacterium
TTCGACAGACGCGTGTAGACGTTGCCGAACGTCTGCAGGTTGAACAGGCTCGCGGCGTGCTCGGCCGAATCGAACACGAACGAGGTGGTCTGATACAGCGGCACGGCGCGCGCGCCGGTGGCCGGGTCGGGGATCTGCCCGGCGTGCAGGCACAGCGTTTCGATTCCGTAGGGACGATCGGGCATCGGCGAGGGGTGAGCGATGAAGGGTGAAGGGTGAAGGCGGGGCGCGCGGCGCTAGTACGCCAGCCAGCGTGGACGCTTGGCCGAGATCACTTTGGTGTTGACGCCCACCCAGTTGAGGCCGCCGAACAGCCGGCCGTGCTCGATCTTGGCGCAGCGGTCGACCACGGCATCGAGCCCGGCGGCTTCTGCTGCGCGCGCCGCATCTAGATTTTTCACGCCGAGCTGCTGCCACAGCACCCGCGCACCGATGGCGATGGCCTCGGCGCACAGCGCAGGGATTTCTTCAGCGCGGCGGAAGCAATCGACGATGTCGACCTTCTCGGGGATGTCCTTGAGTGACTTGTACGATTTCTCGCCGAGGATCTCGTCGTACTGCGGATTGACCGGAATGATGCGGTAGCCATGCTCCTGCAAGTACTTGGCGGCGAAATAGCTCGGCCGGTACCAATTGGCCGACAACCCCACGACGGCAATGACGTGGTTTTCCTTCAGGATGCGGCGCAGGCCGGCAATGTCATCGATCGGCATGGATGGCGTTCTGGATGCGGCGGCAGGGGCGAGGACAGATACGAGGACAGGTACGGGGGGCGGATGCTGCAACAGGTGCGGGCACGACGGATGCGGCGAGGACAACAAGGTGGTTGCAGCATCGCGAGCGCGGAACTTCGTAGCGCCGGCTATTGTAATCGTGCGTTCGTTCGCCCCAGAATCGACGCCCCATCATCGTACCGGGATCGCATCGCATGGACGGCTTGATTCTGCGCTTGACGCGCGAGGAGTTCGACGCGGGGCAGGGGCGCGACATTCAGCCCGACACCAATCGCGTGCTCTATGTCGAGCGCGGCGCGGTGTCGGTCCGCTGTGCCCGGCAGGTTGCGATGCTGGCGGCGAACAGCACGTGGCACGGCAATGCGGGTTGCCGCGTGCAGGCGGGATCGGTCGGGGCGATGCTGCTGCACTGGGAGCTGCTCACCCGGCAGACGGCGGCGGCGATTCTCGATTCGACCATCCAGCGCACCGCGCCCAAGCCGATGCTCGAGTGCGAGATCCAGCTCGAGCCCGCGCCAGCGTATCTGATGCGCTGCGATCGGGTCGATTTCCCGCTCGGCGGCATCGCCTACACGCACACGCATCGCGGCCCGGGCATTCGCTGCCTGCTGCGCGGCGCGATCAAGGTCGCGGTCAAAGGCGGTGAGCACGTGGTGCAGCCGGGCGAAGCATGGTTCGAGGCGGGGCCCGATCCGGTGCTGGCCACTGCTTCCGATGCCGATCTCACCTCGTTCGCGCGCGTCATGGTGCTGCCGCTGGAACTGCGCGGCAAGAGTTCGATCCGCTACGTGCTGCCCGAAGATCAGGACAAGCCCAAGCGGCAGAGTTACCAACTGTTCATCGACGATCCCATCACTTTCTGATGCCATGAAAAACGAACTGAAGCTTCGCACCGGCGGCCAGATCCTGGTCGATCAACTCCGCATTCATGGCGTGAGCGCGGCGTTCTGCGTGCCGGGCGAGAGCTACCTCGCCGTGCTCGATGCGCTGTACGACGCGCGCGATGCGATCCGGCTGATCGTCGCGCGGCAGGACGGTGGCGCCGCCTTCATGGCCGAGGCGTACGGCAAGGCGAGCGGCAAACCCGGCATCTGCTTCGTCACGCGCGGGCCGGGGGCCACCAACGCCTCGATCGGCATGCACACCGCGTTCCAGGACTCGACGCCGATGATCCTGATCGTCGGCCAGGTGGCGAGTGATCAGGCCGATCGCGAGGCGTTCGAGGAGATCGACTAACGCCACATGTTCGGTCAGATGGCCAAATGGGTGGGACAGATCGAGCGCGCCGATCGCATCCCCGTATACGTGGATCATGCGTTCCACACCGCGACCTCGGGCCGTCCCGGTCCGGTGGTGCTCGCATTGCCCGAAGACATGCTGACGCAGACCGTGCATGCGGCCGATGCGCGTCCGTATCAGGCGGTGCAGGCGAGTCCGTCACCGGCCGACATGGAGCGGCTGCGCACCATCTTGCAATCCGCCGAGCGTCCGATCGCGCTGCTCGGGGGCACGGTGTGGGGCGAGCAGCCTTGCGCCGACTTCCGTACGTTCGCGCGCGCGGCAGGCTTGCCCGTGGCCAACGCTTTTCGCTTCCAGGATCTCTACGACAATCGCTGCGACCACTATATCGGCGACGTCGGCATCGGGCTGAATCCGAAGCTGGCCGAGCGGGTGCGCGATGCCGACGTGCTGCTCGTCGTCGGCGCGCGGCTGGGCGAGATCACCACGGCCGGCTATTCGCTGTTGCAGGTGCCGGTGCCGGCGCAGCGGCTGATCCACGTGCACGCAGGCGCCGAGGAACTGGGTCGCGTGTATCAAGGCGAGTTGCTGATCAACGCCGGCATGCGCGAGTTCACGCGTGCAGTGCGCGATCTGCGCATCGACGGCACCAAGTGGCGAGCCTGGCGCGAAGCGGCGCATGCCGACTACGTGGGGTGGCAGCAGCCACGCGCAGTGCCGGGCAAAGTGCAGATGCCCGAGCTGGTGCTGAAGCTGCGCGAGCTGTTGCCGGCCGATTCGATCATCACCACCGGCGCGGGCAATTTCACCGGCTGGATCCAGCGCTGGTTCCCGTTCCCGCAGTGGCGCACGCAGGTCGCACCCACCAATGGCGCCATGGGTTATGGCGTGCCCGCGGCGATCGGCGCGCAGGTGGCCTATCCGGACCGCGCGGTGGTCGCCGTGAGCGGTGATGGCGATTACATGATGACCGGGCAGGAGCTGGCCACGGCGGTGCAGTACAAACTGCCGGTGATTTTCGTGGTGGTCAACAACGGCATGTACGGCACGATCCGCATGCATCAGGAGCGCGAGTACCCGCGCCGCGTGTACGCCACCGCGCTGACCAATCCGGACTTCGCTGCGCTTGCCCGTGCGTACGGCGCGCATGGCGAACTGGTTGAAGAGACGAGTCAGTTTGCCGCGGCGTTCGAGCGTGCGCGCGCCGCCGGCGGCCCGGCGCTCATCGAATTGCGCGTCGATCCGCAGGCGATTACCACGCAGACGACGCTCGATGCGATCCGCGCGCAGGCGATCGAGCGGCAGGGCGCGGCGCCGCAGTAACGGGCGGCACCGGCGCCAAAACTCCTACTACTTCTTCGTAGCCTCGGCGGCCAGGCCGGCAAGTGCCTTGGTGATGTTGCCGATCGCCTGTGCGCCGCACTCGCCCATGCCGTGGCGATGGGCCAGGTGCATCGGCTCGTTGTAGCCCAGCCACACCTGGCCTTGCGCGTCCTGCCAGGCCAGCGCCTTGAGCGGCAGATCGATGCCGACCGACTGCTGGCACTGCATGAGCGGCGTGCCGCCTTGCGGGTTGCCGAAGATCAGCAATTCGGTCGGGCGCAATGTCTGATTGATCTTCTGTGCGCCGCCGGCGTGATCGATGCGATTGAAGATCATCAGTCCGCGCGACTTGGCAGCCGCCTCGAACCGGTCGATGGTCGTCTTGACGTCGTTGGCGCTGGCGACACGCGTCATGCCGTGGGCACCACCGGTGTCGTGCGGGCCGTGCATGCAGCCGGCGAGAATGAATGCGCAGAGCGCAGCGTAGGTCAGCTTCACAGGATCCCCCTTGTTTTCGCGAGTTGGGTCAGGTCCGCGCAAGCTCCGCCGCCGCGACTGGACCTGTTCGAGTGCTACGTCACAGATAGCGTGCCGGATTCACGCTTGGGCGCGATTCTTGCCAGCCCGGCCCGGGACCGTACTTTACGCTACGCGCCCGGAACAAACTGAGCGCACAAGAACCGAACATGCTCAACGCGATCATCGTTACCCTCCGCCCGATCGCTCTTGCGATCGTTTCCCATTTCGGGCGTGCCACTTGCGCCCTGATCGTCGCGTGCTCAACTGCGATGAGCGTGCACGCCCAGACCGCGTCCGGCGAAGCGCAGGCACTCAAGGTCGGCGTGTTACCGAACGTCAGCGTGCGCGTCATCCTGGCCAACTACAAGCCGCTACGTGAGTACCTCGCACGCGAGCTCAAGTCGGCCGTCGAGATCGTCAGCGCGCCCGATTTCGCCGCGTATCACGCTCGCACCCAGGAAGGCGAATACGACATCGCGGTGACCGCTGCGAACCTGGGGCGCTTGGCGCAGCTCGACCATGGTCATCGGCCGATCGCGATCTTCGAGCCCGGCATCCCGGCGTTGGCGATCGTTCTGAAGTCCAGCCCGCCGGCCTCGTTGCATGACCTGCGCGGCAAGACGCTCGCCTTGTCCAATCCGCAGTCGCTGGTGGCGTTGCGCGGCTTCGCGTGGCTGGCTGAGCAAGGGTTGCAACGCGACACGCACTACCGCACGATCCATGTCCGCAACTATGACAGTCTGGGGCGGGTGCTCGATTCGGGCGAAGCGCCGCTCGCCATCATGAGCGCTGGTGAATTCCGCGCGATCGCACCGGCGATGCGCGACAAGCTGCAGGTATGGAACGAGTTCGCGCGCGTGCCGGGGTTTCTCGTCATCGCAAAGCCGACGATGCCGCCCGCACAGCAGGCGCGCATCCAGGGGCTTTTTCATGCCTTCACCGCGAGCGAGGACGGCAAAGCCTTCGGTGGCCTGACCGGCGTTCGCGCGATCCGCACCGTCGCCGACGATGAACTCAAGAGCATCGACCCGTTTATCGCGGAGACGCGCGCCGGCCTGCGTGCGGTGAAGTAAGCAGCGATTCGAACGGAGGGACGCGGGCTTGCGCAGGCTGGTGCTCGGACTCACGGGGTTGGCAAGGCTCGCGCACTGGTCGCTCAAGGCCAAGCTGATCTGCGCCGGCCTGCTCGCGCTATCGCTCACGCTGGGTGCGCAGACCTTCATCTACACCAGCAGGGTCGCCGGCTACATGCAAGGCGAACTCGATACGCACGCTCGGCAACTGCAACCGGTGCTCACCGCCGCGCTCGCTGCGCCGCTGGTCCAGCGCGACTATGCGACGCTGCAGCAGATCCTGACCGAGGTGCAGCGCCGCGACGGTCTGGTCTACCTGATCGTACTCGACCGCGCCGGTGCGGTCATCGCGGCCGCGGGCTGGCAGTCCAACGAGCCGATGCCGCAGGCCGGCAGCGGTGAAGCATCGATCGGCGCCGATGGCGCACCGCGCTACGACTATGCTCATCCGATCGAGTTTGCCGGCCAGGAACTGGGAACGCTGCGCTATGGCGTGTCCGCAGCCGCGCTCGATGGCACGACGCGCGCGCTGTTCGGCATCGGCGTGCGCGTGGCGGTTGCCACCGCATTGGTGTTTGCGCTGATGCTCATCGGCCTGGGCGTGCTGCTCACGCGACCGCTCGAACGGCTGACCCGGGCGAGTCAGTCGATCCGCGCCGGCGACTACGACATCGAGCTGCCGCGCAGCGGGCGCGATGAGGTTGGCGTGCTGGCCGAGAACTTTCGCCACATGGCAAGCGAAGTGAAGGCGCGGATCCGTGCGCTGACCGAGCGCGAGTCGCAGCTGGCGCAAGCCAAGGAGCAGGCTGAGACCGCCAGCAGCGCGAAGTCGCAGTTCCTCGCCAAAGTCAGTCATGAAGTACGAACGCCGCTCAACGGCGTCCTGGGCGTGTTGCAGACGGTGCAAGCCGGCAATCTCACCGACGAGCAACGCGAACAATTGCGCATCGCCTACGCGTCGGGGCTGTCGCTGCTCGATGTGCTCAACGGCATTCTCGATTTCTCGCGCGCCGAATCGGGCGTGATGAAGGGCGAGTCCGTACCGTTTGTGGTGGCGCGGGAGATCGATCAGGTGGTCGGTCTGTATCGCACACTGGCCGGCGACAAAGGCCTGCTGCTTCGATCGGAGATCCGGCTCGGCGACCTTGGTCGGGCGGTGGGCGATCCCACTCGCCTGCGACAGATTCTGTCCAATCTCATCGCCAACGCCATCAAGTTCACCGACCGCGGCGCGGTGGAGCTGCGTGCCGAGTGCGCGCCGCTCGATCAGCATCGCGTGATGCTGCGCGTCGTTGTTGTCGACACGGGCATCGGCATTGGTGCCGCACAGCTCGAGCAGATCTTCGAACCGTTCGTGCAGGGCGACGACTCGATCACGCGTCGCTATGGCGGCACCGGCCTGGGCCTGACGATCGCGCGCCAGCTCGGTCGCGCGCTGGGCGGCGACATTGCGGTGCATAGCGTTCCAGGGCAAGGCTCCACGTTCACACTCACCATGCCGCTTGCGCCGGCTGCAAAGGACACCGTGGCCGAACCAGCCGATGCGCGTACCTGGCATCAGTTCGGACTGCACCTGCTGGTGGTGGAAGACAACGCGGTCAATCTGAAGATCGTGGAGCGCATGGTGCGCATGCTGGGCTGCTCGATCACGACGGCGCGCGACGGTGCCGAAGCGCTTGAGTTCCTTGCCGCGCGGCGTTTCGATGCACTCCTGATGGACTTGCAGATGCCCGTGATGGACGGCCTGCAAGCCATGCAGCACCAGCGCGCGCGCGAGCACGAACTGGGGCACCCGCGGATTCCGGCTGTTGCCGTGACCGCGCACGCATTCGAAGACGAGCGCGTGCGTGCGCTTGCCGCTGGTTTCGATGACTTCGTCACCAAGCCGATCGATCTGGCGGCATTGGAAGCAGCGATCGGGCGGGTGGTCGGCGCTGGCGGCGTACGAGCGC
>CADECO010000054.1:15584-20666 GCA_902825905.1 uncultured beta proteobacterium
GCGCGTTCCGAGCGCGGCTTGCCGAAGAAATCGGCCGTGGCCGCGTCTTCGACGATCTCGCCCTTGTCCATGAAGATCACCCGATGCGCGACCTTGCGCGCGAACCCCATCTCGTGGGTGACCACCATCATCGTCATGCCCTCGCGCGCGAGTTCGACCATTACGTCGAGCACCTCGTTGATCATCTCCGGGTCGAGCGCGGAGGTCGGCTCGTCGAACAGCATCGCGATCGGATCCATGGCGAGTGCGCGCGCGATCGCCACGCGCTGCTGCTGCCCGCCCGAGAGTTGACCCGGGTACTTCGCGGCGTGCTCGGTCAGCCCGACGCGCTCGAGCAGCTTGGCGCCCTTGGCGTGCGCCTCGTCACGCGAACGATCGAGTACCTTCACCTGCGCCAGCGCGAGATTCTCGGCCACCGTCATGTGTGGAAACAGCTCGAAGTGCTGGAACACCATGCCCACCTGTGATCGCAGCTTGGGCAGGTCGGTTGCCGGATCACCGACGGAGATGCCGTCGACGTGAATCGCACCCTCCTGGAACGGCTCGAGCGCATTGACGCACTTGATCAGCGTCGATTTACCCGAGCCCGATGGCCCGCACACGACTACCACTTCGCCCTTGGCAACGCGCGCGCTGCACTGCTTGAGCACTTGAAACGTGCCGTACCACTTCGAGATGCGCTGTATGTCGATCATGCTGGATGCATCGGCCATGGGGCGAATTCCGGGTTGATCAGCGCGCGGGCACGCTGATCCGTTGCTGGAGGCGTTTGACGAGCTGCGACAGGCTGAAGCAGATCACGAAGTAGACCACCGCGGCGAACAGGTACATCTCCACCAGCCGCTGATCGCGCTGCGCCACCTTCGTGGCGGCGGTCATGAAATCGGTGACCGACCCGAGCACGTATACCAGCGACGTGTCCTGGAATAGCACGATCGTCTGGGTGAGCAGCACCGGCAGCATGTTGCGAAACGCCTGCGGCAGCACGATGTTGCCCATCGTCTGCCAGTAGTTCAGGCCCAGCGCGTACCCGGCGGCAACCTGCCCACGCGGAATCGACTGGATGCCCGCGCGCATGATCTCGCAGTAGTACGCCGCTTCGAACATGACGAACGTGATCAGCGATGACCAGAACGGCCCGACGCGCAGCGGCTCCTTCGAGCCGATCACCCATGCACCGAGCAGCGGCACCAGGAAGTAGAACCAGAAGATCACCAGCACCAGCGGGATCGCGCGCATCAGATTGACATACCCGGCGGCCAGCATCGCAAGCGGCTTGATGCTCGACAGTCGCATCATGGCGAGCAGCGTACCGAACACGATGCCGCCGCTCATCGCCAGCAGCGTGAGCGAGAAGCTGAAGGTCAATCCTTCGCGGAACAGGTAGCCTGCCGAGCGGGCGATCACATCGAAGTCGAAGTCGCGGAACACGGCGTGCAGCGCTCAGTGTCCGGCCTGCGGGCCCTGCGGCGCGCCGATGAATCCGGGCACGCGGGCGCGGCGTTCGAGCACGCGCATCACCAGCACCACGACGATGTTGATCACGATGTAGACCACCGTCGCCGCCGCGAACGCTTCGAACGTCTTGAACGTGAACTCGGACATCGAGCGGGCCTGGAACGTCAGCTCGACCAGACTGATGGTGAGTGCCACCGCACTGTTCTTGATGATGTTCATGAACTCCGAGGTGAGCGGCGGCAGGATGATCCGGTACGCCATCGGCAGCAGCACGTAGCGATAGGTCTGCGGCAACGTCAGCCCGAGTGCGGTGCCGGCCATGCGCTGGCCGATTGCGATCGACTGGATTCCGGCGCGCACCTGCTCGGCGACGCGCGCCGCGGTGAACAGTCCCAAACACAGCACCGCGGGCACGTACGACGACCACGGCGGGCGCATCGCCTTGATCCAGTCGCCGAACGCGGTGGGCACCACCTCAGGCAGCACGAAGAACCACAGGAACATCTGCACCAGCAGCGGGATATTCCGGAACAGTTCGACGTACGCGTCGCCCAGCGCGGCGAGCCACTTGATCGGCGCCGTGCGCGCCACGCCGATGATCGATCCGACCGCCAGTGCCAGCAACCACGCCGCTAGCGCAGTGGCGAGCGTCCAGCCCAGGCCGCTCAGCAGCGATTGCGCGTACGTGCCGGTGCC
Organism: uncultured beta proteobacterium; assembly: GCA_902825905.1. GTDB lineage: Bacteria > Pseudomonadota > Gammaproteobacteria > Burkholderiales > SG8-39 > CADEDU01. The sequence goes on from CADECO010000054.1 coordinate 17,739, forward strand.
GTCCGGCACGCTTTGCAGGAAGACCTGCCAGCTCCACTCGTAGTTCATCGGTTACCCGGCGGAGGGGCTGGCAGGCGTCGGGAGCCTACTTGTAGACGGTCGGATCGCCCGAATCGGTCGGGTTGGTGACCACCCTCTTGAACGATTCACCCATCGGCACGTTCAGGTTGACGCCGCGCGGCGGGACCGGCGCCAGGAACCACTTGGCGTAGATCTTGTCGATCGCGCCGGACTTGTAGACCGCCGTCATCGCCGCGTCGACCACCTTCTTGAACGCCGCATCGTCACGGCGCAGCATGATGCCGTACGGTTCGATCGAGTAGGCCTCGGCGCCGATCGTGTAATCGCCGGGCGCTTTCGAGTTGGCCACCAGTCCGTATAGCAGGATGTCGTCCATGAAGAACGCCGCGGCACGGCCGGTCTCCACCATCAGGAACGCCTCGGCGTGATCCTTGGCGGCGATGATGCTCAGGTTCAGGTTCTTCTGGCCGTTGAGTTCGTTGATCTGCTTGATGTTGGTCGTGCCTGAAGTCGACACGACCGTCTTGCCCTTCAGATCCTCGAGCGTCTTGATGTTGGCGCTTTTCTTCGCCACGTAGCGGTTGGCGGTGACGAAGTGGGTCATGGTGAACGCGACCTGCTTCTGGCGCTCGAGATTGTTGGTGGTCGAGCCGCACTCCAGGTCGATCGTGCCGTTGGCCATCAGCGGGATGCGCGTGGCCGAGGTGACCGGATTGAGCTTGACCTGGATCGCCGGCATCTTCAGTTCGGTCTTGATCGCCTCCACGACGCGCTGGCACAGGTCGATCGCGTAACCCACGACCTGCTGCTTGTCGTCGTAGTACGAGAACGGGATGGACGTATCGCGGTGCCCGAGCGTGATCGAGCCCGAGTCCTTGATCTTCTTCAGGGTGCCGGTAAGTTCCTGTCCGACGGCGGGCGCGGTGATGCTGAGCGCGGCGAGCAGCGCGAAGCTTCGGGCTAGCAGGGCCATGTTCGTCTCCTAATCGATCGACCGCCGCGAGGGTGCGGCACGGTCTGCCTCTGGGGGCGCGATTCTAGAGGGAACGGGCTTGGGCTACTCGGGAACGTGCAAGCGTGAAGCCGGGGATGATCCGGGGGAAGCGCTGGGGTACGCGCCGGGATGAAAAAGCGATGGGCCGCAAAGGCCGTGCGACGCGGTGGCTACCAGCGATCGTCGTCGCGCTCGAAACCGTTGGTCATGCCCAGTTCGTGTTCGAGCGAATCCTCGTCTTGATCGACCTCGACCTCCTCCTCGTAGTCGTCTTCGACCCGATCGGCTTCCTTGAGCAGTTCTACCGCCAGTTCGATCACGTCTTCGCGCTTGCGCAGCGAATGCGCCTTCATGTACTGATCGATTGCGGTCACGATGCTCTTGTCGAGCGATAGCGTTACTTTCTGCATGACGTCTCCGAGAGGCTGAGTGTTTGGTCGCAGCGTTTCTATCCCGCTCCGTCGTCGTGCGCGCTTGCGGTTGCAAGCAGAGGTTTCAAACGCGCCGATTTCTCTAACTACTCTAAACGCGACCCACGAGGGGCAACAGACCGACAGTCGGGATTTCGCGAAAGACTGCCGCTTGTTTTTTGCCGCCGAGCGGCGCGCGCATGGACGAACGTGCTGTCGTTCACGGTCGAATTCGCGACGTGAAGTCCGCCGCGATGAGCGCGCGTCGCCAGTCTTGTTCAATGCACGCGGCTCGGACTACTGCGCGGTACATGATCACGATCGTCCGAGCTGCGGCGGCGATCGGTATCGGTTGTGCACGTCGGCGTGATGCCTTCGTCGGCGGCGAAGCGCGCACCCCTTGCGCGAAGCGCGTGGCCCGGGGCACGATCGCGCGCGCACGGCACGCCCCACTCGCCTGCGCCAACAACCACAAGAAAGGCCAAGCTCATGGATGCGGTCTGGATAGGACGAAGTGGAACCAAGCACGGGCCGTATCCGGCCAGACAGGTGCTCGACGCGCACACCAACGGCAAGCTGCTCGCCACCGACCTGCTGTGGTGGCAGGGACTGGAAGGATGGTTGGCACTGGATGCCGGCCTGGACAAGTTGCGCAGTCAACTCGGAGTCGCTGCACCGCCTGTGGCGGCACCAGTCGCGCAGCCTGCCGCTCGAGTCGAAACGCCCGCAACGACGGGAACGCCCGATCCGGTAAGCGCGGCCACTGAGCTTGCCGCCGTGGGTACGCCGGAACAACCGGTCGAGACGCGTCGCTCCGAACAGGCCGGCAGCGCTATGGCTGCCGGGGCAGTTGCAGCAGCATCAGCTTCCACCACGTGGGGGACTGATAGTGCCACCCGTTCCGATCGTGCGCAGGTCGACCCCTACCGCGCACCGACCGCAGAAGTCGCGGATCCGAGCGAACCCGTGCAAGAGTTTGCGTACGCCGGCTTCTGGGTGCGGTTCGCCGCGTTCGTGCTCGACACGCTGGTCGTGTCGTTCGCCGGATTTCTGCTGGGCTCGGTGATCGGTTTTGCCTTGGTGTTCGGCGCATCGGGCGGCGAGCCGCTCATGGTGGCGTCGCAGCTTGCCGGGATCGTGATCGGCTGGCTCTACTACGCGTTCTTCGAGTCCGGCAGCGCGCGCGCTACACCCGGCAAGATGGCGTTCCGATTGCAGGTGGTACACGTCGACACCGGCGAGCCGATCAGCTTTGCGCGAGCGACCGGGCGCTTCTTCGGGAAGATCCTCTCCGGTCTGTTGCTCGGCATCGGCTATCTGATGCAGCCGTTCACCGCACGCAAGCAGGCGCTGCACGATCTCATCAGCAGTGCATCGGTGGTCGAGACCGGCCCCTACTCGCGCGTGCTGCTGTGGGTGTGTCTGTTCATCGCTTTCGTGCCGCTGTTCCTTGCCCTCATCGCGATCGGATTCCTGCTGTTCGGACTGGGTGGGCTTCGATTG
>CADECO010000054.1:20766-22003 GCA_902825905.1 uncultured beta proteobacterium
TCCGGCGATCGCAGCGCCTGGCGCAGATATCGTCCGGTGTGGCTGGCGTCCACTTCGGCTACGGCCTCCGGCGTGCCCTGCGCGACGATCGCGCCGCCGCCATCGCCCCCTTCGGGCCCCAGATCGATGATCCAGTCGGCGGTCTTGATCACCTCCAGGTTGTGCTCGATCACCACTACCGTGTTGCCCGCGTCGCGCAGCCGATGCAGCACTCGCAACAGCAGCGCGATGTCGTGAAAGTGCAGTCCGGTGGTGGGCTCGTCGAGTACGTAGAGCGTGCGCCCGGCTTCGCGTTTGGAAAGCTCGAGCGACAGCTTGACGCGCTGGGCTTCACCGCCCGACAGCGTGGTTGCGGCCTGGCCCAGCCGGATGTAGCCAAGCCCGACGTCGAGCAGCGTCTTGAGCTTGCGCTCGAGCACCGGCACCGCACTGAAGAACTCGTGTGCGTGCTCGGCCGTCATCTGCAGCACTTCGTGGATGTTGCGGCCCTTGTACTGAATCTCGAGCGTCTCGCGGTTGTAGCGCTTGCCATGGCACACGTCGCACGGCACGTAGAGGTCGGGCAGGAAATGCATCTCGACCTTGACCACACCGTCGCCTTCGCACGCCTCGCAGCGCCCGCCCTTCACGTTGAACGAAAACCGCCCCGGCCCATAGCCGCGCGCGCGTGCCTCGGGAACGCCGGCGAACAACTCCCGCATCGGCGCGAACAGGCCGGTATAGGTGGCGGGATTGGAGCGCGGCGTGCGGCCGATCGGGCTCTGGTCGACATTGACGACCTTCTCGATCAGCGCCATCCCTTCGATCGACGCGTGCGGCGCCGGATCGGCTGCGCTGCCGTACAGATGACGCGCGACCGCGTTGTACAGCGTGTCGTTGATCAGCGTCGATTTGCCGGACCCGGACACGCCCGTCACGCACACGAACAATCCGAGCGGGATGTCTGCGGTAACGTTGCGCAGGTTGTTGCCGCGGGCGCCGACAATGCTCAGGAGCTTGTTCGAATCGGCGCTCGCGCGTCGCTCGGGCACGGCGATGGTGCGCACGCGGGCCAGATACTGCCCGGTCAACGAGGCTTGCTCGCGGACGATCGCCTCCGGCGCGCCTTCGGCGACGACGCGACCGCCATGCTCGCCGGCGCCCGGTCCCATGTCGATCACGTGATCGGCGGCGCGGATCGCATCCTCGTCGTGCTCGACGACGATCACCGTGTTGCCCAGATCGCGCAGATGCTTGA
>CADECO010000055.1:0-2650 GCA_902825905.1 uncultured beta proteobacterium
GTAGTGGCGTGAATTCAAGCCGGAAGTGACCACCGTCGGCTAGTTGACCGGCACGGTCTGCTCGCGGATACCGATCGAGAACTTCTTCGGATTGGCACCGCCTTTATCGAGCAGATGGCACGAAGAGCACGAGATGGTGTTGTCCTTGGAAAGCCGGGGGTCCTTGAACAACTTTTCGCCCAACCTGATCTTGCCCGGATTGAGATTGAGCGACTCGAGCGTCGGCAGCGGTTTGATCGGTTCCTTGTTCAGGGGCGTCTGGCCCGATGCGGCGCAGGTGACGCCTAGCGCAAGCACGCCGAGCGCGGCGGCTGCCCAGTGTCGGAGCCGTGCGAGCGGGCCAGCAGCAAGCGCGGATACGCGGCCGTGGTGTGGCGAGCGATGCTGCGACTGAAAATGCGACCGAGACATGCCCCACCTCCGATGGCCGTGTCAGTGTCCTTGCGCCTGCGCGGAATTGTGCGAGTCGCGTCGTCACATCGGTGCAAAAGGTCGACGAACGTAGCCGTTGCGGCGTCGGCATGAGGCCAAGCTGAAGATTCCGTTGCTGACCTGTTCCTGACCGTTCCTGGCAACCGGTCGGTCCGCTCAGGCGTGGATCGCCCCTGACGCGCACCGCTCCCGATCGGCCGCCGCCGGAACGAGGGAACTCACGACCGTATCGTTTTCGGCAACCACGCGATCAGTTCGGGCCAGATCGTCATGAGCACGATGAACAGACACAGCAGTACGCAGAACGGAATGGAGGCGATCGCCACGCGCGTCTGCGTATCGCCGGTCATCTGCTGGATCACGAACAGATTGAAGCCCACCGGCGGCGAGACGTTCGACAGCTCGATGGTGACGATCAGGAAGATGCCGAACCAGATCTTGTCGAAGCCGGCCGCAAGCACCAGCGGCAGCGCGAGCGGCAGCGTCATCACCATTGCCGAGAGACCGTCGAGCGCGGTCCCCAGGATCAGATAAACGATGAACAGCATCAGGATCAACATCGCGGCCGACAGCCCGAGCGATTGCACCCACTTCGACACCGCGGCGGGAATGCCGAGCAGCGTCATCACCTTGGCCAGGAACAACGCGCCGCACAGGATCAGCCCGATCATCGAGCAGGTGCGCACGGTGGAGAGCAGCGCGCGCTTGATGTTCGCCCAGGTGAGCGAACGTTGCGCGGCGGCGACGATCAACGCGCCGGCAACGCCGACCGCCGCGGCTTCGGTGACGCTCGCCAGCCCGCTGTACATCGAGCCGATGACCACCGCGATCAGGAACACCACAGGCAGCAGATCCTTGAGCGCCGCGACGCGCTGCGGCCAGGTCACCCGGTCGCGCTCTGCCGGTTGCACCTTCGGGTCGGTGAGCGCGCGGTACATGATCCAGCCCATGTACGAGGCGGCGACGATGAGGCCGGGAATGATTCCGGCGATGAACAGCTCCAGGATCGACGCCTCGGCCAGCACGCCGTAGACGACCATCGGAATGCTCGGCGGGATGAGCAGACCGATGGTGCCTGCACCAGCCAGCGAGCCCATCGCCAGATTGCGGTCGTAGCCGCGCTTGAGCAGTTCGGCCAGCGTCATCCGGCCCACCGTGGCGGTGGTGGCGGCCGATGATCCCGATACCGCCGCGAACAGCGTGCAGCCGAGCACGTTCACGTGCAGCAGCCCGCCAGGCAGGCGGTTGACCCACGGCGCGAGCCCGCGAAACAGCGACTCCGACAGCTTCGTGTGGAACAGGATGTCGCCCATCAGGATGAACAGCGGCAACGTGACCAGTTCGTCGCCGGTGATGCGCGACCAGACGTCCTGCCCGAGCATGCGGTGGATCGGCGTGTCGCGAAAATATTCGAGTGCGATGACGCCGGTGCCCATCAGCGCGAAGCCGATCCACAGGCTCGACATCAGCAGTAGCAGCATGACGAACAGCACGAAGAGCGACGGCAGCATCATTCCGCTGCTCCTTCGCCGGTGGCGCGCTCTTCGACCAGATCGGGTGGGTCACCGATGAGCAGCCGCACCAGCCGCGCAACCAGTGCCAGGGCGAGCAGCACCACGCTCGCTGCCAGCGCTCCCTGCGGCCAGCCGAGCGGCGTTTGCATGACGAAGTAGGACTTGCTGCCGCGCTCGACGCTCTTGACTGCCAGGTCGATCAGTCCGTACGCCAGTAGTGTGGTGATCGCCAGTGCGGCCAGCGTGCACGCAGCATCGAGCGCGCGCGTGAGGCGCCGCGGCAGGTAGTGCAGCGCGACGGCGACGCGGATGTGCGACGAATGCCGCAAGGCATACCCGGCGCCGCCGAACAATGTGATCGCGCAGAAGTACGAGGCGTACTCCACCGCCCAGGGCTGCGACCACGCGAGGGCGGCGGTGGTGATCGCCTCGATCACCAGCATTGCCGCCAGCACCGCGCAGGCGGCGGCAGCAAACCAGGCGCCGATTACGTTGAGACGGTCGACGAGAGCGGCAAAGCGGCGCAGCGCCTCGACCATGAGCGTCGTCCGCCGCGAATCACCGCGCGCCGGGGCGATGCGGTGCGGTGACTACTTGCCCGTCTTGGCGCGGAACTCGGCCAGCAGCTTGGCCGCGTCGGGGCCGGCGGCCTTGCCGAACTCGTCCCACATCGGCCGGGTGACGGTACGCATGCGATCGAGCAG
>CADECO010000055.1:2750-14410 GCA_902825905.1 uncultured beta proteobacterium
CTGATGCATCACGCGCAACTGGTCGTAATCGTCGACCAGGAACGGCAGGCTCTCCATGCCCAGGATCGGCAGATCGCCCACGTTCTGGAAGCCGGCGAACTCGGCCATGGCCACCGTGCCGTCCTCCAGCGCGCGCACCGATTCATTCGCTTTTACCCCCAATGCGCCGCCCGGATGCACGGCGATGGCCACCTGCCCCTTGGTGAGCTCACCGATGCGTGCCGCGTACTGCTGCGCGTTGGTGGTGTGGAACTCGGTCGGACCCCAAGGCAGCGAAATGTCGAGCTTGGTCTGCGCCAATGCAACGTGCGACGCCAATGCGACGAGGCCGGCGCTGACGGCGGTGGCGACTCGAACGAGAGTGGTACGCATGTCATCCTCCTTGGATGTGTGGTTGCGCGGCAAGCTAGCAAATCCCGCAGGCGATGGTCAATCGAAACCGCGCAATGCTCGCCGGAGCGAGGCGGCGATGACGCGGTGCTAACATCGATCGAACCTCTCCGTGCGCGACGCGCGGCCAGCGAGCCATGAACAACTATCTGACTGCCACGAACGCCCACGCATTGGCTGCGGAGTTCCCGATCGGGCCGGCGTTCGTCGAGCAATTCCGAACGATCAGTGCCGACGCGTTGCGCGCCCAGCAGGAGGCGCGCTTCGCCAAGGTGCTTGCATTGGCGTGGCGCACGCCCTTCTACCAGAGATTGTGGGGCGCGCGCGGCATCGAAGCCGGCGACATCCGCGGGCTCGACGATCTTTCCAGGCTGCCGACATTCGACAAGTCCGACATCATGGAGTCGCTGGCGCGGCGTCCTCCGTTCGGCGATTTCCACGGCATGGACGCCTACAGCCCGGCCGAGCGTCCCGCCGTGATCCTGCACACCACCAGCGGCACCACCGGCAAACCGCAGGTGCTGCTGTTCGGCCCGCGTGGGCGCGAAGTACAGAATCTGCTGCTTGCGCGCGCGTATCTGTTTCAAGGGCTGCGCGACGACGACATCGTGCATTCGGTGTACGGCCACGGCATGGTGAACGGCGGTCACTACATCCGCGAGACCCTCGCGCACTGGACCCGCGCGATCCTGCTTCCGGCCGGCACCGGCATCGAGACGCGCTCGCAGACGCAGGTCGAGCTGATGCGTGATTTTGGTGTGACGGTGATCGTCGGCTTCGGCGACTACATCAAGCCCCTCGCGCAGGTGGCGCGTGACAACGGGCTCGAACCCGGGCGCGATCTGAAGATCCGCATGATCAGCGGCCACTTCGGCGAGGACCGCGATGCGGCGAGCGCAGCCTGGGGCGGCGCGCCGGTGTTCGACTGGTACGGCGTGGGCGACACCGGCATCATCGCCGGCGAAGGCCCCGATCGCGCCGGGCTGTACGTCATGGAAGACGCGCAGTACCTGGAGCTGCTCGACATCGAATCGGGCAAGCCGGTGCCCGATGGCGAACTGGGCGATATGGTCGTCACGGTGCTGTTCAAGGACGACATCTATCCGATGATCCGCTTCAACACCCACGACGTGACCGCCTATCGCACTGACGCTTCACCCCTTGATCTGCGCCTGCGCCGCATCCGCGGTTTTCTCGGGCGCAGCGACAACATGGTCAAGCTGCGCGGCATCAACGTGTTTCCGCAGGCGATCGGCGCGATCCTCACCGAGCGCAGCGACTACGCGGGCGACTATGTGTGCCGGCTGCAGCGCGACGCGAACGGCCGCGAGACGATGATGGTGGCGATCGAGGTGATCGATGCGGCGCAGGCCGCCGCGCTCGAACCGGTCTATCGAGAGCTGCTGCGGCGACGGCTGGGCGTCGAGGTCGACGTTTCACTCGTCGTGCGCCATGCACTCGCGGCGGAGACCGGCATCGACTCGCGCCAGAAGCCGATCCGGCTGATCGATCTGCGACCGAAGAAGTGAGTACCGAGAAATAACAGAGCGGAACATCCGCGCACCCCTGCCATGGCCGACCCCGCACCCAACCGCTCGCCCGCTCGATCTTCCGCACGAACCTCCAACCCATTTCCCGCGGGCGTGGCCGCGCTATCGATGGCGCTGTCGAAGCGGGCGTGCTCGGCGCACGAGGTGACGCGCGAGTATCTCGCTCGCATCGAGCGTGACAACCCGCGGCTCAAGGCTTTCGTGCAGGTCATGGCCGATGCGGCGCTGGAACAGGCGCGCGCGGCCGATGCACGTCGACGCAAGGGTGCACCGCTCAGTCCGATCGATGGCGTGCCGATCGCCGCGAAGGACAATATCGACATCGCGGGCGTAGCCACCAGTGGCGGCATCGGGCACTACCGGCAGCAAGTCGCCACGAGCGACGCGTTCGTGATGCAGGCGCTGCGCGCGGCGGGCGCGGTGTTCCTGGGCAAGCTCAACATGCACGAGGCGGCACTCGGCGCCACCAACGACAACCCTTGGTTCGGTCGTTGCGAGAATCCGTTGAAGGCGGGCTACACGCCGGGTGGTTCGAGCGGTGGTTCGGGCGCGGCGGTGGCGGCGGGTCTGTGCGCCGGAGCACTGGGCACCGATACGCTCGGCTCGGTGCGCATTCCGGCAGCGTACTGCGGCGTGACCGGCATCAAGCCGACGTACGGGCTGCTGAGCTCGCGCGGTGTCATGCCGATTTCGTGGTCCCTCGATCATGTCGGATTCCTTGCGCCGCGCATTGCCGATCTGCGCCTGCTGCTGGCAGCGGGCGCGCGCTTCGATACGGACTCACCATTCGCGCAACGCGCCACCGGCAAGCCGCCGCTTCGCAACGCCGATTCGCTCGCCGGACTGCGCGTCGGCGTGATCACGCGGTTCGAAGACACCGACATCGAGGCGGAAGTCCTCACCGCGTACGACGCGTGCCGCCGCGTGCTGATCGATTCCGGTGCGGACCTCGTCGAGATCGATCTCAGCGGCTATGCGTTCACGCGAGTGCGGCGCGAGTGTCTGCTGCTGATCGAGATCGAAGGCGCGGTGGTGCATGGCGATGCGATCGCGCAGGATCCGGAAGGGTTCTCCGTGGAGTTGCGATCGATGCTCGCGTACGGTGCTAAGCAGACGGCCCCGCGGGCGGCGCTCGCCTATCGGCGGCTGAGCGAAGCGCGACACCTGCTGCAGCGCGCGACCGACAGCGTTGATGTCCTGGTGTTGCCGACAGCGCCGCAGGCCGCATTCGCGTTCGACCAACCGGTGCCGGTCAATCAGGCCGATCTCAGCGGTCTGGCGAACATTCTCCAGGCGCCCTCAGCGTGCGTGCCATGGGGGCGCGGTCGCAACGATCTGCCGGTGTCGATGCAGGTGATCGGCAAACCGTTCGCCGATGGGCGCGTGCTCGACGTCGCGAGCGTGATGGAGCGATTGTCGCCCGCGATGGGTTGACCGAGCTCTGCCGGCGATCGTATCGGGTCGGTGCGGGGCAGATGAGATCCAGCACGCGACACGCGACAGCAATCGTGTGTGGAGTTTTCTAGGCAGGCGCTTTTTTCGCAAGGCTCGAAACGATATGGACATGACTACCGTGATCTCACGGCGTGCAGCGACGTGCATCGATGGCTGGTGTCGCTGGTTGTTGCTGGTCGCTACGCTGCTGGGGTTGAACGGCGTACCGTTCGCCAGCAATGCGCAAGGCTATCCCGACCGCGCGGTGAAGGTGATCGTGCCGTTCCCGGCAGGCGGGACGATCGATGTCGTCGGTCGCGTGGTGACGCAGCGCATGGCGCAGGCGCTCGGGCAGCCGTTCGTGATGGAGAACCGCGCGGGTGCGGGCGGGGCGATCGGCGCCGAGGCCGCCGCAAAGTCAGCGCCCGATGGATACACCTTGTTCATCGGCGCGGGCAGCACGCACGGCACGAACTCCGCGGTATCGAAGAGCCTGCCGTACGACCCGATCCGCGATTTCGCACCGATCGGCCTGATCGTGAACCTTCCGTACATCCTGGTGGCGCACCCTTCGCTGCCGGCCAACAACACCGCCGAACTCATCGCGCTCGCACGCAAGGATCCGGGCAAGCTCAACTTCGCCTCGTACGGCAACGGCAGTTCGAACCATCTTGCGATGGAGCTGTTCAAGGCGATGACCGGCATCGACGTCGTGCACGTGCCGTACAAAGGCGGCGCGCCGGCGATCGCCGATCTGGTTGCCGGGCAGGTGCAGTTCATGTTCGAGGTGTTTCCCACGTCCGGGCCGCACATCAAGTCGGGCAAGCTGAAACTGTTGGGAGTCGGCTCGGCGCAGCGATCGACGCTCGCACCGGCCACCACAACGCTTGGCGAATCAGGCGCAAGCGGCTTCGATGCCGGCACGTTCGCCGCGCTGTTCGCCCCGGCCGCCACCCCGCGCACCGTGATCGACACGCTCAATCGCGAGTTGAACCGGGCGCTGGCCGATTCCGCGACGCGCGCGCGCTTCGTCGAACTCGGCGTTGAGGGCGCGAGCGGTTCGCCCGATCAACTCGGCGCGCGCGTTGCCGACGAAGTGCGCAAGTGGTCGCAATTGGTCAAAGAGCGCAATCTGCGGTTCGACTGAACGCGGATCGCCGCCGATGAGGTCAGATCCAACGTAATGATCAGCAGTTGGCCCCGCCATTGCGACGGCACACCTCGCTCACCAGTCCGCTCCAGTACGCGGGAAGCGAGTTCCACGGATTGCTCGCACCTTTGTCGTTGGTGATGTAGACCAGCCCCGCATTGCGTTGCTGCGCAAGCGTGATGAATCCCAGTGCCGTATCGAGCGTGCCGACGTCGTGCACCAGGTGGGCGAAGCGATCGTTCGCGTAGTTGCGTACCCACGTGGGCGTCTGCAGCCGTCGGTAAGGCCGCGGTCCCGATTCGAAGGTGACCAGCGCATCGGCGAGCGGCAGGCCGACGTAGAGTTCAGGGGCTGTGGTTCCCGGGTTCATGATCACGCGAAAGCCCGGATTGAGCCCTTTGATGTACTGATAGATGGCCAGGTAGTAATTGACGCTCGCTGCGCTGCCGTCGTCGGCCATCTCGTCGATGAAGATGCCGTCGATCGCATAGAAGCTGAGATAGCGGTTGATGTCGGTCACTACGTCGTTGAGCGGGCGCGCGCCGTATGAAGTCGGGACGTAGCCGATCGTCTTCACACCGGCCGCGCGCGCATTGTTGACGACGGCGGTGTAGTTCGGATCAACCGAGGTTCCCGGCCCGCTATTCGGATTCACGATCGCCGTGACCGGCGCCTTGCTCGCCGCAGCGGTGAGATTGGCCCAGTAGGTGAGGCCCTTTGCTTCCGGATAGAAGTAGGCCGGCACGAGCAACTCGAGCGGCGCGGCGAAAGCCCAGTGCGAACCGCCGGCGAACAGCGCAACGGCGGCCAGAACCGCTGCGGCATGGATGCGAATGCGACTGCCAAGAAACATGAATCTTCCCCCTGGATGGATGAGCAACGGGCTACCGAACGCGTGTTGCGATCGGGCGGGGGGAGAAGCAGCGGTGTGTGCTGAGAGTGATCGGCGCGGGTGCCGATCGCTGAAGCTAGCCGATGATCCCGGGGAGCGATGTGATCGAGTGCGCCATCCGCGCTGCGTCCATGCCACGTGTCCAAGCACGCGAAGTGCGGTCGGTGTGGCGCTTCCCGTTCATCAGCGGATGCATGCCGCTTGTGTGCAGCTGGCACGGCGATGATGGAACCCCGATGGTGGCGTCACGATGGTTACCCTGCCGGATTGCAGGGGTTGAGATCGCACAACACAGTTGGTCGTGAATCGATATACTCTATTTCTATTCATTCCAATGACAAAAAATAAAAGAAACTATTATATAAACATAGTGTTATATAATACATATTCTATTCAATATGGCCGCGAATCTCGACCGACAAGCCATCCGTGAGGGTCTCCGTGAGCCTGCCAGCGCGAGCGATCTGGGGCGTGCGCTGGGCAAGAGTCAGCCGACGGTGTCGCGCCTGCTACAACAGATGAGCGACGAGGTCGTCGCGCTCGGACGCGGACGTCGCACGCGCTACGCGCTCAAGGCGCCGATCCTCGGTCTGCCGTCGCACCAGCCGCTATGGTGGACCGACGAGACGGGGCGCATCGAGCGTTGCGGTGAATTGAACTTCCTCGCGGGCGAGCGCATTCACGTTGAACTCGCCGGCCTGTCGCTCACGACGCAGGGAACGTTGCCTTGGTTTCTCTCGCCGTTGCGTGCGCAGGGATTTCTCGGCCGCATCCGCGCGCAGGCGCTGTCGCCACTCGGATTTGATCGCGATCCCGATCGCTGGACGATCGCCCAGCAGCTTCATGCGATGGCGCGGCACCTTTCCGATCCGGCCGGAGCCATCACGGTGGGTGAGCCGATCGCCGCCACGCCGACGATCGTGTCGAACCGATCGGCGCAACGGCTGCGTGAATTCGATCGCCTTGCGCAGGACGTGAGCCTCACGCTGCCGGCCGGATCATCGGCCGCAGGCGAGCAGCCCAAGTTCCTGGCACACGTTGCGGGCGAGTTGCGCAATGACGCGTCGATGCATCTGCTGATCAAGTTTGCCCCGCCTGCGGGCACGCCGTTCGGCGATCGCTGGCACGATCTGCTGCATGCGGAAGTTCTTGCGCTGCGGGTGTTGGCCGATCATGGAATCGCAACCGCACGCGCGCGCGTCGAACGCACGCCGACGCGAACCTTGCTCGTATCCGAACGCTTCGATCGAATCGGCGCGCGCGGCCGCCGGCACGTCGTCGCGCTCGATGCCATTCATGAGGCTTTCGTGACGGGCCCGCGCCAGCATTGGGCGGCTACGTGCGATGTGCTTGCGCGGCAGCGGCGTATCAGTGAAGGCGATGCTGCGACGGTTCGCAATCTGATTGCGTTCGGCCGGCTTATCGGCAACTCGGATATGCACTTCGGCAACTTGAGCTTCTTGGTTGCGCGCGCCGAGCTGGCGTCCGGGCGTCTCAATCTCGCGCCGGTCTACGACATGCTGCCGATGCACTGGCGCCCGGATCCGACGACCGGGACGCTCGACCTGTCGCCGTTCGATCCGGCCGAACTCGATCTAACCGGTCCGGCGCGCGCGTGGGCCGAGGCGTTCTGGAACGCGCTGGCGCGCACCACTGAGGTCTCGACAAAATTTCGGGCGCTTGCTCGCGAGATGGCCAAACGCGTGCGCGCCGGCTGATCAGCCCAGCACCGCGCCGACGGCCTGCTCGACCACTGTCCCAGCGAAGAATCGCGGATTCATGCCGGCGTGCAGCTCGGCTACATGCCCGAATGTGAAAGCGCGGAAGTCATCCGCGGTGAGCAGGCCGTCCTCGACCAGCTCATAGGCTTCGGCCAGCACTGCGCTCATGTCGGTCACGTCGAAATGCCCGACGTCCGAGCCGAACACCGCCTTGAGCTTCGCGCCGAAGTGATTGAGCTTGCGATTGAAGGCGACTGTGGTCATGCGATCGTCGGCCTCGCAGCCGAAGTAGAAGTTCGGCACGAACCGCTCGTACAGATCGCGCGCTTCGCTGATCGCGCACGCGGCGAACTCGTCGCTCGGCTCGGATTCATCACCGTCGGGTGAGACCAGGGCATGGTCCCAGCCGTGCTCGATTTCCGCTGCCTTGGCCCGATAGCGATCGTCGCCATGTTCTTCGAACAGTCGGCGCAGCTCGGCGCGATCGACCAGCGCGGGCGCGAGGTTGCGATGCATCGCCGCGACGTTGCGCTTCTCCCAGTGCTCGCACAAATCGTTGTATAGGTTCGCCGCCCAGCCGACGCCGCCTTCGAGAAAGGCGAACTTGAGCTGCGGGAAGCGATGCGTGACCCCACCCAGGAACAGCGCCTTGGCGAACGCTTCAGCCGCGGCGGCGAAATGGCCAATGTGGTTGTAGACGAAGCTGGTGCTCGAGCGGCGCGTGCCCCAGCCCATCGAGTTGTTGTGCGTGGCGGGCGCGACGCCGAGCTCGACGCAGCGCCGCCACACCGGGTCGTAGTCGTAGGCGGAATCGAGCGCGAGCGGATCGATCCAGAACGCGTACGGCGCGAGTTCCGGGCGATCCCTCGCGACCGCCGATAGCGGGCGTTGCACCGTGCCGGCGATCATCGCGGTCTTCAGCCCGAGCGTGCCGACGGCGTAGTCGAGTTCTTCCAGCGCTTCCTGCGGCGTGTGCGTGGGGATGGTCGCAGCCGGTGTCATGCGCGAGGCGTGTCCGCGGAAGAGCTCGGCGTACATCGTATTGAGCGCGCGGCACATCGCGCGGCGCAGTTCCTCATCGATCGCACCCGAGATGAACGGGATCGCGATCGTCGGATACACGATCTGAAAATCGATGCCGAACTCGTCCAGACGCTGGCGCATCAGATTGGGCAGTAGCGCGGTGGCGCGGTCGATGGTGTTGGCCGGCATCACCCAGAACGGTCGGCGCATGATGCCGCGCTCGCGCCTTTCGGCCGGCGCGAGATCGCGCCAGTTGCCCCAGGCGCCCTGGCGCATCGTGTCGACGTAGCGCTCGGCGATGCGCGGACCCGCTACCTGCTTGAGGTAGTCGATCAGCACCGGCGGACATTCGACGAGGTGCCCGTCGCCGTCGATGATCGGATGATCGAGCCGGCGGCGAATATCCGCCGAACGCATGGTGGCGCTCATCGTGACGATCCTCCTTGTGCGCCGGAGGATACTCCGCGATCGGTTTTTGAAATTGACGGGTCCGCGCTTTGCACCGAGAATTTGCCGCACCTGCCTCTCGCCTCGCCCGCGGCGGTGACTACCGCGTCGGTGTGGCAATTTTTCGAGACGCCCCGAGACGATTCGAAACGCCTCGACGCACCCTGACACACGAACATGGCGCAACATACTTATCGCTGGCCCGACGGCGCGCAACTGGCGCTGTCGGTGGTCGTCAACGTCGAGGAAGGCGCCGAGAGTTCGATCGCTGAGGGTGATCGCGGGCCCGAGCCGGTCGACGAACTGGGCATCACCCTCAAGAAGCCGATCCGCAACTACGGCAACGAGTCGAACTATCGCTACGGCATCAACGCCGGCGCACCGCGCGTGATGCGCTTGCTCGAGCAGTACGGCGTGCGGGCTACGTTCACCGCGGCAGCCGTTGCGTTGGAGCGCGCGCCGGAGCTGGCCGGTGAAATCGTTCGCCAGGGCCACGAGGTGTGCTCGCACGGCTGGCGCTGGGTGCACCAGTTCCACATGGACGAAGCCGCCGAGCGCGCGTTCATCCGCAAGGCGGTGGCCTCGATCGAGCAGACCACCGGCAAACGTCCGCTCGGATGGCTGTCGCGCTATCTGCTCACGCCGAACACGCGCCGGTTGTTGGCCGAGGAGGGGTTTCGCTATCACATGGACGACTACTCCGACGATCAGCCGTTCTGGGACGGCAACGGCGGCAAGCCGATCGTCATCGTGCCGTACGCGCTCGATACCAACGACATGAAGTTCTGGACCGATCCGGCGCTGCCCACCGAGCATTGGCTTCGTTACGCCATCGACACGTTCGAATGGCTGTACCAGGAGGGCAGGCATGCCCCGCGCATGATGTCGATCGGCCTGCATCTGCGCATCATCGGCCGCCCCGGGCGCATCGGCGCCTTCGACAGGTTTCTGCAGCACGTGCGCAGCAGGCCCAATGTCTGGATCACCACGCGCCTGGCGATCGCCGAGCATTTCGCGCAAAGCGTCGCGGCGCCCGCGCGCTGAACACCTGAATCGCATCCTGTATTGAATCGAACATCACCCGGAGGAATCCGCCATGCAACTGCAAGTGACCCGGCCCGTGCGTCAGACCGATCCGGCCGAAGAAGCCGCGATGCTCGAGGCGATCGATCGCTGGCTCGAGAAAGACGTGCGTCCGAACGCGATGAAACTCGAACACGATGACGTGTGGCCCGCCGAGATGGTCGAGCGCATGAAGGAGTTCGGACTGTTCGGCGCGGTGATCGATCCGCAGTGGGGTGGCCTGGGGCTGTCGGCGAGCACGTACGCCAAGATCGTCACGCGGATCTCGTCGGTGTGGATGTCGCTCACCGGCATCTTCAATTCGCATCTGATGATGGCCACGCTGGTGGAGAAGTTCGGCACCGACGAGCAGAAGAAGCGATGGCTGCCGCGGATGTGCTCGGGCGAGCTGCGCGGCGGGCTTGGGCTCACCGAGCCCGATGCCGGCACGGATCTGCAAGGCATCCGCACGCGCGCCACCAAAGACGGCAAGCACTACATCGTCAACGGCACCAAGACCTGGATCTCCAACGGCATCCAGGGCTCGGCCTTCGCCGTGCTGGTGAAAACAGACCCGAGTGCGCAGCCGGCGCGCAAGGGCATGTCGATGTTCATCTTCGAGAAGGGGCCGGGCTTCGCCGTCTCGCGCAAATTGGAAAAGCTCGGCTACAAGGGCATCGATTCGGCTGAGCTCGTGTTCGACAACTTCAAGGTGAGCGCCGACAACCTGCTCGCCGACGAAGGGCAGGGCTTCTATCTGGCAGTGAGCGGACTGGAGCTGGGGCGCATCAACGTTGCCGCGCGCGGCGTGGGCATCGCCAAGGCGGCGCTCGACGAGTCGGTGCGTTATTCACAGATGCGCAAGACCTTCGGCAAGCCGATCTGCGAGCACCAGGCCATCCAGCTCAAGCTGGGCGAGATGGCCACGCGCCACGAGGCGGCACGACTGCTGGTCGAGCAGGCCGCCAAGGCGTACGACGAGGGCCGGCGCTGCGACATGGAGGCGGGCATGGCGAAGTACTTCGCCTCGGAAGCCGCGCTGGAGAATTCCACCGAGGCGATGCGCATCTTCGGCGGCTACGGCTATTCGAAGGAGTTTCCGATCGAGCGGCTCTATCGCGACGCGCCGCTGATGTGCATCGGTGAAGGCACCAACGAAATGCAGCGCATCATCATCGCGCGGCAGATGATCGAGCGGAACAAGATCTGACTTCGAGCACGATTCAATCCGTCCCCTGGTCGCACGAACTGCGCGTCCTCGCGGCGCGCTTCGGTGATCTGCCCGCCGTCACCGACGGCGAACGCGCACTCACGTACCGCCAGCTATCCGCGGGCGCGCACGCGATGGCGCGCAAGCTCCAGGCGCTTCGCGTGCAACCCGGCGAAAGCGTTGCCTGGTCGATGCCGAACTGCCTGGAGGTGGTGTGGGTGAGCTACGGCATCACGCTCTCGGGCGCGGCCGAATCGCCGATGCCGCACACGCTCACGCCCGCAGAGGTGCAGTGGTTCGGCTCGCTCGCGAAGTTCCGTTACGTCGTCACCCAGGCGAGCCGCGCCGCTGCGTTTCGCGAGATGGGCTACGAGCCGATCGTGCTCGATGACATCGACCTCACCGACGACGGCCACACGCTCGCGCCCGTCGATGCCGGTGCGTGGGGCAAGGTGATCTCCTCCTCGGGCACGACCGGCCGCCCGAAGGGATTGGTCTACTCACACGGCCGGCGCTGGCTCGCTAACGCCATGCTCAAGCAGGCGTTGCCGTACACACCCGGACCGCACTCGCGCGTGCTGTTGATGACGCCGTTTTCCCACGGCGCGGCGCTGATGAACGCGGCGTGGACCGACTACGGCGGAGTATCGGTGCTGCTGAACGGCGTCGATCCCGCGAAGTTCGGGCCGATGTTGTCGCGCGGCGAAGTGGATACCGTGTTCGCGCCGCCGACGGTGATCAACAAGCTCGCTGAATCGTTCGGCGACCGGCGCTTTCTGGG
>CADECO010000055.1:14510-21959 GCA_902825905.1 uncultured beta proteobacterium
GGGCGCGAGGTTGAACCAGAAGGTGTACGAGGAGACGACGATGGCAGGCCTTACCGAGAGCATTGCGGCATACGTATCGAACCCCGGCGTGTCCAGCCTGCCTGATGACGCGGCGGGCATCATCCGCTCGGGCTTCATCGACACCATCGCAACGATGCTGGCTGCGCGCGACGAGCCGGTTACGCTGCTCATGCGCGGTCATGTGCGCGCCAGGCGATCGAGTCTGGCCGAGGCGAGTCTGCTGCTTGGCAATGAGTTCGCCGGTGCGGCCGACGCGGCGCTGGTGAACGGCACGGCCGGCCACGCGCTCGACTACGACGATGTCGCCATGAGCGGACATCCGAGCACGGTGCTGGTACCGGCGGTGCTGGCCGAAGGCGAGGCGCTTGGCGCGAGCGGGCTCGACGTGATGCGCGCCTACCTCGTCGGCTACGAGGTCTGGGCCGAGCTGATCCGACGCGATACCGATTCACATCACACCAAGGGCTGGCATCCCACCGGCGTGTTCGGCACGGTTGCCGCGGCTGCGGCCGTGGCGAATCTGCGCAAGCTCAATGCGGAGCAGGCCCGCACCGCGCTGGCCATTGCCGGCAGCATGGCCTCAGGCCTGATCGCCAACTTCGGCACCATGACCAAGCCGTTTCACGCCGGACGCGCTGCCGCCAACGGCATCGAGTCGGTGCGGCTGGCGCAGGCCGGGCTCACTGCCGCGCCCGACGCCTTCGAGCATCAGAACGGCTTCCTCTCGGCGCTGTCGCCGCGCGGTAATGTCGATCGCACCCGACCCGCGACGATCGGCAAGGAACTGGCAATCCTCGACCTGGGCCTGTCGATCAAGAAATATCCGATGTGCTACGCGACGCATCGGGTGATCGATGGCGTGATCGATCTGGTCACGCGCAACAACGTCAATGCGGGTGATGTCGCCAAGGTCGAGGCGACGGTGGGCGCCGCGCAGGAGCGCATGTTGCGCAACCACGCACCGGTCACCGGCCTGGAGGCGAAGTTCAGCCTGGAGTTCGCGGTGGCGTCATCGGTGGTCGCCAAACGCGTGGGGCTGGGCGAGCTGACCGATCAGTTCGTCAATCAGCACGAGGTGCGTGAGGCGATGACCAAGGTCGCGATCAACACCGTCGACACCCGTTGTCCGCTGGAACCAGGCTTCGCGATGAATGATCGCGTCGTCGTGCAACTGAAGGACGGCCGCCGGTTCGACTCGGGCGACATCCGCTTCGCACGCGGCAACGCCAAGCTGCCGCTGCGCGACGAGGATCTGCGCGTGAAATTCATCGATTGCGCGCGCGGCGTCACGCACCTCGACCCGGCCGCGTTGTTCGAGCGGCTGGCGCGATTGCAGTCCGTGGCGAACGTGAAGGAACTGGTCGGCGTGCGCGAAACGCGCCGCGCTGCCTAGCCGAGCAAGGAGCACGCGATGGATGCCGATACCGAACGCCTGCTGCGCGAGAACGTGCGCCGCTTCGTCGAGAAGGAAGTGGTGCCGAACGGTCGCAAGTGGGAGGACGAAGGTATGGTGCCGCGCGAGGTGCTGCGGCAGATGGGCAATCTGGGCTTCCTCGCATTGCGCGTGCCCGAGGAATACGGCGGCAGCGGGCTCGACGCCACCGCCACCGCGCTGTTCGCCGAGGAACTGTCACGCTCCACCTTCGGCGGATTCGCCGCGACGGTGCTGGTGCACACCGACATGGCCACGCCGCATCTGATGCATGCCGGCACCGCCGAGCAGAAGGCGCGCTACATGCCCGACATCGTCGCCGGCAAGCGCATCACCGCGATCGGCGTGACCGAACCCGATGCGGGGTCGGATGTCAAAGCGATCCGCACCAACGCCAAACGCGACGGCAACGACTGGGTGCTGAACGGCGCCAAGATGTTCATCACCAACGGCGTGCACGCCGACATCTACTTCGTCGCCGCCAAGACCGAGCCCGCGGCCGGCAGCAAGGGCATCTCGATGTTCATCGTCGAGAAGGGCACGCCCGGATTCAAGGTGAGCCGCGCACTCGACAAGATGGGCTGGCGCTGCTCGGACACCGCAGAGCTGGTGTTCGAGAACTGCCGCGTCCCCGTCGGGAATCTGCTGGGCGAGGAAGGCCGCGGCTTCTACGCGATCATGCGCAACTTCCAGAACGAACGCATCGCGATCGGTGCGATGGCAGTCGGTGAATCCAGCCGCGCCATCGAGATCACGCTCGATTACGTGCGCACCCGCAAGGCGTTCGGCGGGCCGCTATGGAGCCTGCAGACGATCCGGCAGCGGCTGGCGATGCTGAGCGCGCAGGTGGAGGCTGGCCGCCAACTCGTCTGTCATGCGGCGCGGTTGGATGCGCAAGGCAAGGACTGCGTGAAGGAAGTGTCGATGGCCAAGGCCTACTGCGGCGAACTGGTCAATCGCGTGATGTACGAATGCCAGCAGTTCCACGGCGGCTTCGGCTACATCCGCGAGTCGACGATCGAGCGCATGGTGCGCGATGCCCGCATCGACGCCATCGGCGGTGGCGCCACCGAGGTGATGCTCGAAGAAGTCGCCAAGCGCATGTGAGTGCGGCGCTCTCAACTGAACAACGAAGGGTGACACGGTGGAAGAGCCCGTCAGTTTCGTCTCCGATGGATTGAAGATCGCCGGTGTATTGCACACGCCCGATGGCGCGCCTGCGGGCACACGGCATCCGGTGCTGATCCTGCTGCACGGTTTCGGCAGCAACAAGAACGGCGAATGGCTGCGCATCACCGGCAAGCTGCTCAATCAATGGGGCTACGCCGCGCTGCGCATCGACTTTCGCGGCTGTGGTGACAGCGAGGGTGTGCGCGCCCGCGTGATCTGCCTGGAGCAGGTCGAAGACACCAAGAACGCCGTTAGCTATCTGCGCTCGCGTGCCGATATCGATCCGGGGCGGATAGGCGTGTTCGGCCATAGCTTCGGTGCCGCGGTGGCGGTGTACGCGGGTGGGGTCGATCCGCGGATTGCCGCAGTGATCTCCTCGGGCGGCTGGGGCGACGGCGTCAAGAAGTTCCGCAGGCAGCACGAGTCCGCCGAAGCATGGAAGCGTTTCACCGAAATGATGGAGCGCGGCAGACGAGTGCGTGCCGAGACCGGGCAATCGATCATGGTGCCGCGCTTCGATATCGTGCCGATCCCGCCGCATCTGCGCGGCAACCTCTCGCCTGGCTCGCACCTGGAATTCCCGTTCGAAGTGGTGGAGAGCATGTTCAACTTCCGCGCGATCGACGTGGTGGGCAACATCGCGCCGCGACCGCTGATGCTGTTGCACCCGGCTAACGACTCGGTCACCCCGACCGAGCAGTCGGTCGACATGTTCAATGCCGCGAAGCAGCCGGCCGACCTGTTCCTGGTTTCGAACGTCGATCACTTCCTGCTCTCCGAAGGCAATCCGCTGGTCATCAACCTGGTGAAGAACTGGCTGGAGAAGTACTTCCCGGCACGCAAGGCATGAGCGCAGGCGGCGCGGCAGGCGCTGATGGGGCGGTCGGCACCGGGCCGCGGGTAGTGCAGGCAGAGGCGCTGCGCCGTTTCACGCGCGCGGTGTTCGAGACCAAGGGCTACGCGCCCGATCACGCGGCGATCGTTGCAGACGTGCTGGTGTGGGCCAACCTGCGTGGCATCGATACGCACGGCGTGGTGCGCGTACCGCGTTACGTCGAGTACCTCGACGAAGGCGGTGTGATCGCCCGACCCCTGATCACGCTGCGCAACGAAACCGCGGCGGCGGTGGTGGTCGACGCCGGACGCGCCGCCGGGCCGATCGCGATGAGCGTCGGCGCCGAGCAGGCGGTGCGCAAGGCGCGCGAGGCTGGACTAGGCATGGCGCTGGTGTGCGCCACCAGTCACGCCGGCGCGCTCGGCTACTTCACGCTCAAGATCGTCGAGCAGGGCATGGCGGCAATAGGCATCGCCGGCTCCTGGCCTAACATGGTCTATCACGGGACGCGCAAGGCGAGCGTCTCGACCAGCCCGATCTCGTTTGCCACGCCCGGCGGCGCCCACGGCCCGGTGGTGCTCGACATGGCTACCGGCGTGATCTCGATGGGCAAGCTGGTGCAGGCGCGCCGGCTCGGTCAGCCGCTGCCGCCGGGCTCGGCGATCGACAAGCAGGGCAATTTGACCACCGATGCCAAAGCAGCCGACGCGCCGATGCCGCTCGGCGGTCCAAAGGGCTCAGGGCTGGCGTTGATGATCGAACTGGTCTGCAGCGTGTTGAGCGGACATCCGATCCTCGCGGAATTCATCGAAGGCGCACCGGGCAGCGAACGCCAGAAGCAGAACGGCATGTTTATCGCCATCGACATCGCGCGCTTCTGCGATCCCGCGTATTTCGCGCAGCAGGTCGAGCGGCTGGTGCGCGATCTGAAGGCGCTGCCGAAGGATCCCGATGTGCCCGAAGTTCTCATGCCCGGCGAGCGCGGCGCCCGTACATTGGCCAAGCGTATGCGCGATGGCATTCCGATTCCGCCGCACGTCGGTAAAGAACTCGACGCGCTTGCCGCGCGGCTCGCACTACCCGCGCTGGCGTGATCAGCAAAGTGTCGATGCATGGCGCGTTGCATCCGATCGCAGCGCCAGCACGGCAAGCACGCGGCGCTGACGCTTCCGCTGCATTTGAATGGAGGTTCGCGATGAATACAGTCGCCAAGCCCACAACCCGTACGATGAACCGCGACATGGTCGATGCCGGCGATGGGGGAATGCGGCGTGCCCATCTGCTTGCACTGGCTTTCTTGGGGAGCGTGCTGCTTGTCGTCGCGCAGGTGAGTGCACAGAGCTATCCCGCCAAGCCGGTGCGATTGCTGGTGGGCTTTCCGCCTGGGGGACCGGTCGACACCGTCGCGCGCGTCGTGGCGCAGCGGTTGCCCGCGCATCTGGGTCAACCGGTGGTGGTGGAGAACCGGCCCGGCGCCGACGCCAGCATCGCGATGGAGGCGCTCGCCAAGTCGACGCCTGACGGCTACACGATCTATCTGTTGCAGCCCGGCGTGGCGATCAATCCTTCGCTCTACAAGAGCGTGCCGTTCGATCCGATCAAGGATTTCGCGCCGATCACGCTGATCGGCGAGTCGCCGAACCTCATCGTGGTGCCGCCCGGGCTCGATGCAAGTTCGCTCCAGGCGTTCGTGACATTGGCCAGGCAGAAGCCCGGCCATCTCAACTACGGCTCGACCTCGAGTCCGACGCTGCTTGCAACCGAACTGCTCAATGCGATGGCCGGCATGCAGACCACGCGCGTGTCGTACAAGGGTGCGCCACCGGCATTCAACGCCGTCATGACCGGTGAGGTGCAGATGGTGATCAGCAGCATCGGCACGCTGTTGCCGCTTGCCAAGGCCGGCAAGGTGCGCGCACTGGCCGTGACCAGTGCCAGGCGCTCGTCGCTCGCACCCGACATTCCCACCGCGAGCGAGGCGGGCGTGCCCGGTTACGCCGCGACCACCTGGTATGGCCTCGCGGCGCCGGGCGCCACGCCGCGCCCGATCGTCGACCGGCTCAATGCCGATGTGAGGAAGGTGCTGGGCGAAGCCGAGGTCAGGCAGCAGCTGGCGAATCTGGGCATCGACGAACCGTCGCCGGGTACGCCCGAACAACTGGCCGAACTGGTACGCAGCGAACTCGCCAAATGGGCCCGCGTGGTGAAAGACGCCGGTGTGAAGATCGAGTAGGCCCAACCACACGGCGCACACTGAACTATGACCGCACCTCCTGATTCATGGCTGGAGCCGCCGCGCGACAAGAAGCTGTTGCGGCGCCAGTTGCAGGCTGAGCGCCTGGCCATGATCGACCGTCACCGCCGCGCGATGCATTTGCAGGAGGTGTTACGCGTGTGGCTGATCGGGCGCGACGAGACTGCCATCGGCGCCTATTGGCCGATCAAGGGCGAGTTCGACGCGCTGCCGGCGCTCTTCCGCTGGACCGAGGGCGAAGACGTACAAGGCCGGCACCGCATCCTCGGGCTGCCGGTGATCAATCGCGACACCAAGCGTCTGCGTTTTCACCGCTGGTATCCCGGCTGTCCGATGGAAGAGGATGCCTTCGGCATCCCCAAGCCCAAAGACACCGACACGTTCGCGCCGGAGTTGCTGATCGTGCCTTGCGTCGGGTTCGGTCCGCGCGGCTTGCGCCTGGGCTACGGTGGCGGCTTCTACGACCGCACGCTCGCCACGCTCGCGCCCAAGCCGTTCACCGTCGGCGTCGGCTACGCGCACGGGTTCGTGCCGTGGCTCGAACCCGAACCGCACGACGTGCCGCTCGATGCGATCCTGACCGAGGAAGGTGTCGCCTGGGATTCTTGAGCGAAGCTCTCGTCGAACCTAGAACGCCGGCTTGCGCTTGGCCTTCTTGTAGCGCGCCATGCCTTCGATGATTTCCTGCTTGGCCTCCTCCGGGCCGACCCAGCCGGTGACCTTCACCCACTTGCCCGGCTCCAGATCCTTGTAGTGCTCGAAGAAGTGCTGGATCTGTGCGCGCGTGATCTCGGGTACGTCGCGTGCGGTGGTGTAGCTGCGATAGAGCGGTGAGAGCTTGTCGATCGGCACCGCCAGGAGCTTGGTGTCGTCGCCCGCTTCGTCTTCCATCTTGAGCATGCCGATCGGCCGGCAGCGCACCACCACGCCGGTGATGATCGGCACCGGGCTCAGCACCAGCACGTCGACCGGGTCGCCGTCGCCCGAGAGCGTGTGCGGGATGTAGCCGTAGTTGCACGGGTAGTGCATCGCGGTCGACATGAACCGGTCGACGAACACTGCACCGGTCTGCTTGTCGACTTCGTATTTCACCGGATCGGCGTTCATCGGGATCTCGATGATCACGTTGATGTCGTTCGGCACATCGCGGCCGGTGGTGACGCGGTCGAGGTTCATGGCGAGGTAGGGTGGCGTGTGATCAGGTTTTTGAACGTTTTCTTGCCGGGCAGGCGGTACACATCGAAGTCGCTGAAGTCGGTTGTGGCGATCAACGTGGTGCGACGCTGGACCGCCAGCCAGACGAGCGATGCGTCGGCGAAATCGATCTGGCGTGCGCGGAACCCCTTCATCCACCGCCACAACCAGTCCAGATCATGCACTGAGAAGTCCATGACCTCGACTTCTCCTGCCATGAGCCACTGGAACAGTTCGTCGCGAACATGCTCGAGCGCAAACATGCACTCGGTGACGACGGGCCATGTCGTCGCCAGTCGATCGGTAGGGCGTAGACCTGAAAAGAACCCTCGGGCGGCATGATGAAACCGGTCTGCCGAGTCGAGCAGACCGATCACGACGCCGGTATCAACGAGAATATTTCGCACGAACCTTGTCGCGAGCAGCGTCGCTCGACCTGCGGTACGACCCCCCGCGAGCCTTGGCCGACAGCCGTTTCTCCAGGCTCAAGTAGGCCTCGAAGGATGCGTGATGACGAGATCGGTTCGGACGCTTGTGCTCCGA
>CADECO010000056.1:0-3259 GCA_902825905.1 uncultured beta proteobacterium
ATCAGATTCGTATCGGTGCCGAAGTACGCCTCGACCTTCTTCGCGTTGGGATTCTCAGCGATGTTGTCGCAGCGCACTCGACCGCTCAGCACGATAAGCCCGGCCAGTCCATGACCGCTCGCCGGCCACAGGCGCTTGTCGTAGGCGTACAGCCCGGCGTGCGCGGCGCCGGCCGAGTGACCGAAGATGAAAATGCGATTGGGATCGCCGCCGAAACGCGCCGCGTTCTCACGCGCCCAAGCGACCGCTTGCCCGATGTCCTGCGCGCCGCCCGGATACTTCGTTTCAGGTGCCAGACGAAATTCGACGTTCATGCCGAGCATGCCGTGCCGCGCGAAGAAGTACAGCACGTTGCTGTAGACCTCGCTGGTGCGGTCCTTCTCGCCGTCGACGAACGCACCGCCGTGGATGAACATGACCACGGGCGCATTGTTCAAGCCGCGCGCCTGGTACACGTCGAGCACCTGTCGCTCGTGCTTGCCGTACGGGATGTCGCGCGTGGCGGTGACCCCCTCCTTCGGTGCGGTGGCGAGCACCGGCGAGAACGCTTCGATCATCATCTTCACGTGCTTGCCGATATCGCTGCCCCACTTCGGCCCGACTTCGGCCATCAGGGCACGCACGGATGCGGGAATCTGCGGGGGTTGCGACATGATCGGACCTGTTCGCGAAGGAAATGGTCGTCGATTCTAGCTACACTCGCTCCATGAATGTCGATCTGCTGATTCGCGGCGGCACCGTGTACGACGGCACCGGCCGCGCGGGCGAACGCGCCGACCTTGCCGTGAACGCCGGGCGCATCGTCGGCATCGCACCGCACCTGAACGCGAGTGCGTCGCGCACCATCGACGCAACCGATCTCGCGGTCGCACCGGGCTTCATCGACATCAAGACCCATTCGGATTTCACGCTGCCGATCAATCCGAAGGCGGAAAGCAAGCTGCGACAGGGCGTCACCACCGAGATCATCGGCCACTGCGGCTTCTCGGTGGCGCCGTGTCTGCCAGGCAAGGTGAGTCTGCTCAAGGACTATCTGAGTCCGAGCGCACCGTGGCTGCCGTTTCGCGAGCTGACGTTTCCGCAGTATCTCGACACCTTTCCGGCCACCTCGGTGAATGCCGGCATGCTGGTCGGGCACAACACGCTGCGCCTGATGGTGATGGGCATGGACCAGCGCGCGCCTACCAGCGCCGAGCTCGCGCAGATGATCGCGCTGCTCGAAGATGGCTTGCACGCCGGCGCGCTCGGCATGTCGAGCGGCTTGTTCACGCCGCCTGGCGCGTACACCGAACGTGATGAACTGATCGCCTTGGGCCGGGTGCTCGCGCGCCACAACGCGGCGTACTTCACTCATCTGCGCGACGAGTCCGACCACGTCATCGAGGCACTCGAAGAAGCGATCGATTTCGCCGAGACCTGCGGCGTGCACACGCAGGTGGTGCACTTCAAATGCTCCGGCGTGAACAACTGGGGCAAGGTCACCCACGCGCTCAATCTGATCGAGGCGGCGCGTGTGCGCGGTGTCGAGATCGACTGCGATGCCTATCCGTACACCGCGGGCAGCAATCCGCTCAAGAACATCCTGCCGCAGTGGGTGCAGGAAGGCGGGGTGGAGTCGATGATCGAACGACTGCGCGAGCCTGCGACGCGCAATCGCATCCGCACGGCCATCGCCGCGAACGGCCTCAACAACTGGGGTCGCATTCCGTCGTGGGAAGCGGTGCGCATCTCGATCACGCCGCACCTGCCCGAGCGCGCCGGCAAGACGATCGCGCAGCTGGCCGCAGAGCGGGGCATCGATCCGGTCGATGCGCTGTGCGATCACCTGATCGACGACAAAGGCGCCACGCGCGTGCTGGTCACCTCGATCGCCGAGGATGACGTACGCGAACTCGTCGCCTCACCGCTCGCGCTGGTCGGCTCCGACGGCAATTGCGTCGCCACCTACGGCACGGTGAGCCAGGGCATGCCGCATCCGCGGTTCTACGGCACCTTCCCGCGCGTGCTGAGCCGCTACGTGCGCGACGAGGGTTTGATGCCGCTCGAACTGGCGATCCACAAGATGACCGGCGCCACCGCCGCGGCGCTCAAGCTCACCGACCGCGGACTGTTGCGCGAGGGTCACCGAGCCGACATCACGATCTTCGACCCGGCCGATTTTCGCGATCTGGCCACCTACGAGAAGCCGCACCAGTACCCGAGCGGGGCGCGTACCACGGTGATCGTCAACGGCGCGGTGGTCGTCGATGCCGCCACGCATACCGGCGCGACGCCAGGCAGGGTTCTACGACGTACGGCCGATGGAACAGTTGGTTAGGCATGGGCGCTCCGATAGCTCTCGCTCCGTGCCTACGCACCAAGAACTGCCCGCGACGATGACCCTGCTCACCGACGCGGTGCGTGCCTACATCGGCGTGTCCTCCGAAATCGAAATCGCCTGCGACGCCGTCGAGCGTGGCGCGGTGCGCCGCTACGCCCAGGCGATCATGGACAACGATCCGGTGTTCATGGATGACGCAGCCGCCGCGCACTTCGGCGGGGCGGTGGCCCCGCTGCTGTTTCCGACGCACATGTTCCGCCGTGCGTTCGGCTTGCCCGATCCGTTGCAGGCGCGCGCGCGCGATCCGGATTTCGATGGGGTGGCCGACGGCATCGGCGCGACCGCGGCGCAAGGGCTGCCCGAGATCGAACCGCTGCGCGGCCTGCGACTGATGAACGGCGGCTCGGCGTTCGAGTTCTATCGACACGCCCAGCATGGCGAGCGGGTCACGGTGCGCTCGCGCTACGCCGACATCGTCGAGCGCGAGACAAGCCAGGGGCCGATGGTGCTGGTCACCGTGGAATCCGAGTTCCGCACCAGCGCGGGGGCGTTGCTGCTCAAAGTGCGCACGTCGCTGATCAGGCGTTGACGGCAGGCGCGACCCTCATGAAACAGGTGCACTTCGAGGAAGTCGCAGTTGGCGCAATCATTCCGTCACTGGTGAAAGGTCCGATCACCACCGCGCACGCGTTTCGCTGGTCGGCGGCGATGGAGAACTGGCACAAGATCCACTACGACCGGCCGTTCACCGTCGAACATGAAAAGCTGCCGGGCCTACTCGTTGCCGGCTCACTCAAACAACAGTTCGTCGTGCAACTTCTCAAGGACTGGGTCGCCCCGCACGGCTGGGTGTGGAAAGTGCAGTTCCAGTTCCGGGCGATGAGTCTGGTGGGCGAAACGCTTACCGCCTGGGCGCGCGTCACCGCGAAGCGCGCGACG
>CADECO010000056.1:3359-5316 GCA_902825905.1 uncultured beta proteobacterium
GCGGCACCCCGGTTGCCGACAATCGTGTTTCTGCATCAAGGACTGGGCGCGGTTGCGATGTGGCGCGACTTCCCGGCGCGACTGGCCGCGCGAACAGGCTGCGGCGCGCTGATCTACTCGCGCTATGGCCATGGCCAGTCCGATGTGCTGGCCGAGCCGCGCCCGCTCGA
Organism: uncultured beta proteobacterium; assembly: GCA_902825905.1. Taxonomy (GTDB): domain Bacteria; phylum Pseudomonadota; class Gammaproteobacteria; order Burkholderiales; family SG8-39; genus CADEDU01. The sequence continues at coordinate 3,530 of CADECO010000056.1, forward strand.
TTTCATGGCGCACGAAGGCGCGGTGGTGCTGCCGGAGATCCTGCGCACCCTCGCGCTCGATGACGTCGTGCTGGTCGGTCACAGCGATGGCGGAACCGCAGCGTTGCACTACGCCGCGCGCGGATTGCCGCTACGCGCCCTCGTGGTCGTCGCGCCGCATGTGCGCACTGAAGCGGCAACGCGCGATGCGACGGCCGAGCAGCAGCACAGCTGGCCCGGCAGCGTGCTGCGCGAGCGGCTGGGCCGCTACCACCGCGACGTGGATGCGACCTTCAACGGCTGGGCCGAGGTCTGGGCACGACTGCACGCGAGCGGCTGGACCATCGAAGGCGAGCTCGCGCGCATCGGCTGTCCGGTGCTCGCGGTGCAGGGCCACCAGGACACGCACGGCACGATGATGCAGATCGAGCGCATTGCGGAGCTCGCGCGCGGCGCGGTCCGGCTCGAGAAGCTCGATCAATGCGGGCACGATCCGTTTCGCGATCAACCCGATCGGATGCTGGCTTTGGTGGCGGAATTCGTGTCGCGGTCCGCCCCATAGATCCCACCTACTTCGTCGGAATGATCGGCAGCAGCACCGATGCCGGGCGATTCGGACCCAGATGCAGCGTCACCTTGCCGCCGAAGATCGCCGGTGGCCGATCCTGCGGATCGTCGTGAATGAACGGCCCGCAGCCGCGCATCGGGTTCTTCATGTTGGAGAGCGTCGCCGCCTCGCCGCCGTATTCGTAGTCCTTGCCGCGAATCGTGAGCGCCACGCTGTATCCGGCAGGCACGACGATGCAGGTCGGCCAGATCTCGACGTCAAGTTCCACTTGCTGGCCCGGCGTGAGCGGCTGACGTTCGTCGTGCGTGTGATACGGCCGATACGGCGTGGACAGCTGCGGATCGAGCTTGCGATGGGAGGCGCGCAGCCAGCCCTGCCCCACCGGCGTGTGCGGATCGAGCGCGCCCTGGAATACGACTTCCTTGCCGGTCGGATCGAACACCCGCAGCACGACGAACAGATCGGCGTCGGTAGTCGACGATGAGATCCACAGCTTCAGCGCCGACGGACCGGTGATTTCCGTTGCCTGCGCGAGCGGGCCGGTGGAGAACGTCAGCCCATCACCCATCGCGTCGTAACCGAGCGTGCGATCGGTCTTTGGCGCAACCGTCGACAGCTTCATGCCGTCGGGATCGAGATAGAAGTGCGTCCACTTGGTGCGCGCGAGCGGCCATTCGGTCTCGTCACGCAACACGAACTTCTCGCCCGGATGGCGCACCCGCAACTGCACCTTGGGTTGCTTGTCCCAACCGTTGTCGGCGCCCTTGAGAAAGTGATCGAGAAACTTCTTCTGCAGCGCCACGCCCCAGTCGGTGTAGAACGGTGCCCAGTGCGAGTTGCCGTGCACCTCCAGCCACTTCTTGTCGGAGGCCGAACGCACGAACCCCTCGAAGTTGCCGCGCGTGTGCAAGCCCTGCCCGCCCCAGTTGGCGCACGACAGCAGCGGCACTTTGATCCGCTCGAAGTGCGCCGAGCGCTCGCGGTAGTACGGTCCATCGAGTGCATGCGCGAGATACTCGTTCCACATGTTCTCGCGATTGCGGACCAACTCGTCCTCGGCGAGCGTTTCGGGGCCGCACACCAGCTCACCTGTTACGCGGCTGCGCGCGCCACGCTCGCCCACGCCGTGCTGCACCGTCTTCACCTGCATGTCCTGCCAGTTCTTGCGGAACGTGCATGCGATGCCGCCGTGGCGCGCACCGTCGCGGTAGTTGTCGGACCAGCCTTCCCACACGCAGAT
>CADECO010000056.1:5416-6765 GCA_902825905.1 uncultured beta proteobacterium
TCGACGACCTCCCAGTTCTGGTAGTTGTTGGTGGTGCCGGCGACCGCGTCGGGAAACTCGCGCGCCATGATCTCCCACGCGGTCTTGTAGCCATCCTGGAACGCGAGTCCCTTGCCGTAGGGGCCGTAGCTCAGGATCGCCGGGTATGTGCCCGCTTTGATCGGGCGGAAGATGTCGGCGCGCAGCACGATGCCGTCATCCATGCGGATCGGCACGTCCCAGTCGATGCGCATGCCGTCGCGGATTTCGCTCTTGTAGTCGCTCGTATTTCCGGTGTCGCTGCTCATGCTATTCGCCCCGTCGCTGAAGTTGGTGGTCGTGAACGCGCAGGAAGGCTATTCGTTCAGCGGGCGTCGAACAACCCTTATCATCGCCGTCGATTTACACACCCGTCTCCAATCTGAGCGACAAATCCCTGGAACCTGAGTCGAGGATGTTCCGTGATTTGTCGCTCAGATTGGCGACTCCCAAGTAGTCGCAATCGGAAGCATCCATGCATATCGCATTCATCGGACTGGGACAAATGGGCAAGGCGATGGCACCGCGCCTGCTCGAGGCGGGCCACTCGCTCACGGTGTTCAATCGCACGCGCAGCGCGGCCGACGACGTAGCCAAACGCGGCGCGCGCGTGGCCACCGCGCCGAGCGATCTGATCGGCGCGGATGTCGCCATCACGATGGTGGCCGATGACGACGCGACACGCGCGGTCTGGCTCGATTCCGGACTGGCCGCGCGCTGGCCGGCCGGGTCGCTGCACATCAACATGTCGACCGTCGGCCTGGAGGTTGCCAAGTCGCTGGCGCAGATCCACGCGCAATCGGGCAGTCAATACGTGTCGGCGCCGGTGTTCGGCCGGCCCGCGCTCGCAGCCAAAGGCGAATTGGATGTGATCGCCGCTGGTGCCAAGCCCGCGCTCGAGCGTTGCGAGCCGCTGTTCAAGATTCTGGCCAAGCAAGTGTTCATCGTCGGCGAGCGCCCGGAGCTCGCCAACGCGGTCAAGATCGCGCGCAACTATCTGCTCGCCAACATGGTGCAGGGGCTGGGCGAGGCGATCGCGTTGACCCGCAAGGCAGGCGTGCAGCCGCAGGATTTCGTCAACATCCTGGGCAGCACCTCATTCGGCTGCCCCGCGTATCGCAACTACGGCCGCATGATCGCCGAGCGCGCGTACTCCCAACCCTCGTTCACCTTGAGCCTGGGGCTCAAGGACGTGGAGCTGGCTCGCACCACCGGACAGGGGCTTGGCGTGCCAATGGCCAACGCCACGCTGATCGCCGAACAGACACGTAAAGCAATCGCGGCTGGACTCGGCGAGCTCGATTGGGCCGTGCTGGCCGACTACATCGCGA
>CADECO010000056.1:6865-16904 GCA_902825905.1 uncultured beta proteobacterium
CGCATCGCGTGGACGACACCGGGCTCGAATGGTCGTATCGCCAGAACATCGAAGTCGTCCCCACGCTCATCCGCGTGCGCGGTGGCCGCGAAGTCGAACGCACCATCGGTTGGGACCGCGCCGAATGGCAACGCATCGTCGGCCGCGCTGATCTGGGCAGCACGCTGCCGGACTTGCGACCAGGCTGCGGATCGAAAACGACTGAACCAGGCGTTGCCGAACGCCTGCGCGCCAGGTTCGGTGACACCGGCTTGACGTCGCGCCCGATCGAACTGGGCGACTACGACGATCCGATCGAAGCGTGCTACGCGCGCGGCTGGTCTGACGGGCTGCCGGTGGTGCCGCCAACCGACGAGCGCATCCTGCGCATGCTCGCCGGCACCTCGCGCAAGCCCGATGAAGTCGTCGGCCTGATTCCGCCCAATCTCGCGCCATGCACGATCGAGAAGGTTGCGATCAACGCCGTCATGGCCGGGTGCAAACCGGAATACATGCCGGTCGTGCTGGCCATCATCGAGGCCGCACTCGAGCCCAAGTTCACGATGCACGGGCTGCTGTGCACAACGTACTTCTCCGGCCCGATCGTCATCGTCAACGGGCCGATCACCCGGCGCATCGGCATGAACGCCGGATTGAACGCGCTGGGTCAGGGCAATCGCGCCAACTCGACCATCACGCGCGCGCTCAACCTGATCATTCGCAACGTCGGCGGCGGGTTGCCCGGCGGCATCGATCGCGCCACGCTCGGGGGTCCGCACAAAGTCGGACTGTGCTTCGCCGAGGATGAATCCGATCCATTCTGGACGCCGCTCGCGCAAGCACGCGGCATTGCACCGGGCAAGAGCGCGGTGACGCTGTTCCAGGGCGAGGCGTTGCAAGGATTCACTGACCAGCGATCCCGCACCCCGGAAGAACTGACCCGATCGCTCGCGATGGGCCTGTTCGCAGTGAATCATCCGAAGATGTGCGAGTTCGGCAATGCGATCCTGGTGCTGTCGCCCGAGCACTACGGCATCTTCCGTCGCGCCGGTTGGGATCGCGCACGCGTCGAGCGCGAGTTGTTCGAAGCGCTGAAGCGACCCGGCAAGGATCTGGTGATCGGCGCGGGCGGCGTCCCCGAGGGGATCGGGCCGGAGCGTGCCAACGACATGGTCTCGAAATTCTGGCCTGAAGGCTTGCTGATCGTGCGCGCCGGCGGCGAGGCCGGCATGTTCTCGGCGATCATGGCCGGATGGCTCGCCGGTCGCGCGCGGGATCAGACCGTGGCAGTGAGCAAACAGATCCGCGAATAGATTTCCAGCCGATATCCTGTCGCGAGATTCGCGGCAACCTTCGTCCAGCCTGTAGGAGTTTCGATGCACCCCTCCCAACGTTTGCGTGATCCCACCGCCGAGACGAGCAGCACCCGTCGCTCGCGCCTGGCGCCGCCGCCCTCGCTCACCGGGCAGTCGGTCGCGCTGCTCGACATCGGCAAGAGCCGCGGCAACGAATTTATCGATCGCATCGAGAAGCGCTTCGCCGAGCGCGGCATCGCGACCCGTCGCTACAAGAAACCGACCAACACGCGGGTCGCGCCCACCGAGCTGCTGCAGCAGATTGCCACCGAAGCGAAGGTGGTGGTGATCGCGCTCTCTGATTGAGGGTCGTGCACGTCGTGCAGTTTGCACGACCTCATCGACCTCGACGCGCGCGGCGTGGCTGGCGTCAACGTGATCACGACCGAGTTCGTCCAGGCGGCCGACGCCCAGAACACCGCGCTCGGGTTCGAGCCGGCGCTCGTGGTCGTGCCGCACCCGATCCAGAATCGCACCACCGCCGAACTGCATCAGCTTGCCGACGAATGCTTCGAGAAGATCCTCGCCGACGTTGTTGCGCACTAGTGCATCACGCACTAGGGGCGCACGGAAGCGATCGGCTGCGCACGGGCAACCACGCGTGAAACAGCCGGTCGTTGAACTTGGGGTGGTGCGCGTCGGTGCGCGTGCTCAAATCAGCGCCGACGGCGCCGATGGCAGCTGGGCGCTAGCTGGCGCGCCCGATGGCAAGGACGCGTTCGCATCGCTGCAAAGCCGCTTCCCGATCGTCGTGGAGCAGCACCGTCCGGTCATCGATTCGGCCGGTGCGGGTCGGTGGCGCGGCGGCCTGGGCGTCGAGCTGATTATCCGCGCCAGCGCCGATCTCGCCCTGCGATTGACGATCGAACATGCGAGCGACTCGTCACGCGGATCGGCGAACGGGCTGGACGGCGTGCACACCAGCGCCTGGCAATTGCGCGACGGCATGATCCGCTTCTACCTGCCCACCGAAGGCGCAGTGAATGCCGAACTCAAGCGCGACGATCAGATCGTCATCCGCACGGCGGGTGGCGGTGGTTACGCACTGCCGCTCGAGCGTCCGCCGCAGGAGGTCGCACGCGACGTACGCGAGCAGCGAGTGTCGGCGCAGGCGGCGCTGTTCTACTACGGCGTCACCATCGATGCACAGACGCTGGAACTCGATGTCGCCGCAACGATGAGGCATCGCGCGATGCTGCTGCAGGCGATGCGCCTGCCGGCCGATGCGCGTGATCCGCTGGTAACGGCAATCACCGAAGACGCGATGGCACGCAATCATCCCGATCGCGCGCTCTTGTTCTGCATGAGCCCGGGCTGCTGCATGCCGCGCATCCCGTTCCTCTCGGGAGGCACGCAGAGCACGCCGCTGCCTTGACCCGAGCTGCGCCTCGTGCGCGGATCGCGGTGCGATCACCGGACTGCCCTTCGCCCCGGCAACAGAATGCCATTGGCCCTGCCACGATGAATTCCCGATGGATCTGACCACGCTGCCGTGGTGGTCGCTCGCCTGGATCGTGCTCGTCACCGGCGCGGCCGGATTCGTGCACGGTGCGCTCGGTTTCGGTTATCCGCTGATCGCGATGCCGCTGCTGAGCCTGGTGCTCGACACCAGGGCGACGATCCTGATCGTCATCGTCCCGGCGTTCTTCCTGTCGATCGCCAATGCCATCGCCGGCGGCAAGTGGAGCGAGAGCATCGGGCGGTTTTGGTATCTGCCGCTGGCGATCATGGCTGGTGCCTACGTCGGCACGCGCATGGTGATCACCGCTGATCCGGCGCCGTTCCTGCTGGTGCTGTCGTTCGTGCTGTTCCTGTACCTGAACATCCAGCGGATCGGCGCCGCGAATCTGGGCTGGATCAAGCGCCATCCGGTGCTCTGCACGATCGTGTTCGGCGTGATCGGCGGCTGGGTGGAGTCGAGCACGAACATGAATCTGCCGGTGCTGCTGATCCTGTTCATGGGATTGCAGCTCGGTCCGCAGGCGATCGTGCAACTGGCGAACTACAGCGGCATCGGCGGCAAGTCGGCGCAGGTCGCCGGCTGGATGAGCGCCGACGGCATCACCCTCGGCTTCTGGCTCACCATGTTGCCTTGGGTGGGCGTCGCTGCAGTGGCGCTCGCGGCGGGCTATCAGGTGCGCAGGCGGATCGATCCCACCACGTACATGCGCTGGCTGCGCGGATTTCTCTGGGTCATGGCCTTCGCTTTGCTGACGCAATTCGTCGTCATCATGATCGGACGCGCGCAGCTCTGAGACTCGCGATGCGGGGGCGAATTCGCGGTGGCTGCTCACCGATTGGAGAATCGCGCGGGCGTATGATCAATGCCTCCCGGTGAATTGGAGGTTTCCATGCGACCCGCACTCGCCATCGCACCGCTCTGCGCCCTGCTCTTCGCAGTGCCCGCATTCCATGCGAGCGCGCAAATCAGCGTTCAGGAATACAAGCTGCCGCCCAATCATTTCGCGCACGACGTGTGGGCGGATGCGGCCGCCGATGGTCCGGTGTGGATTGCGTTCCAGCATAGCGGGCACCTGGGTAAGCTCGATCCTAAATCGGGCAAGGTCGACCTGGTGCCGCTTGGCCAGGGCTCGCGTCCGCATGGTGTCATCGCCGGCCCCGATGGCGCACCATGGCTCACCGACGGTGGGCAGAACGCGATCGTGCGCGTCGACCCGAAAACGAATGCGGTTCGCAAGTGGGCACTACCCGAGGGCAGCGGCTACACCAATCTCAACACCGCGATCTTCGATCGCGACGGCATCCACTGGTTCACCGGGCAGTCGGGTATCTACGGGCGGCTCGATCCGCGCAACGGCGACATGAAGGTGTTTCAGGCACCCAAGGGTCGCGGTCCGTACGGCATTCATTCCACGCCCGATGGCATCGTGTACTTCGCCTCGCTCGCCGGCTCGTACGTGGGGCGCATCGATGCCAAGTCGCATCAGGTCGCGATGATCGAACCGCCCACGCCGAATCAGGGCGCGCGCCGCGTGTGGTCCGATTCGACAGGCATGATCTGGGTGGCCGAATGGAATTCGGGTCAGCTCTCGCGCTTCGATCCGCGCACCAACGCGTGGAAAGCCTGGAAAGCGCCAGGCGAGCGACCGCGCGTGTATGCGGTGTATGTCGACGAGACCGACAAAGTGTGGGCCTCGGAATGGCAGGCGCAGTTGATGCTGCGGTTCGATCCGGTGACTGAGAAGTTCGAAACGTACAAGTCGTCGACCAGCGGCACGGCCAACGTGCGTCAGATCCACGGCCGCAAGGGCGAGGTGTGGACGCCGGAGTCGGCCGCCGACAAGATCGTCGTGTACCGGTATCGATAGCGTCAGCCCACCGCGACGTCCTTCCAGAATCCGACGCGGAACGCCACCGCCTGCATGGCCGGGCGCGGCGCCTCGTACGACCACGCGACGCGCGACTTCCGCGCACCGTCGATGACCACGTCGTAGAACTGCACGCCGTGCGGACAGGCCAGATCCGATTCAGTCTTGGGCGCGGGCTCTAACCATTCCATCCGTACCGACTCGCGCGGAAAGTACTGGTAGCCGTCGCACGCCACCACGTCGGTGCTCTCGGCCACGACCTGGCCATCGAGTGTCGCTTTCATTTCTGAGTGACCTCCTCACGAAGACGAACCTGCACGCCGGCGCCGACTTCCATAAGTCACGCGCCGCGCCCGGTCATCGTCCATCGGACTATTGCCTCGTGCCAACAGAAAGTTTCATTTTGCTGATTGAGGAAGCATTTTGCATCGCAAAATTCAGTCGCTAAGCCGTTGATATCATTGACTTAGATCAATAGGTAAGTTTCATGTAATCAAATACTTATGCTTATTCCTCGGATTGCTGCACTGCAAACAATCCGTTACCCTCAGGGCCAGTGGGAGAACGCATCCCACCACCGTGCTGCCGGTGCATTGGGAGAGAGTGCGCCAGGCGGCAAATCCCCGAGGTGTTTCACAGAGGAAGCCCGAGTAATGACCACAAAACGAGAGCAGGACATCGCGCAGATCCAGAAGGACTGGAATGAAAACCCGCGCTGGCGCGGCATCAAGCGCGGCTACAGCGCGGCCGACGTCTACCGCCTGCGCGGATCGATGCCGATCGAGTACACGCTGGCCAGGCGCGGCGCGGAGAAGCTCTGGACGATGTGCAGCGAGCGCCCGTTCGTGAATTCGCTCGGCGCACTGACCGGTAACCAGGCGCTGCAGCAGGTGAAGGCAGGCGTGCCGGCGGTGTATCTGTCGGGCTGGCAAGTCGCTGCGGATGCGAACGACAGCCTGTCGATGTATCCCGACCAGTCGCTCTACTCGGTGTCCAGCGTTCCGACCGTGGTCAAGCGCATCAACAACGCGCTGCAGCGGGCCGATCAGATTCAGCACATGGAAGGCAAGGGCGACGTCGATTACTTCGCACCTATCGTGGCGGATGCCGAAGCGGGATTCGGCGGCGTGCTCAACGCGCATGAGTTGATGAAGGCGATGATCGAGGCTGGCGCGGCCGGTGTGCACTTCGAAGACCAGTTGGCCTCAGTGAAGAAATGCGGGCATATGGGCGGCAAGGTGCTGGTGCCCACGCGCGAGGCGGTGGAGAAGCTGATCGCCGCGCGCCTCGCAGCCGACACGATGGGCGTGCCGACGGTGTTGCTTGCACGAACCGATGCCGAAGCCGCCAACCTGGTGACCTCCGATGTCGATGACAACGACAAGCCGTTCCTCACCGGCGAGCGCACGGCCGAAGGCTTCTATCGCGTGAAGAACGGCTTCGATCAGGCGGTATCGCGCGGCGTGGCCTACGCCGAGTACGCCGACATGGTGTGGTGCGAGACCGGCACCCCCGACCTGGAGTTCGCGCGCCGCTACGCCGAGGCGATCCACAAGAAGTTTCCCGGCAAGATGCTCGCGTACAACTGCTCGCCGTCGTTCAACTGGAAGCGCAATCTCGACGATGCGGCGATCGCGAAATTCCAACGTGAACTCGGCGCGATGGGCTACAAGTTCCAGTTCATCACGCTGGCGGGCTTCCACTCGCTCAACTACTCGATGTTCGATCTGGCATACGGCTACGCGCGCAACAACATGACCGCGTTCGTCGAGCTGCAGCAGAAGGAGTTCGCCGCGGCCGAGAAGGGCTTCACGGCGGTCAAGCATCAGCGCGAAGTCGGTACCAGCTACTTCGACGACCTCACGCAGACCATCCAGGCAGGCAAGAGCTCCACCACTGCTCTGCACGGCTCGACCGAAGACGAGCAGTTCTTCGACGGCAAGCCGGCGGCGCAGAAGAAAGCAGCCTGAGCGCCCAACTTCACGCGCGCAACCGCACGAAAACGAAAAGCCCGGCTCGAACCGGGCTTTTTTTGTGCAAGTCAGTGCACCGCGCTACAGCTTGTTCCACTGCAGCGGTCTTCCGCTGCCCACCCACGCCGGATTGTTGCCCTTGCCGGATTTGTCGCTGATGTCGAACGGCGTCGGATTGATATTGAGATACCAGATCGACGCAGCGCCTGCGTTCGAACTGAGCGGGCTGTTGACCTCGGCGGCGATGTCGGTGAGCGACAGCAGACTCGAGTAGACCTGGATGCCGGTCAGGATGCCGTTTAGGATCTCGTTCGACGGACTCCAGGGTGCATCACCGAAGACCAGCACGGGCGATGGCGGATTGGTGCTTCCATAGCTCGACGGTTCGGTCTTGCGGATCACTTTGCTCTGATCGGGCCAATTCCAGTAGAACTCGTGGTGCTTGCCCGCGCCATCGGACCAGGCGCGAAACACCTGCGCGTACCACGTGTCGTACGCGACGTTCTCCGCGCTCAGGATGTCGCCACCACCCACCGCGATCTCCCACTTGTGCGTCGAGCCACTCGGCGGCGGTTGCGGGTAGGGATGCGCGCCGTAGTAGCTGTCAGCCGAGCCCGCGCGCCACAAAAATCCCGTGGTTGGATCTCCATTGCCCCAGAAGAAGCTCGTGTAGTAGCCGCTTTGCTGGCGCGGATTCACGCGCCAGATGTAGGTGGCGGGGTAGATCGCCAGTGGACTGGTGAATTCGAACCGCACGGTGCCTGCGGTCGCGGCGCTGCCGAGGAAGTTGAGTCCGGTGACGGATGCGCCGAGGCCCGCTCCACCGCCGCCGCCACTGCCGGTGGACGCGCTGTCGCCGGAGGAATCGCCGCCCCCACCGCCGCCGCCGCACCCGACGAGGGCGAACGCCGCGAGCAGAATTGCCAGCAAAGCGGCACGCGCGCCGCTCAAGATGTCCAGCGCCATCGGTGGGACGCTCCCGCGAGAAGGAACCGCAGACTACAGAAGATTCGCGCGCAGCGCGCGCTTCCGCGTTTCAGGGATCGTCAGCGCGTCGGCTGGATTCCGGGCAGCGCAGTTGCGCTGCAAGACACTGCAAAGCGAATCGACTGCAACGGGCCCCTGACGATGGGGCTACGACCCACTCCACAGCGCGGGTCGACCACCACCCACCCACGCCGGATTGTTGCCGCGGCCCGACTTGTCCGAGATGTCACTGGGCGTTGGATTCAGATTGAGATACCAGATCGAACCATTACCCGCGCTGGTTGAGCGTGGCGCCGACACTTCGGCGAGGATGTCGCTCACCGACAGCGCCGATGAATACACCTGAATGCCGCGCAGAATGCCGTTCATGATTTCGTTCGACGGATTCCACGGCGCGTCGCCGAAGGCAAGTACCGGCGACGGCGGATTGTTGTTGCCGTAGCTCGCCGACTCGGTGACGCGAATGACTTTGCTCGTATCGGGCAGATTCCAGTAGTACTCGTGGTGCTTGCCCGAGCCGTCCGCCCAAACGCGCAGCGCCTGGGTGTGCCATGCGCCGTAGTTGACGTTCTCGCTGCTCAGGTAGTCGCCGCCGCCGGACGCGATTTCCCACTTGTGCGTCGAGCCATTGGGCGGTGCGGCCGGATACGGATGCGCGCCGTAGTACGTATCAGGCGAGCCCTTATTCCAGAGGAAATTGCCGTTGTTGCCCCAGAAGAAGGTCGTGTAATAGCCGTTTTGCTGACGCGGGAGCACGCGCCAGATGTAGGTTGCCGGGTAGATGGCCAACGGACTGGTGAACTCGAATCGCACCGTGCCGCTGGTCGAGGCGCTGCCCTGGAAGTCCAGGCCAGCGACGGCCCCCGACGTGCCGCCACTCGACGATGAGCTGCTCGCGCCACCGCTCGACGTGTTGTTGGAGGCGGTGGTGCTGCTTGACGTGGTGCTGCCGGACTGGCTCGTGCTCGTCGATGACGGTGTGTTGCTCGCCACGTTGGTGGACGACGTTCCACCCGTGGTACCAGTCGTGGAGCCGGTGGTCGTCGGCGCGGTTGAGGACCCCGAAGATGTTGATCGCGGGGCCGCGCTCGTGGAACCTGCGCTGTTGGTCGAGCTGGTCGAGCCGCTGCTCATGCGCGTGCTCGCAGACGTAGCGCTCGAAGCCGTTGTCGCGGTCGTGCCGGTGGAACCGCTCGATGACGAGCTCGACGAGCCATCGAGCACGCACGCGGACACCATCAGCGATGCGGCGAGGGCGACGAACAATTTCGGAGACTGCACAGCAAGGAGATAGGTTGTTGTAGCCACGTTGGGTCCGTCCTCTGGTTCTTATGCAATCGCGCTCGCACGCGCTTGCGTCGGCCGGGTTCAGGATTGCCGGCTTGGTAACCTCCGCAGAGCCGCGATCCTCGCTTTCCTCAACCTGGCGAGCTGTCGGTACGCAACCAACTGACAACTAACGTGTTTGTGGGAGAGCGGATCGGGGCGAAGGCCGTTCGGGCCAAGCCGTTAATTTAGCTCGCCCCAGCGCACGAACGTGCGCCATCGATCGGAATTGACACACCCCCGGTCGAAGCGGGCGTGAGAAGTTACGCGGAAGTTACGCGGCGAGTTCGGTCTGGTCCGACGCCGGGGTTTGACGATTTACCAACAAGCGGAAAAAGTCGTCGGCCATGAGCGGCACTCCGAACGCCTCACCCTGCCCGAACGTGCAGCCCATGTCGACCAACAGCCCCACGTGATCCTTGCGCTCCAATCCCTGAGCCGCGACTGTGAGCCCGAGGCCTCGAGCCATCGCCACGAGCGAGCGAACGATCGTCGTGTCGTTGGTGTTCATGGGTACGTTCTGCAACAACGCGCGGTCGATCTTCAGCGTGTTGATCGGGTAGTTGCGCACGTGCAGCAGGTCCGACAGGCTGGTACCGAAGTCGTGCACCGTCAGGCGAACACCGATGCAGCGCAGTTCGCGCAGCAGCGCGAGCGTTTCGTCGGAGCGACGGGCAAGCAGTGCCTGCGTAACTTCGAGCTCGAGCAGACTCGGCGTCAGCCCACCGCGCGACAGTGCCCGTTGGATCGAGCCGATCAGTGCGCGTGGTTGGTCGAACTGGTGCGCCGACAAGTTCACCGAGATGAAGATCGGCTCGGACGTCACGCGCGACCAGGCGCCGGCCAACTGACACGCCTGCTCCAGCACGCGTTCGCCGATCGGCACCACCATGCCTGATTTTTCCGCGGCAGCCATGAACTCGCCGGCGGCGAGCAGTCCGCGCGTCGGATGCTCCCAGCGCACCAGCGCCTCGGCCCCGACGATCGAATTGGTCAGCAGACTCACCACCGGCTGAAAATGCAGCAGGAACTGGCCGCGCTCGTAGGCCGTGCGCAATTCGGCTTCGATCGTCGACAGCCTGGGACTGTG
>CADECO010000056.1:17004-20131 GCA_902825905.1 uncultured beta proteobacterium
AACCACCTCGGCGCGCGGCAGCCCCACAGCGCCGCCCTCCACGCTCGCCTTCTCGCGGTTCTGCTGCTCGATCAGCTCCACCGTGCGCCGCACGACTTCGTCGGTCGCCATCTGCTTGGCGATCTCGAAGCGCGTGGCATGTTCGGCGCGTCGCAGCGCGAGCGACATCATCACGTAGAACACCGCTCCGATCAGCGCGACACCGAGAAACACGAACGGCTGCATGCGCTGCGCGCTCACCCACTGCTCGGTGACTGGTACGCGCAACAACAGCACGCCGTCACCACCGCGGACGCCTGTATTGATGGACGCGAATGTCGCAACCACATCCACCCGGCGGTTGGCGGGCACGCCCTCACGCTGAAAGCGCAGCACCAGATCGCTGCGCACCAGCCGCGTCAGCGCGGCGGCGGCGGCCTCGCGGGAGTCGCCCTGCTCGCCGCGCAATTCGAGCGAGTCGGACAACACCTCCCTGCCGCGCGCGTCGTACAGGCTCCAGCCGATGAGCGGAAAGTCCTGATAAAGCGCACTGATCGCGCTGCGCAACGCGTGCGCCTCGGGATGCTTCGCGACCGAGTCGGCCGATGCGCCGTCGAGTTCGGCGATGTAGCGCCCGACGCGCGGGCCCAGTTGTCGCACGGTCGTACGCGTGAGACTGGCGCTGTTCATTTCGATTGCGTCGATCAGGCGCGCCTCGCTGACATATCGATAGGCGAAGCTCGCCAGCAGCGCGCTGGCGATCACCACGGCGAACGTGGTGATGGAGAAGTGGCGTGACAGCTTGAACAGGCTCGATACCATGGTCGGAGTGTCCGGTCGCGTTGGCGATGCGTCGTCGCGCTCCGCCATGCAGTCCGGAACGGCTCTCGATCCTCGAACGCCTCGCCTCAACGTCGATATCGGCGCCAGGCCGTGCGCCCTGCACCGTGCCTCGCCAGCCGCGGGCACTCCGTCACGGGTCACGCGCGCTGGATCGACTCTCGCGTGACAAAAGCGGCCCGACGCGGCCAAGCCTGGGGCGACGAAACCGGGCCTTGCACGCGGCCGGCACGCCCCGGTACATTCGCCGGCTTCCGAGTCGGCAGGCGTGGATCCACTACCGTGCTCCCACCTCGGCCACTCGTCATCGCCGGCTTACGGCCTGCTTCACGCTCTCGTCTCCTCCCGCAACCGCGACGCCCCGGAGCCCCGCCCTGAACGCCCCCGCCGACAGATCGGTCACGCGCGACACTTCGGTCGGACAACCGATCGAGCGCATCGAGGACCTATCGCTCCTCACCGGCTCCGCGTTGTTCGGTGACGACGTCGCGGTGCGCGGCGGCACGCTCTACGCGGCAATCCTGCGTTCGCCCCATGCACACGCGCTGATCAAGCGCGTGGATCCGAGCAAGGCGCTGGCGCGACCCGGTGTCGCCACGGTGCTGATCGGCGCGGAGGTCAAGACACACACCGAGCCCTTCATCGTCGGGGTGAAGGCCCCGATCGACGATTGGGCGCTCGCGGTCGATCGGGTGCGCTACGTCGGCGAGCCGGTTGCCGTCGTCGTGGCGAGCGATCGATACAAAGCCGAAGACGCGCTCGAGCACATCGACGTCGAGTACGAAGCGTTGCCGATCGAGACCGACCCGCGCGCCGCCACCCGCCCCGACGCGACGCTGCTGCATCCGGCGTGCAAGACCAACGTCGTGCATGAACGAAGCTTTCGCTATGGCGATCCCGACGCGGCGTTCGCGGGCGCGCCGCATCGCGTGCAACTCGAGATCGAGTACCCGCGCGTGCTGTGTGCGCCGATGGAAGGCTATGTGGTCGTCGCCGATCACAATGCCGCCGAAGACAGCTACGACGTCACCGCCAACTTCCAGGGTCCGTTCTCGGTACTCACTGTGGTGCCGCGCGCACTGCGGGTGGCGGGCAACAAATTCCGGCTGCGCACGCCGCCCAACTCCGGCGGCAGCTTCGGCTCGAAGCTGGCGATCTTTCCGTACATCGTGCTGATCTGCCTGGCCGCGAAGAAGACCGGGCGACCGGTGAAATGGGTGGAAGACCGCTACGAGCATCTGCTCGCGGCGGGCTCGGGGCCGCATCGCATCACCACGATCGAAGCCGCGGTGTCGCACGAAGGCGAGATCCTCGCGCTCGCGTGCGATCACCTCGAGGAGTACGGCGCCCTGCTGCGCGCACCGATGCCCGGGCCGCTCTATCGCATGCACGGCGTGACTACCGGCGCGTACAAGATCCGCAACCTGTCGATCCGCAACCGCATCGTGCTCACCAACAAGGTCCCGGTGAGTCTGGTGCGCGGCTTCGGCGGACCGCAGATCTATTTCGCGCTCGAGCGACTGGTGCAGCGCATCGCGGTCGAGTTGCAGCTCGATCCGCTCGACGTGATCCGCCGCAATCTCGTCCCGGCCAATTCGTTCCCGTATCGCACTGCCGCCGGTGCGCTGCTCGATTCGGGGAACTATCAGCAGGCGCTCGACACCGCAATTCGCGAGGGCGGTCTGAACGAGCTGATCGCCCGGCGCGAAGCGGCGCGCAAGCAAGGCAAGCTCTACGGCGTCGGCCTGGCGTGCGCGGCCGAGCCGGGCGTCTCGAACATGGGCTATCTGTCGGTGCTGCTGCCGGTCGATGTGCGGCGCAAGGCAGGCCCCAAGGACGGCGCGATCGGCACCGCGACCGTGGCCGTCGACGGTAACGGCCAGGTGAGTGTGGTCTCCGATTCGACGCCGCAAGGGCAAGGCCATCGCACGGTGCTCGCGCAGATCGTTGCCGACGAGCTGGGACTCAAACCCGCCGACATCGCCGTCAACGTCGAGCTTGACACCGCCAAAGACGGCTGGTCGATCGCCGCCGGCAACTACGCCAGCCGTTTCGCCGCATCCACCGCGAACGCCGCGTATCTGGCAGCGGGACGCATCCGCAAAAAGCTCGCGGCGCTCGCGGCAACGGTGTTAAAGGCCACTCCGGAACAGCTCAACTTCAAGGACGGCCGCATCTTCGTGATCACCGATCCCGACCGGAACATGCCGTTCTATCGCGTCGCGGGCATGGCGCACTGGTCGCCCAGCATGTTGCCGGAGGGAACCACGCCGGGGCTGCGCGAGACGGTGCAATGGAATCCGCCGCA
>CADECO010000056.1:20231-21786 GCA_902825905.1 uncultured beta proteobacterium
AAGGGCATGGGCGAAGGCAACACCATGACGGTGCCTGCGTGTATCGGCAACGCGGTCGCCGACGCGATGGGACTGCGCGATGTGCCGCTGCCGATCTCGCCGGTGAAGCTTGCCGAGTTGCTGAACGGCGACGAGCCGCCGCCACCAGGACGACGCACATGAAGCCCGCGGAATTCGCATGAAGCCCACGGAATTCGCATGAAGCCTGCGGAATTCGCATGAAGCCTGCGGAATTCGATTACGTGCGCGCCGGCACGCTCGACGAGGCGTTGGCGTCGCTCGCGCAACTGGGCGAGCGCGCCAGTGTGCTCGCCGGCGGCCAGTCGCTGATGCCGATGCTCAACTTCCGCGTGGCCTCGCCCGATGTGCTGGTCGACATCGGTCGCATTCCCGAGCTGGGGCAGATCCGCGTCGACGGCGATTGGATCGAGATCGGCGCCATGGTGCGTCAGGCCACGCTGCTTGCCTGGCCGGCGCTCGCGCAAGAACTGCC
This sequence comes from uncultured beta proteobacterium, assembly GCA_902825905.1. Lineage (GTDB taxonomy): Bacteria > Pseudomonadota > Gammaproteobacteria > Burkholderiales > SG8-39 > CADEDU01. The sequence goes on from CADECO010000056.1 coordinate 20,725, forward strand.
ATTGGTTGCGCTGGCGCTGCCCTGGGTGGGCCATTTCCAGACGCGCAATCGCGGCACGGTGTGCGGCTCGATCGCGCATGCCGATCCGAGTTCGGAGTTGCCGTTGTGCCTGGCAACGCTCGGCGGCGAAGTCGAGCTGCGCTCGGCGAGCGGCACCCGTCGACTCGGCGCGACGCAGTTCCAGACCGGCATGCTGAGCACTGCGCGACGTGCCGACGAGCTGATCGTCGCCGTGCGGTTTCCGCGCAGGCGCGCCGGCGAAGGCTTCGCGTTTCGTGAAGTGGCTCGCCGACACGGTGATTTCGCGATCGTCGCGCTGGCGGCGAAGGCGGACGGTGAACGCACACTGCTGGGGGTGGGAGGCGTCGCGGGGCAGCCCACCGTACGCGACTTCGGCGCACTGTCAGGCCGGGCTCTCGACGAAGCGCTCAATGCGTTCGCCTGGGACATGGGCGGCCACGATGACGTGCACGCCACCGCCCGCTATCGGCGCGATCTGGTGCGCAAGCTCGCGCCCGCCGTCGTCGAGGAGGCGCGATCGTGCCGACGCTGAAAGCGCGCGAGCGCCACGAAGTGACCATCGTGCTGAACGGCCGCCCGGCGAGCGGGTACGCCGAGCCGCGCATGCTGCTGTCCGATTTCATCCGCCACGAACTCGGTGCGACCGGCACGCACGTCGGCTGCGAGCACGGCGTATGCGGCGCCTGCACCGTGCGCATCGATGGTCAGGCGGTGCGCTCGTGCCTCACGCTCGCGGTGCAGGCCGACGGCTGCAAGGTCGATACTGTCGAGGGCCTTGCCGGGCCGGGCGGCAAGCTCTCGGTCCTGCAGGAAGCGTTTCGCCGCCACCACGCGCTGCAATGCGGCTACTGCACCGCCGGCATCCTGATGTCACTGCAGCACTACCTCGAACTCAATCCGCAGGCCGCCGAACCGCAGTTGCGCGAGGTGATCGGCGGGCACCTGTGCCGCTGCACCGGCTACACGCAGATCGTTGCCGCCGCGGTGGAAGCCGCCGAGACCTTGCGACGCGATAGCACGTCGACGAAGTAAGCGGTCGTT
>CADECO010000057.1:0-8749 GCA_902825905.1 uncultured beta proteobacterium
CGCCGAGAGCGAACACGCTTCGATCATCGTGCGGGCGCCCACGCTGGCGGCAAGGCCGACGATGTCCTCCGCAGCCAGCCGCAGTGCTCGCAGATCGTTGCGCGAAGCGGCCGTCCGACATGCCTCGACAGCGCGCTGCGTCTCGCGCACGTAGCGTTCGATGAGTCTGCCGATCAGCCCGCCGCGGTCATCGAGCGACGCGACGGTTGCCAGTACTTCCGGGTCAATAATCGATGAGGCGAGCGTCGCCGACTGCGCGGTGCTCGATCCGGAAGGAGTCGATGGCAGGCTCGTACGCGGCGCGACGGTGTGCAACTCGGCCACAGCGCGCAGCAACTCCTTCGAGTTGATCGGCTTGCTCAGCATGAGGTCGGCCCCGGCGGCGAGGACGTCGGTGCGCGCTTCGGGCGTCACGTCGGCGGTCAGCACGATCACCGGCACGTGTTGGCCCGCATCGCTCGTCATCAGGCGAACGGTCCGGGTAAGCGCCAGGCCGTCCATGCCCGGCATGTGCAGATCGGTGATGACCAGATCAAATGCGCCCGGCTCGCGCCGCAACGCCTCGAGCGCTTCTTCGCCGCTGCCGACGCAGATGGCACTGTGACCGGCCTGCATCAGCACCTTCTTGGCCACGACCAGGTTCATGACCGTGTCATCGACCACCAGCAGGCGCAGCGGCGATTGCGGCGCCGAGCCGCCGGAGCGATCGGCCTCGTCGGATTGTGCTGCCTCGGTGACCACCGCGGCGCGAACCGCGTTCACGATCAATGCATCAGCCCAACCGGACTCGACGATCGTCGCATAGCCCACCGATAGATAGACGCTTCGCTCCGATTCGGAGGGTTGATCGATGCACAGCATCAGTGGCGGACGATCGCGTCGCGTCTGCCCGTAGTACCGTGCCGCAATGCTCTGCGCGGCCGAGGAGTCTGCAGCGTGCACCAGCACGCCTCGTGCGCCGAACGCGGTCGGCTCGTTGCGCGTCGCGACCTCATCGATCGATCCGACCGCAGCGACCCTGCCGCCAGCGCCGGAGAGGGCTTCGTTGAGCCGAACAGCCATCGCGGGCTCGAAACCCACCAGCACGAACGTGCCTCCCAGGCGGGGCGCGCTCTGTTCATTCGGTTCGGGTGCCCTGCCGAATGGCAGCTCGAACCAGAACGTGCTGCCCTGGCCTTCGATGCTCTCCACGCTCATGCGTCCGTGCATCAATTCGACCAGCTGTTTGGCGATGGTCGTACCCAGTCCGGTGCCGCCGAACTTGCGACTGATGCTCGCCTCGGCCTGCGAGAAGCTCTCGAACACGCGCGCGAGCGCCTGAGCGCTCATTCCGATACCGGTGTCGCGCACGGCAAAGCGCAGCACGACGCCGTCATCGTCGCCATTGAGCATCGAGACTTCGACGGTGACCGATCCCTTCTCGGTGAACTTGAGCGCGTTGCCGAGCAGGTTCATGAGCACCTGCCGCAGATGGTGCGGATCGCCCAGCAACGCGTGCGGCACCTCGGGCATGACGGCGACGTGCATCCGCAGCCCTTTCATCTCCGCCTCGGGCCGGAAGATGCGCACTGTCGTGTTGATGAAGGCGTGCAGATCGAACGGGATGCGCTCGATCTGCAGCTTGCCCGCCTCGATCTTGGAGAAGTCGAGCACGTCGTTGATCAGTTGCAGCAGCACCTGCGATGCGCTCGACAGCGTGTCGAGCAGGTCGCGCTGATCGCGCTTGAGCTCGGTCTGCGCCAGCAGTTGCGACATGTTCACCACGGCGTTCAGCGGGGTGCGCATCTCGTGACTGACGTTGGACACGAAGCGACGCTTGGCCGCGTTCGCCGCTTCCGCCCGCGCGATCGCGACGAAGTTCTTCCGTACCAGGCTGAGTACATCCCAGCAAAGCGCCGTGCCGACCAGTGCGATCGCCAGGCCGATCGGCAGATGGCTCTGCCACCAGGGCACGAGTGCGATCACCGTACAAAAGCCCAGCAGACTCAGCCCTGCCGATAGCAGCAGGTAGCGCGGCCCATAGCGAAAGCCGTTGGCGATGGTGATCCATACGTACAGCAGCGTGAGCGGCTGGCCCTCGGGCCCGGCCAGCCAAAGGAAGTAGCTGACCGCGGCGGTGTCGGCGAGCGCTCCATACACGCGCCGCGGCACGTTCACGGCCGGGCGCGTCACCAGGTGGATGCAGATCGCGAACGTGCTGATCAGCAGCGCAACGAGAACCCACGGGAGCGGCAGCCCGACGGCGCTGTGATCGTCAGTGATGAGGAGTGATCGCGCCGCGAAGTACGCGGACACCAGGCAGACGAGCGCCAGCCGCACGAACGCTTGCTCGTGCTCGCTGTCAGGCCGGCTGGCCAAACGCTGCCGCAAGGCGTGGAGCATTGGAGATTCCCGCTGTTGACTACAGTCCTCTGAATAGATATCGGGTGGCTGAGCGGACCGAGTAGGGTTGGCCTTACACAGCGGCGCGATAGCCGGTGCAAAGGCACGCTTGCCGCGAGCACTAATGCACGTTGCCGGCGACGCGCCGGTCGACTTGGCGGGCTGCGTATCGGGTCGCCGCTTCGCCCGAAGGGCGCGACGTCAGGCCGGCGCGGCGGCCGATCCCTGCGTGGGTGCGTCGGTCGATTGATCCCCGGCGCGGTCGGGCACTAGGCCCTGCAAAACAGCAGCGAGCGCGGGTCGGCTGATCGGCTTGGCCAGGTGCCCGTTCATGCCGGAGTCGAGACAGGCGCGCACGTCTTCGGCAAACGCGTTCGCCGTGAGCGCGAAGATCGGCGTGTGCTGATTCGGACCGGCCGCCGCGCGGATCCTGCGGGTCGTCTCCAGGCCATCGAGCTTGGGCATGAACACATCCATCAGGATGACGTCGTACCGCTCGCTCGCGGCCATCGGCAACGCGAGTTCGCCGTCCTCGGCGATCTGCACACTCCAGCCCAGCCGCTTGAGGTGCTCACGGACGACGTAGCGGTTGGTAGGGTTGTCTTCGACCACCAGCGCAAGGCCGCCCAGCGGCGCGGTACTTTCAGCGGTCGTGCCTGCGGGGGTGGTGCTTGCAGGCGTTGCCGCGACGCGTGTGTCGACGTTGTCGCCTTGCGGCGAAGACGCATTGGAGCTTGCGCTGTCCTTCGCTTCGCGCTGCGGCGCTGCGGGCACCGTGATCGCGTCGATCTGCGCCAGCGTATCCCGCAGTTTGGCGCGCGTGAGCGGTTTGACGATGATGTGGGCGATCCGCTCGCTCAGCGCTTGCAGGCGCGTCGCATCGAACGTTGCGGAGATGATGGCCACCACGCTCCGGGCCATTGGACCGGGCGGTTGCGCGGTGAGCTCCTGCAGCATCGCCTCGTCGACAATCATCGCCCGAAGGGTGCGCGTTTCCGTCGCGCCATCACCCGTGTCGGAAGGACAGTCCACCGCGGCGGCCAGCGACTCGACGGCGCGCACATCGAGCGCCTCTGAGCGTAGCAAAGCGCTCCACGATGCAGCCAGCCGCGGGTTGCCGGCCACGATGGTTGCAGCGCGTTGCTTGCCGATAGACGAACTCGCGACCGACGGACTGGCAACCGCGCGCGGTGCCAGCATCAATTGCAGGCTCACGCAGAACTTCGAACCCTTGCCAAGCTCGCTTTCGATGCGGAAGGTTCCTCCCATCGCCTCGGCGAGCTGCTTGCAGATTGCCAGTCCCAGGCCCGAGCCACCGTACTCGCGACTGGTCGTGCTGCTGGCCTGGACGAATTTTTCGGTGAGTTTGGGCAGCACGTCCGGTGCAATCCCGATGCCGGTGTCGGCGACTTCGAGCTCGACCCGCGCCATCCCTTCGATCGTCGAGCAACGTGCATGCACAGCTACCTCGCCGTGTGCCGTGAACTTGATCGCGTTGCCGATCAGGTTGAGCACGATCTGCTTGAGCCGGGTCGGATCGCCCATCAGCTTGCACTCGAGTCGTTCGGTCTCGACGATGAGCTGCAGTCCCTTGCGGGCAGCCTCCACCGCAAAGGTGTCCGCGGCGCCCTGGATCACCTCGTCGAGCTCGAACGCGATCGACTCCAGTTCGAGGCGCTCGGACTCGAGCTTCGACAGATCGAGCACGTTGCCGATCAGGTTGAGCAGCTGAGCCGCGGCCTGGCGCGCCAAGCCGATCTGGAAGCGCTGTTCCTGGCGCAGATCGCCGTCGCTCAGGATCTCGATGATGCTCACGATGCCATTGAGCGGCGTGCGGATCTCGTGGCTCATCGCCGCCAGGAATGCCGACTTGGCTCGGCTCGCTGCGAGCGCGTCGTCCTTGGCGCGTTCGAGCTGCCCCTGCGTGTGCTTGATCTGCGAGATGTCCACCCACAGCCCTACCGATCCGATCTTGTTGCCGGATTCGTCGTGGATCGGAGTGGCGTTATTGAGACACGGCACGTTGCTGCCGTCGGGCCGCTGCAGCGCGACTTCATAGGGCCCGACGTGGCCGTGCTTGCGTGCCTCGATCTCCGTGCGGAACACGTCGGCGTTCGCGGCGTCGACGAACTCGAAGATGTTGCGCCCGAGAATCTGCTCACGTGAACGGCCGAGCAGGGCGCACATCGCCGGATTGACGTCCACCGTGTTGGCCGCGTTGTCGATGTACCAGAACCCTTCGCTGGTACTGTGCAGCAGACTTTGCATCATGCGCTGACTGTTGCGCAGCTCGCGCTCGATTCGCTTGCGATCCTCGATGTCCGCCGACAGCCTGGAGGTGGCTTCGTGCAGCTGCCGTTCCTTGTGCGCGCTGTCGGACTGCTCCAGCGCCAGCGCGACCAGATTCGACACCGCAACCGCGAACAGCCGTTGCTCGGGCGACCAAGCCGTGGGTGCTCCGACGTGCTCGATGCATATCACGCCGACGACCTCGCCCTTGCGCACGATCGGTGCATCGAGCATCGAGCCGATGCCAAGCGGGGTGAGGTAATTCGCCGAGAACTCGTTGGTACGGGGATCGGAGTGCGCGTCGTGCGCGATGATCTCTTCGCGAGCCACGAGCGCCGCGAAGTAGCGCGGGTAGTCCGCGCGAAGCAGCTGCACGCCGTTGGAGTGTCGACTCGCCCCAAGCTCGTACAAATCGAGGCAATCGATTGCGTCGTGGCTGCTGTTCAGGCGCCAGATGCTCACGCGGGCCACGCTCAGCGACTGCGCAGCGGTCTCGGTGATCAGTCGCAGTGCGTCGTCGAGCGCTCCGCCGCGAAACTGTTCGCTCTTGAGCACTGCGCTCAACGCGAACTGCTGCGTGATCAGCAGATCGCGCTTCGATTCGAGCTTGGTCTCGGCGCGGCGGCGCACGTTGACTTCCTCGTGCATCTTCGCATTCGCCGCGGTCAGCTCGGTGGTGCGTTCGGCGACGCGCGCCTCGAGCTCGCTCATCAGCGATCGCAGCGAGGCATCCGCTTCACGGCGCGCGCGCTCGGCGCGGCGCACGATCAGAAGCAACAGAACGTAGAGCACGAGCAATGCGCTCACCACGAGCAATGTGACCCGCGCGCGCTGCTGGGCGATCAGCTCGAGCCCGGCACTGATGTCGTCGTAGACCTCGAGCACGGCGATGGTTTCGCCGGTGGCATCGAGCAACGGAACATAGGAGCTCACCAGGCTGCGGTCGGCGACGGTCTGCTCGAATCGGCTGATTTCATTGCGATGGATCAGCTCCGAGATCGGCGTTCCGCGTCGCGCCGACACGAAGCCGGGGTTCGCGCTCCCGTCCTCGCCGATCTGCGCCGCGTCGGTGGAGAAGATCGTCATGCCGCTCAGGGCATAGACCTTGACCTTGGCCACGCTCAACCCGCGCATGGTCTGCGCGACGAACCGGTCGAGCTCCTCGGTCATCGGATGGTGCCGCAGCTCGCCCAGATCGAGGTAGCCGGCAACGGCCAAGAACAGTCCGTGCTCGCCGCGCAGGGCATTGCCGAACAGTTTGGTCAGTGCCAGATTGTTCCGTTCGCTGAGCTTGACCAGATTGCCACGCGCGATGTGCTCGTAGCTGAAACCGAGCGCGAACGCGATCGCGGCAATGGCGAGCAGGCTGGCGATGGAGAAGGAGCGAAGCATCGGGCGCGAGGTGACCGGGTTTTTCGAGCCCCAGTGGGCCATCGAGTGGTCGTCACCGGGCTATCGGCCTGGTGTCTGGACGACTGAACCGTGCACGGGGGAAAAGTTGGCATGGAGGCGTAGGAGGACCCTGACGATCGGGCACCGAATGCAGAGTGCGACACGGTCGGGTTTCGAGTTGCGCGCTCCGAGCCGACCGGGTCCGTCGCAACGGGCAAAGTGCCGTCGCTGCGGCTCGAACCGTCCGGATGGCCCGACTGGCGGCAGCCGGAATTAATTCATCCTTAAGGAATCCGCGAATAAGCTATTCGCCTGTACGTTGCTGCGGGTCGGCGCCGGGAGAACAACAAGGTGCGCGTATTGCTGATCGAGGACGACCGCATGATCGGCGAGAGCCTCGAGGAAAGTCTGCGGCACGAAGGTTATGCGCTCGACTGGGTCGCCGACGGTGAGGCGGCATTGCTGGCCCTGCGCGGCGAGATGTACGACGCGATCCTGCTCGACCTGGGCTTGCCGCGTCGCCACGGACTCGAGGTGCTCGCGCAGTACCGCGACCGCGGAGGCTCCGCGCCGGTCCTGATCATCACGGCGCGCGATGGGGTGGCTGACCGGGTGCGCGGTCTGGACGCGGGTGCTGACGACTACCTGATCAAACCGTTCGAACTGGAGGAACTGTTCGCCCGCCTGCGCGCGATGATTCGTCGGCGCTCCGGGCGCGGTCGGCCGCAACTCAGTCATCGCGGATTGACCCTGGATCCGGCGACGCACGAAGCGACCTTCAACGGGCAGCCAGTGGCGCTATCGGCACGTGAGTTCCAATTGCTGTTGGCGCTGATGGATCCGCCGGGTGTGGTCGTGTCCCGCACCGCGCTGCAGGACAAGCTCTACGGCTGGAACCATGAGGTCGAAAGCAATACCGTCGAGGTCTATGTGCATTCGCTGCGGCGCAAGCTCGGGCGCGGCTTTGTGAAGAACGTGCGTGGCGTCGGCTACAAGCTCGCCAATGATCCATGAAGGCCATCCGGTGAGAGCGATCCGAACACAGCTGTTGCTGGGCCTGATGGGTGGCGTGGTGGTCGCGCTCACCGGCGCCGGGGTGTGGACCTACACGCAGGTCCGCCACGAGGTCATCGAGATCACCGATTTCCAGTTGCGCCAGATCGCCGAGGCGCTTCCCCCGGGAATGCCCACGCAGACCGTCGCCGAGGCGGGCGGTCCGGAGGAATTGATCGTGGTGCAGTTCTTCGACGATGCAGGCCAACTCAGCTACGTGTCGCATCCGGAATTGGCGCTACCGCTCTACCCGGGAACCGGGTTGCTGACCGCTTCTGCGCGCGGCCAGCAGTGGCGGGTGTTTCGCATGCATCGGCCCGGGCAACTGATTCAGGTGGCGCAGACGCTCGCATCGCGCGACGCGATGGTCCTCGAAGTTGCGGTGCGAACCCTGCTGCCTTTTGCGCTGCTTGTTCCGCTGCTGTGCATGCTGGTTTGGTTTGTCGTGTGGCGCAGTCTGCGCTCGGTGCGGGAGCTGACCGGCTTGCTGGGCAGTCGATCGGCGCACTCCCTCGATGCGCTGGAGCCTGCCATGGTGGCGCCCGAACTGCGCCCAATTGTCGAGGCGCTGAACCGGTTGCTCGCGCAGCTGCGCATCGCCTTGGGGGCGCAACAGGCTTTCATCGGCAACGCGGCGCATGAGCTGCGCTCACCGCTCATGGCACTCAAGCTGCAGTTGCAATTGCTCGAGCGGGCGCATTCGCCGGAGCGACGCGCTGCGGCACTTGGCAGACTGCATCAAGGCCTGGATCGCTCGACGCACCTGGTGCGGCAGCTGCTGAATCTCGCTCGCTACGATCGGCCGATGCGTAAGGAGGATCTGGAAGTCGTCGAACTGCGCGAGCTCGCGCAGGGCGTGGTCGCCGAACTTGCCGGCATGGCTGAACACCATCGGGTCGACCTCGGTGTGATCGACGACGACGGTCGGGCCGTCCGCGCCTTGTCCGAGCGCGATAGCCTGCGCATCCTGTTGGTCAACCTGATCGACAACGCGGTGCGCTACAGCCCCGCCGACGATCGCGTCGACGTGCTGGTGTCTGTCGACGAATCGGGTTGCCCGATCCTACGTGTTCTCGATAACGGCCCGGGCATTGCGCCGGTCGATCGCGATCGGGTGTTCGTTCGCTTCTATCGCGGCGAGGGCAACCGGTCCACCGGCAGCGGGCTCGGACTGGCCATCGTGCAGAGCATTGCCGAGCGAATCGGTGCGAGCGTGGCGCTTGCCGACAATCCCCTTGGCAACGGTTTGCTGGTGACGGTGCGGCTGCCGGCTGGCAGCCTCGTGGCAAGCGATGCGCCGGGTGTCGACACCGATGCTCCCCGTCATCCCTTGAGCCGCGGCGGATCGAATTCCTCCGCTGCTTCGCGCTGATCCAGGCAGCCGCGCGTTGTCCGCCTGCGAGATCGCCTCTCGTCGCAGAGGCCCTTAGGTCGGCGCCGCGGACCGCAGCACTTCAATCGATTCGACCAGGCGGCAGCGCGAGTACTCGAGCAGCGCTTCGACGCCAACCGTCACCCGAATTCGGTCGTCGCGGTCGTCGCTCCAGCAAACGGCGACTTCGAGCGACAGTTCGTCGGCCGCGTCGATGCAGGTCTGGCCGCGCATGCCAACGAGCGAGAGCAAATCGCCGAA
>CADECO010000057.1:8849-12845 GCA_902825905.1 uncultured beta proteobacterium
TATCGTCGTCGTCATCGCCGTCCTCGCCGGCGCGACGCACACCAGTGCCCTTGAGCTCGACCTTGGGCTGATCCTTGACGTTGCCGATCAGATTGAGCTGGGCTTTGCGGTCACCCGTCCTGGTTGGCGTGAACACGACGCGGATGGTGCAGCTTGCCTGCGGCGCGAGCATGCCGCCGATCGGGCAGTTGCTCGTCTGCGCGAAATCGCTCGCATGCTTGCCGCCGATGCGCAGGTTTTCTACACGAAGAGCAACCTGACCTTCATTGCGCAGCATGATTTCGCGCGCCTTGCTCGGTGTGTTGAGCAACTGTGCTCTGAATTCCAGCTTCTCGGGACGCATCCGCGCGCGGGTGAACGCCGCCGGTTCGGTGATACCGGTGCCGCTCAGGCTGACCGTGTGCGGACTGCCGGTGGCATTGGTGGCGACAGTCAGCGTGCCGGCGGCGGCGCCCGCAGCGGCAGGCGCGAACGTGACGTTGATCGTGCAGGTGGTGGCGGCGGCCAAGGAGGCCGGGCAGTTGGTGCTGTGCGCGAAGCCCGCACCGTTGACGCCCACGTTGGCGATGTTGAGTGCGGCGCCGCCACTGTTGGTGAGGGCGATGCTTTGCACCGGACTGGGCATGCCGATCAGTTGGTTGCCGAAGTTGACGACGCTCGGCGTCAGCTTGACTGCAGGTGCACCCACGGCCACGCCATTGCCCGAGAGCGGGACGGCATGGGGGCTGCCACTGGCATTCGAGCTGATGGTGATCGATGCGCTACGAGCACCCAACGCCGACGGCGTGAACACCGCGCCGGCCGTGCAACTGGCTTGCGGCGCGAGATTGGTGCCTGCGGCGCAATTGCCACTCAACGCAAAGTCCCCGGCATTGGCACCGCCGAGTGCAACGTTGTTGAGCGTGAGCGCGGCCGAACCGGTGTTCGTCACCGTCACCGACCTGGCGGTGCTTGGCGTGTTGAGCAACTGGTCGCCGAACGCGAGCGATGCGGCGGACAAGCCAATCGCCGGCGTGGGTGCGTTCGCGCCGGTGCCGCTCAACGCGACTGAGCTCGGACTTCCAGTCGCGTTGTGAGTGATCGACAGTGATCCGCTGCGTGTGCCGATTGCCTGGGGCGTGAAGGTCAGCGCGACCGTGCAGGAGCCGTTTGGTGCGAGCGTTCCGCCTGCCGCACAGGTGCCGGCGCGTGCGAAATCGCCCGCGTTGGTGCCACCGACGGCAAGTGTCTGCAATGTGAGATTCGCCGAACCGGTGTTCGACACCGTGACGACCATGGGCGCCGAGGTCGTGAGCAATGTCTGGCCGCCAAAGCTGATCGTGGCGGTCGAGAGCTTGATCGCCGCTGCCGGGGTTCCCGCGTTGGGATTGGCGATGTAAGCCGCCACGTTGTCGATATCGGTGGCGGTGAGGAACGGTTTGAGAAATCCCATCGAGCCTTTGTTCGAGTCGATGGCGTTCTGAATCACGGCGGGATTGTTGGCGCCTTTCTTGATGCCGTTCAAGCCAGCGCCGGGATCTGAGCCGTGACAAGCAGCCGCGGCACAACCCAGCGGCGCGCCATGCGAATTGATGTAGACGTCCTTGCCCGCGACCGGATCGGCCGCCATCGCCCCCTGAGTCGGTATCGTCAACGCGGCCGCGGCAATCAAGCCCGAGAGCATTCGTAATCGTTTCATCGTTACCTCCTTGGGTGAGATCGCGGGCCGACCAGTGGGCCCGCGCATCGAATCTGGTTGTCCGGTTCGACTGAAGCGGGTCGGTTACGCCGCGATCGCTTCTCGCGGTGCGACGAGTGGCTGCGCGTCGAGAAAGCGCTCCGCATCCAGCGCGGCCATGCAACCGCTCGCCGCGCTGGTGACGGCCTGGCGGTACACGTGGTCCTGCACGTCGCCCGCGGCGAATACACCGGGCACGCTGGTGGCGGTGGCTGCGCCGTCGCGCCCGCCGCGCGTCACGATGTAGCCCTCATGCATCGCAAGCTGGTTCGCGAACAGCGCCGTGTTGGGGGTGTGGCCGATCGCGATGAACACGCCGTCGAGATCGAGTTGTGCAATGCCGCCCGTGGGCAGGTACTTGATCGACGCACCGTTGACGCCGTTCGCGTCGCCCAACACCTGCTCGAGCACGTAGTTGCGCAGGAGCGTCACGTTGGGGCGCGCGGCGAGCCGGTCCTGCAGGATCTTTTCGGCACGGAAGGTGTCGCGCCGATGGATCAGCAGCACCTCGCTGGCGATGCCCGACAGATAGAGCGCCTCCTCGATCGCGGTATTGCCGCCGCCTACCACCATCACCCGCTTGCCGCGATAGAAGAAGCCGTCGCAGGTCGCGCAGGCCGACACGCCCTTGCCCATGAACGCCTGCTCCGATTCCAGGCCGAGATAGCGCGCGGAAGCGCCGGTGGCGATGATCAACGCGTCGCAGGTGTAGACCGCCTGATCGCCGATCAGCCGAAGCGGCCGCTCGTCCAACTGCGCGGTGTGCACCTGATCGAGGATCATTTCCACCTCGAAGCGGCGCACGTGCCGCTGGAAGCGTTCCATCAGGTCGGGCCCTTGCACGCCGGCATGGTCGGCAGGCCAGTTGTCGACATCGGTGGTGTTCATCAACTGGCCGCCGGGCGCGATGCCGCTGATCAACAGCGGGCGCAGATTGGCGCGTGCGGCATAGATCGCGGCCGTATAGCCTGCCGGGCCGGCGCCGAGAATGAGTAGGCGCGAGTGACGCGTCGAGACGCTTGCTTGCATCGGAACCTCCGTGAGGGCGGGGTGTTACGCGGACTAGTTGGTGCGCAGGACCTGATCGAGCGTGGCGAGGAACTGATCGGCCGGACGGAAGCCGACGACCTGCGCCGCCTTGATCTCCACGCCGCGTGCATCGAAGAACGCGATGCCGGGCGGTCCGAACAGGCCGAAGCGGCGCAGCAGCGTCTTGGCATCCGCGCTGTTGCCGGTGACATCGATTTTGATGAGCACCGCGTTGTTCAACCGCGCTTGCACGCGTGCGTCGCTGAAGGTGAAGCGTTCCATCTCCTTGCACGACACGCACCAGTCGGCATAGAAATCGACCATCACCGGACGCCCCGCGGCGGCCTTCAGTCGCTCGTCGAACTGCGCCACCGTGGTAACGCGCTCGAAGCGCGGCGCGGCCTGCCGAGCGACGGCACCATCCTTGGCATTGACACTGGCCAGCGGCTGCAGCGGATCGGGATTGCCGCTGAGCGCACCGATCAGCATCGCCGCGCCCGCCAGCAACATCACCACGCCCAGGCCTTTGGCCAATCGCATCACGCCGCCTGCCTGTTCAGGCAGCGGGTCGATCGCGCGCAGGTACATCGCATAGATCACCAGCAGCACACCCCACAACGCCATCGGCACGATCGGTGGCACCACCGGCGAGACGATCCAGATCGCTACGGCGAGCAGCATCACTCCGAACAACCGCTTCACGCCTTCCATCCACTTGCCGGCGCGCGGCAACAGCGCACCCGCCGAAGCACCGACGATCAGCAGCGGCACGCCCATACCCAGCGCCATGGCGAACAGTGCGGCCCCGCCGAGCAAGACATCGCCCGACTGGCCGATGTAGAGCAGCGCGCCCGCCAGCGGTGCGGCGACGCACGGCCCGACGATCAGAGCGGAAAGCGCACCCATCACGAACACGCTCACGCTTTTGCCGCCTTGCAGCCCGTTGGACCAATCATTGAGGCGTGACTGCATCGCGCCGGGCAGTTGCAGTTCGTACAGCCCGAACATCGACAGCGATAGCGCGACGAACACCAGCGCGAATGCGCCCAGCACCCAGGCGTTTTGCAGCGCGGCCGTGAGCATCGAGCCCGACAGCCCCGCCGCCACGCCGGCGACCGCGTAGGTGACCGCCATGCCGAGCACGTACGCGAGCGACAGACCGAGCGCGCCGCGTCGGGTGAGGCTGGTGCCCTCGCCGGCGATGATTCCCGACAGGATCGGGATCATCGGGAATACGCAGGGCGTGAACG
>CADECO010000057.1:12945-20104 GCA_902825905.1 uncultured beta proteobacterium
GGCTGCTCGTACACCTGCACGATGCCGAAGCTCGGGTCGTTCTTGGTCTTGGCCACGGGCAGGTCGGCGCCTTGCAACGCGACGCCTTGCGGGGCGCGTACGGTGAACTGAAGCCGGTCGCGATACAGGTAGTGATCGGGGGCGACGGTGAAATCGACCGCCACGCGCGACCCACCGAGGCTGTGCACCTGCACCTGGAACGCTTGCTCGGGCTCGAGGATCACCGGACTGGCCGGTGCTGCGCTCTGTGCCGCAGCCACGCTGCGAACCAGTTCACCGCCGGCGGCGAGAATGCAGAGCGCCGCCAGTGCGATCAAGAACGACTCCATACGCCTTGCCATGACTTCCTCCTTGGAACCTCCGCAGTACTTGTCGCAGTGATGCGGCAAACGCGCGGCGGCCCTTTGCTTGAAACGCTAGAAACGCTTCGCGATACCGATCTGATAGAACTGCGCCTTGAACGGCTCCAGGCCCGGGCTGCCGCTGCCCACCAGCTTCCATTCGGCGCGCTGCTCGTAGTACTCGGCCTTGAAGTCGACGATCCAGCCGCCCGCGAACGCCTTGACGATCTTCAACCCGGGTGTGATCGCGCCGAACGCTGACAGTCGCTGATCGGCGGACAGGTACTGCGCGTTGGCCGGTGGAATCGGCGGGTCGTAATAGAAGCTTGCCGCGCTCTGGCTGTAGTAGCGCAGGCTCGGAATCAACGCCCAACCATGACCGAGCGGCTGCTCATACTCCGCGCCGAGCGACACGCCCTTCACGTCGAACGAGTCCTGGTAGTAGCGAAACGTCGAGCGCAGCGTGGAATCGAGCGGCGCGAAGTGATGGTTCCAGCGCACCAGCCATGCGACCTGGTTGCGGTGGTCGGGGCGGATGTCGGGCGACTTGTACGGGTCGTCGAAATAGCCCTTGCCGCGGCTATAGGTGAGGTTGGTCTGAACGATGTCGTTGGCGGTGAGCGCCTGGGTGACGCCGAGCAGAAACTCGCGCGTACGCTTGCGGCCGCGTTTGTCGGGATCTTCGGTCGACTGGATCACATCGGCGGCACCGCCGATGCCGATCGCGAACGTGGTGTTCTTGTCCGCCGAGAAGATGCGCAGGTCGGCGCCGATCGCGTTCGAGCGGTAGTCGTCTTCCTTGGAGTGCGCCACCACTACGCCCAGCGCCGCGCGCTCGAAGTACTTGGTGATCTTGATGTCCTCGGCGCGGCGGATGTCCTTGATCTTCGACGCACCTGAAAGCGTGCTGTGCGAACGTGGCGAGGCACCCGACACCGAGTCGAGCACGTACGAGCCTTGCACCACCCAGTCACTCGGCAGCGTCTTGGCGACGTAGATCGACGGCGCCTGCACCGTCATGCGCTGGCCCGAGGGCTGATAGTCGTGATAGTGCAGGTACTTGAAACCGATCACGCTTTCTTCGGGCGCGTTCCCGGCGGCGTACGCGGTCGTGGCGCCGATACCGGGCAGGGCCAGCGCCGCGGCGAGCAGTGCTCCCCTGGGTGCGTGCCGTCCCTGCCCGGGCTGTGGCTGGCGCGATCGATCGATTCGTTTCATTGCGCCGCTCTAGTTGCAGCCGCAGCCGCCGCCGCCTACGCCGTAACCGCCAGAGGCGTTCTCCTTGCTCGAATAAATGTGCAAGGTGAAGCGCTCATCGAGCGGATCGCCGTCGAACGACATCGAACGCTTGGCCAGATTGCCTTTCTCCCAAGACTGCACGTTGCCGACGCTGCCGCATGCGCCGAGCGCAACGACGAGCCACAGCGCGACGCCGAAGCGCGCGATTTGCATGACAACCTCCGAGAACGCGTGGGTGAGTGGTCTATTTCGCCTGGCCGAGCGCAGCGCGGATCCTGGCTTCGAGCGCGGCGGTGTCTTCCGCGCGGAACCCGCGATGCACTTCCTTCACCATGCCGTCGGTGCCGATCAGCATCGAGCTGGGCATGGTCTTGACTGCGTAAGCCTTGGGCGTGGCGCCCTTGTCGTCGAAGACGACGGTGAACTTGGCGGGTACCTCGGCGAGAAACTTGTTGGCGTCCTCGCGCTTCTGATCGACGTTCACTGCGAGCACCACCAGGCCCTGCGCGCCGTATTTGCTCTGCATCTCGTTCATCCACGGGAACGATTGCTTGCACGGACCGCACCACGATGCCCAGAAATCGAGCAGCACGACCTTGCCGCGGTAATCGGCCAGCTTGATGGTCTTGTCGGCGGCGGCAGGGAGCTGGAACTCCGGAGCGGGCTTGCCGACGTCGGTGGCATGCGTCGGCGCACTGTGCAGCGCGCCCAGTGCGGCCGCCGCGAGCGAACGGGCGAGCAGATGACGAACGTTGCGAACTTGCATGAGATACCTCCGGGGAGTTGGTTACGAACGCTGGTTGGAATGAGCGTTGAAACGTGGGTTGAGATCCGCGTCGGCGCGGCCGCGACCACGCCTGCGGGATGTCGACATCAGCCGGGCGAGCGCGATCAGCGCGAGCAGCACCAGGATCGGATCGATCCGATCCGGTGCGCCCACCGCACAGCCACCGGCTCCGGCGTTGGTGCCGGTCGTGACACCCGATCCACCGCCGTTGGCTGCCACCGCCGTGGTGCTGCCCGCGGTCATCGCAGTGCCCGCTGGAGCGGTGGCGGTACCGCTCAGGTTGATGGCTGCGCTGCCGCTGATATCGGTGGAAGCCAGCGCGAGCGTCGCGGTACGGTTGCCCGTCGCGGTCGGTGTGAACGTGATCGCGATCGTGCAGGTGCTCTGCTCGGCGACATCGGTGTTCAGTGCGCAGGTGCCACCGCTGCGGGCGAACTCGGCGAAATTGGCGCCGGTGAAATTGAAATTGCTGAGCTTGACGGGCACCGGACCGTTGTTGGTCAGCGTCACCGTTTGCGCAGCGCTCGCGGTGTTCACCCCTTGCGCGGCGAACGTGAGTGCGCTCGGCGCAAGCGTCACGGTCGACAGTGTGCCGGCCGGATAGCCCACGCCAGAGAGCTGCACTACGTGCGGGCTGCCTCCGGCGTTGGTGTTGATCGAGAGCGTGCCGCTGCGCGCGCCCTGCGCAGTGGGCGTGAGCACCACCTGAACCACGCAGTTCGCACCGGCGGCGACCGTCGCCCCGCAAGCGGACTGATAGGAGAAGTCGGCGCCGGAACTCGCGATGCTGTTGATCGTGAGCGCGGCCGAGCCGACGTTGGTGATCGTGAGCGGCCTGGCCGCGGTCGGCGAGCCGACGATCTCGTTGCCCAGCGCGAGCATGGTCGCCGAGAGCTGAACCTGCGGGGCGAGCACGGTAGTGCCATTGCCCGCTACTGCTACCGTCGTCGGGCTCGCTGCGGCGTTCGAGGCCAGCGACAACGTCGCCGAGCGTGCGCCGGCAGCGATGGGACGGAAGATCACGCTGACCGTGCAGTTCGCGCCAGGTGCCACCGGCGTGCCGACCGCGCAGGTGCCGCCAGTTGTGAACTCGCCCGCGTTGGTCCCGCCCAGGCTGATGCTGGAGAAGGTGAGGGCCGCCACGCCCGAGTTCGACACCGTAAGCGTCTGCGGTGCGCTGGCGGTGTTCAATAGCTGCGCTGCAATGAAGTTGATTGCCGTGGCCGACAGGTTGATCGCCGGCAACGCCTGTGTGCCGGTGCCGCTCAACGCGATCGTGCTCGAACCGCCGGTGGCGTTGTGCGTGAGTGCGACGCTTGCGCTGCGTGCGCCGAGCACCTGCGGCGAAAACGTTGCAGTGATGGTGCACGACCCGCCGACGGCCACGGAGCCGCCGGCCGCGCAGGTGCCGGCGCGCGTGAATTCACCCGGATTGGTGCCGCCGAGCACGATGTTGGTGAGTGACAGCGCCGCTGAACCACTGTTGGTGACGGTGACGGTCATCGCCGCCGAAGTGGTCGTCAACGCCTGGTTGCCGAACGCGAGGCTGGCACTCGACAGCGTGATGGCCGGCGCACCGTTGCCGGCATTGGGATTGGCGATGTACGAGGCGATGTGATCGGCGTCAGTGGCGTTCACGAAGGTGGACAGGAACCCCATGCCGCCCACGTTCTGCGCGATAGCGTTCTGGATCAGCGCCGGCGCGTTCGCGCCTCTCAGGATCTTGTTCTTGTTCTGGGTGACGTCGGGTCCATGACAGGCGGCCGCGGCGCAGCCCAGGGGCGCGCCGTTGGTCGTGATGTAGAGCGTGCGGCCTGTCACCGGGTCGCCCGCGTGCGCCTCGAACGACAGCACGCCGAGTGCCGCGCCCAGGATCGCTGGTGCCAGGAGCGCGCGACGGATCGCGCTGAACTTGAGTGCTGACATCGGATTTCTCCGCTTGTTGAATCCGCTGCGGCCGGCAGATGAACCGAGTCGGCCCGAACCGCCGTGTTGTCTGCCGGTGCCGCGTACCGTGCATCTGGCGACCGGCGAGGGCTGGTGCTGCCGCGTCGATCGACTGTCGTGGTACAGGGTGTGTGCAAATTGCACACGTCACCATCTGCCGAGAAGGTACACCACACGCTCGTGACAAAGCCACCGCCGATGAGGCAAGCGGCCGTCGACCACTGACCAGCGGACGTTTATTAAAGCCGGATTAAGCCAACGTGAGATGTGTGCAAAATACACACGCAAAGGGGAGGAGGCGCAAGCAGCATTTCCAAATCAGGGGTTTACGGCGGGCATCACTGCGGCATGTGCGTCCGCTGCCCGACGGCAAGGCGTTGCCGTGCATGCGGGTGTGTGCTAATTTCACACACACAGGAGGTCTCAAGCTCTACCGAGAGAGCGCCGAGCCGATTCGATGCCCAACAAAGCCCGCCAGAACGTCGGGCAGGTTCCCGAGTACCTGACGCGCGCGATCAGCGAGTCGCTCGAACCGCTCGTGCGTCTGTGCATCGCGCGAGGCATCACCTTTCCGGTGCTCGATGAACTGGTCCGTACGCTGTACGTCGAGCTTGCCAGCCGTGAATTCGCGCTGGCTGACAAGTCGCAGACGCAAAGCCGCATCAGCGTCGTGACGGGTCTGCATCGGCGCGAAGTGAAGCGCCTGAGCGAGCGGCGCGCCTCACGCGAAATCTCGGTGGAGAGCGCCACGCGCGGCGGCGAATTGGTCTCGAAATGGATCAGCTCGCGTCCGTACATCGACGAGCGCGGCAGGCCGTTGCCGCTCGCGCGCACGATCAGCCAGGGCGGCAGGCGTTCGTTCGAGGCGCTGGTGGCTTCGTTCAGCAAAGACATCCGGGCGCGCGCGATCCTCGACGAGTGGCTCCGTCTGGGTGTCGTGACGCTCGATGCGGATGACCGCGTGCATCTGAACGTCGATTCATTCGTCGCGCCCAAGGGGCAAGCGGAGCAGGCCTTCTACTTCGGCCAGAACGTCGGCGATCACATTGCCGCGGCGGTGGCCAATCTGCTCGGTGCAGATCCGACGTTCCCCGACCGCAGCGTCTGGCGCGACGAGTTGAGCCCGCAATCGGTGGAGCGGCTGTCGCGTATGGCTGAACGTTTGACGATGCGCGTGGTCGCTCGTGTGAATCGTCAGGCCGAGCAACTCGAACTCGCCGACAAGAAAGCGGAAACAGCCACCCATCGGGTGAACTTCGGTTTTTATATCTATAGCGCGCCAATGTCGGATGCCACGACTGCGACGCCGGCAGCGGGGAAGTCCAAGCGACGTTCGCGAAGGTCGCGGTGAGCGGAGGGCAATACGAATGAGTTTCGATTCTCGATATTCGCGGACGCGACGTGATACTGCCTTGCGACGGTTGGCGGGCGCGTTCCTCGCGCTGGCGGTGCTGATGTCGTGCAACGAGGGCACCGACGTCGCGACCGGTCGCACCGGCGGCACCGGCGCGACAGCGGTCGACAACGGCACCGTAGCGACGGGCTCGATCACCGCCTTCGGTAGCGTGATCGTGCAAGGCACGCGATTCGAGGTCGCGCCAACTACGTTGATTCAGATTGAAGACAACGCCACCGCAACCGAAGGCGATCTGCGCGTGGGCATGGTGGTGCGTGCCGAGGGAGTGGGTGACGCGGCGAAGCTGCTGGCTCGCGAGATCAGTTACCACGCCACCGTGCTGGGCCCGGTCGAAACGGCGTGCGCAATCAACGGCGCGATGACGATGCTCGGCCAGCAGGTCGTGGTGGATGCGCGCACGGTCCTTGACGGCGGCTTCGTCTGCGACGCGACGGCAGTGGGCAAGGTGGTCGAAGTGAGTGGTCAGGCCGAATCGAGCGGGCGCATCCGCGCAACCTACGTTGGACTGCGTGCGGGCGCGTACACGGCAGGCATGACGCTGCGCGTACGCGGCAAGTCGAGCGCGATCGACAATGGCGCGAAGCGCTTCCGCATCAACGGCCTGACGGTGAACTTCGCCGCTGCTCAGCTCATCGACTTCCCGGCGAGCGGACAACTCGTCGATGGCGCGTCGGTCGCGGTGCAGTCGAGCGCCCTGCCGGTACAGGGCGTTCTCGCAGCGTCGCGCGTGGCGCTCGTTTCGTATCCGGTCGTGCCGTCGGGCACCAAGGCGGAGATCGAGGGCTACGTGACGCGATTCGTCAGCCCGACCGACTTCTCCATTGCAGGCAAGAAGGTGACGACGAACGTGCAAACGACCTATGAAGGCGGGACAGCGGCCGACATTGCGCTCGACCGCAAGCTGCACGTCAATGGCATCTACACGACCGACAACGTCATCGTGGCGACGAAGATCGAGATCGAGGAGGACTCCTTGAGCCAGCTCGAGGGCTCGGTTACGCAGATCAACGTCGCGGCCAAGACGATCAGCGTGCTGGGCGCCGGTGCTGTGAAGGTGCAGATCGACTCGGCTTGCAGCTTCAAGGATGGAACCGAGACTGCCGGGCAGCGATTCGATCTGTCGAATCTTCAGGTCGGCAACAAGGTATCGCTTGCGATCAAACGCAGTGGCACGGTGCTCGTCGCGGTCAAGCTCGAGCGCAAGGAACTGGTCGATAGCTCCGGCGACGCGAAAGTGCGCGGCATCGTCGAGGCGGTGGCCCGGCCCGGCTTCACCGTCCTGGGCGTTCGGGTCGAGCCGAGCGTTACGGCGCAGATCCGTGACACCCAGGGCAAGACGATCACGCGCGATGCGCTGTTTGCGTTGCTGGAGGCGAACCCCACCCCGATCGAGGCGCGCGGCAAGTTCGACGGAACGCGACTGGTCGC
>CADECO010000057.1:20204-21770 GCA_902825905.1 uncultured beta proteobacterium
GCGCTAGCGTTGCGGCGCCAGAGGCGTGCGTCCGCGAATCAGGTCGGCCGCGCGTTCGGCGATCATGATGATCGGCGCGTTGATGTTGCCCCCGGGCATATCCGGGATCACCGAGGCGTCGATCACGCGTAGTCCCTCTGCGCCGCGCACGCGCAACTGATCATCGACCACCGCCAGGGGGTCGGCGTCGGCGCCCATCTTGCAGGTGCCCAGCGGGTGGTGAACGGTCCAGGCGGTGCGGCGCATGTACGCCATGATGTCCGCGCGCGATTGGACCTCGACGCCGGGATTGATCTCGCGCCCGCGGAATGCATCGAGCGGTTTCTGATGGGCCACGTCGCGCACCATGTCGAAGCCGGTGAGGAAGGTGTTCCAGTCGTGCTCGGTGTCGAGGAAGTTCTGATGGATCGCCACAGGCGCGCGCGGATCGGCCGAACGCAGCCGGATCTCGCCGCGGCTGGTCGGATGCAGCACCACCGGCCGGCACATAAATGCATCCTTCGGCCGCTTGCGCACGCCGGGAAACCACGGCTGCGATTCAGGCGGCACGAAGCGGGTGAGGAACTGGATGTCGGGTTGCGCAAGATCGGGTCGGCTCTTCAGGAAAGCCACCACCGGCCCGGGCATTTCGGTGGCGAAGCCGGTGCCGAAGAAGTACGCCTGCGCCATCGCCAGCAGCAGCCGGTCGTAGCGCAGCTTGCCCACGAACGGTCCGTCGCTCTTGCGCTCGAATTCGATGCCGCAGGAGATGTGATCCTGCAGATTCTTGCCCACGCCAGGCAGCGGCACCTTGCAGGCGATGTCGTGACGCGACAGCTCGGTCGGGTCGCCGATGCCCGAGAGCATGAGCAGCTGCGGCGAGTTGATCACGCCGCCCGACACGATCACCGAGCGCGTCGCGCGCACCGATTGCGTCGTGCCATTGCGTGCGAGTTCGACACCGGTGATGCGCGATCCTTCGACGCGGAGCTTCAATGCGAGCGTGCGCTGCCACAACGTGAGATTGGGTCGAGCCAGTGCCGGGCGCAGGTAGGCCACCGATGTACTGCAGCGACGTCCACGGCGAATGGTCGATTGCATCATGCAGAAGCCTTCGTTCTGCGCGCCGTTGAAATCGTCGGTGATCGGATGGCCCCCGGCGCGTGCTGCCGCGAACCACGCATCGACCAATGGATCGGGGTACTTGTTGCGAACCGTGGTGAGTGGGCCGCCGCTGCCGCGAAGCGCGTTACCGCCTTCGGCCCAGTCTTCCGCCTTCTTGAAGTAGGGCAGGGCATCGGCGTACGACCAGCCAGCCAGGCCGCTTGCCGCCCAGCGATCGAAATCGGCCGGGTGACAACGCACGTAAGCCATTGCGTTGATCGACGAGGAGCCGCCGAGCACTTTACCGCGCGCGCACTCCACCGTCCGATTGTTCAAGTGCGGCTCGGGCTCGGTGAAGTAGCCCCAGTCGTGCAGCCGCTCGAACAGGATCTTGCCCCAGCCAAGAGGCACCTGAATGACCGGATCGCGATCGGCGCCGCCGGCTTCGATCAGCAGCACGCGCACATCGGCGTCTTCGGTCAG
>CADECO010000058.1:0-473 GCA_902825905.1 uncultured beta proteobacterium
CCGTTACCAGTATTTCTTCGCGATCGATGCGAACTGCTTGCCGGCCTCGCCGCCCTGCGCCTCCATCTTGGCGAAGGCCGGGGCGATGCCTTTGCGGAATTCGGCGACTTCCGCGTCGGTGAGCGCGTAGATCTCGGCCTTGCCCGATTGCATGGCCTTGGCTGCCTCGGCTTGCACCGCAAGCAGATGCGGCGCCGATTTCTTCTCCGCTTCCTGGCCGATGCGCTTCAATGTCGCTCGATCCTCGGCGGAGAGCTTGTCGAACAGCGGTTTGTGCACGATGTAGGCGCTGACGTTGACCGGCAAGTGCAGGATCGTGACCTTCGGGGCGACCTCGTGCAGCTTGAGCGCCGAGGCCAGCACGCTGACCGACAGGGCGCAATCGATCGTCCGGTTCTGCAGCGCGAGGTACTGCTCGGAAGGGTCCATCGATACGGCGCTCGCACCCAGCGCCAGGATCTGCTCGGCCTGCC
>CADECO010000058.1:536-5392 GCA_902825905.1 uncultured beta proteobacterium
ATGAACTTCGCCGGATCGTGAGGCATGCCGCCTATCGCTTCCAGAATCGCCACCGATGGGATCTGCCCGGACACCGCGCCCATCGAAACGTTGCCTGCGGGCACCGCGCCGTCGCGGACCGACTTGAGCGTCTCGTTCACGCTCACCAGCGCGCCGGCATAGTGCGGCACGATCTTCACGCGGCCTTGCGTGGCCTTGTCGACCTCGTCGATCCAGAATTTGATCGCCATGGTCCAGAAGTTTCGCTCGGGGTGGAAGATCGCCAGATCGATCTTGCTCTGCGCTGCCGCAGGCAATGCGAAGGCGCCGAGAGTGAGCGAGGCAGCGATCGCTGCGGCAACGCGCGCGCGGACATTCATGACGGTCTCCTCCAGGGGTGAAGTGTGGCGTCGCGCGATGGTCGCTTTGTGGTGTGACGGGACCGTTGGCGTGACAGTGCCAGACTATAGTAGTACGGTTTGCCGCGCCGCGGACAATGGCTGCCGTGCTCCCTGCGATCGAAGCCGCTCCTGTTTGTTTCCGCGTCTGGCCCGCCTGTCCCTCGCCCGGAGAATGATCGATGCGCCCCGTGCAGTTGTTCTGCTGGCACTTCATGGCTTATCCCTACCTGCCGCCCGACTTCGACGAGAAGTACGAGTCGGGCTGGGTCACGGTGCCGAACACGCTGTGGGATCGCGACAAGACGCAGGGGTTGTTCCAGGAATACATCGACCAGCTCGTCTACGGCGAGGAGCTCGGGTTCGATGGACTGGTGCTGAACGAGCACCACCAGAACATCTACGGGCTCATGCCTTCGCCCAACATCATCGCCGCGGCGCTCACGCAGCGCACCAGCAAGGCGAAGATCTGCGTGTTGGGCAGCCTGCTGCCGCTGTTCATGAATCCGCTGCGGGTCGCCGAAGAGTACGCAATGATCGATTCGATGACCAACGGCCGGCTCATTGCAGGCTTCGCGGTCGGCGGTGGTCCGGAGGCGTACAACTACGACGTGCCTCAACCGCAGGCGCGCACCGCGTACTGGGAAGGCATCGATCTCATCCGGCGCGCGTGGACCGAAGACGGACCGTTCCGCCACGAGGGTCGCCACTATCCGCTGCGCTATGTGAACGTCTGGCCCAAGCCGCGGCAGCTGCCGCATCCGCCGATCTGGATTCCCGGCGCGCTGTCGATCGAGACGATGGAAGAGGTGGCCAAGCGCGGCTTCGATTATTTCCTGTCATCGCGTGCCCATGGCGCTGCAACGCGACAGGCCGCGCAGCGGTTTGCGGGGATCATCAAATCGTATGGTGGGCGCTTTCATCCGTTCCGCATGGGCATTCTGCTGTCGGTGTACGTGTCCGAGACTGACGAGCAGGCCAAGGCGGAAGCGCGCGAGAGCATCTGGTACTGGCTGCGCTTCTGTCTGAAGGGGCATCTGCGCCGCGAAGGTCGCACGCTCACGTTCGGCCCGGGTGTGCCGTCGACCTCGGTGCGATCGTGGGAGGCGTACGTGAAGAACGCCGACCCGGGTGCCAAAATGCTGGGCGATGTAGCCGACTGGGACGAACTCGATCAATGGGGCTCGATCACCTACGGCAGCCCGAAGACGGTGCGCGAGAAGCTCTGGAAGCTGATCGAGCAGGCGGGCGTGGGCAATCTGATGATCCAGTTCCACTTCGGCAACATGAAACCCGAGCTGGCGCGCAAGAGCATGCGGCTGTTCGCCACGGAGGTGGCACCGTATCTGCGCCGCGACTCGGTCGAGCTGTTCTCGCGCGAGTATCCGGACATGAATGAAGCCATGACGGCGCCGGCGGTCGCGGCGTGAGCGACGCGATGCGCGGCGCGAGAGTCGAACGAAGCAGACCAGCCATGAACACGCGAATCATTGAACTCACGGGCGGGCGCAAGGTCGCGATCGCCGAAGCGGGCCAGGGTGCGCCGCTGCTCTATCTGCACGGCTTCGCCGACGTGCACGGCGCGAGCGTCGAGTGGCTGCCGATGCACGAGGAGCTGGCGCGAACGTTTCGGTTGATCGCGCCCGCCCATCCGGGCTGCGCCGGGTCCGACGAGAACGAGGCCATCGACAGCATCGACGACGTCGAATTCCACCTGCTTGAGGTGCTCGACGCGTTGGGGCTGGCCAAGGCTGATGTGGTGGGCAATTGTTTCGGTGGCTGGCTTGCGGCCGAACTGGCTGTACGCAATCCCGATCGGGTCAATCGTCTCGTCCTCACCGGGGCGAGCGGATTGTTCGTGCCAGGCGAGCCGATCGGCGATCTGTTCTGGGAAGTGCAGGCGCAGAACGGCGTCGAGTATCAAGGACTGCGCTCGCTGCTGTTCACCGACGGCAATGCGGATGTGGCCCGGGCGCTGTTTCCGGACGGCCGCTCTGTCGTCGAGCGCGAGATCAGCCGCTACAAGGTCATGCGCTACGCGTCGCGCGTGGGCTTCAAGCCGCCGTACTTCTACAACCGCAATCTGCGCGACCGGCTACATCGATTCCCCGGCGAGGTGCTGTTGCTGTGGGGCGAGTTCGATCGCATGGTGCCGCTGGCGCACGCGCGTGCCTACGAGCAGGGGTTCAAGCGCGCCCGGCTGCAAGTCGTGCCGGACGCTGCGCATGCGCTGACCGTCGAGCAGCCTGATCCGGTGGTCGCGGCCATTCGCGCCTTCCTCACGCCGGCGACGATCGGCGCGCATCGAGTTTTTGAACGCACGAGCGGAGCGCGCGCCAAGTCGGCACGTAAGGGGGCCGCACGGCATCCGACA
The DNA here is from genome assembly GCA_902825905.1 of uncultured beta proteobacterium. Lineage (GTDB taxonomy): Bacteria > Pseudomonadota > Gammaproteobacteria > Burkholderiales > SG8-39 > CADEDU01. The sequence continues at coordinate 3,288 of CADECO010000058.1, forward strand.
CGTGAGCCGCATGCCAAGCCGGCGCGTGCCAAGCGTGCCGCGGACGCATCGCGCGGCGGTGTCACCAGAGAGGCGAAACGTCCGGCCAAGCGGCTGACAACGCGGGCGACGAAACGTCCCTTGAAGCGACCCGCGAAGCGTCCAGTCAAGAAGCGGGGCCGCTGACACTACCGAGCCTTGCCAGCACGCATGCCGGGTTGCCGGGGTGTTCGCGCCGAGTCCCAGCCGCGGTGCATCGTGGCTCGATGCGTGATGGTATAAGACGCAGCCGCAAGACCAACTGCCATTAGAGGAGGGGATCGTGTCCGCGACACCGGCGCACGCGTCCGAGTCGCTGTTCCGTCGCGTCGATCGCGCACTGGAGCAGCTCATCTACCACATCTCCGCGCTGCTGATCATCGCGCTCGCCGGCGTGATCATCTACACCGTTTTCATGCGTTACGTGTTCAACGCGACGCCGATCTGGGCCGAGGAGGTGCCGCGCATCATCTTCCTGTGGGTCTCTTACATTGCCATTGCCGTGGCGGTGAGCCGCGGCCACAGCCTGCGAGTGATGGTTTTCATCCAGCGATTTCCCCGGGGGGTACGTCTGGGGCTCGAGCTGTTCATGCACGCGGCGATCTTCGTGATGCTCGGTTATCTGGTGTGGCACAACCAGCCGGTGCTCGAGCTGACCGCGCAGACCAAGATGCTCGCGACCGGGTGGCCCGACTCGGTGCGGCATTGGCCGCTCACCGTGGGCTGCGTGCTGATGGCGCTCTACCAGCTGCGGCAGGTGATGCAGTCGTTCGAAGTATTTCGCGCCAAGTCGGGGGGCTAGCTTCGATGCTGCTGATCAGCTTGCTGGTCATTCTGCTGCTCTTCAGCCTGCTCGGCATGGAGATCGCCTGGGCGATCGGCTTCGCCTGCTTCGTGTACATCGCGATGTCGCAGTTCACGCCGAATCCGACCGAGTTCGTACTGTTCTCGCAGCAGATGGTCGTCGGCCTCGATGCGTTCGTGCTGGTGGCGATTCCCCTGTTCATCTTCGCCGGCGAGCTGATGAACGTGTCGGGCGTGACGCAGCGCCTGGTGCGCTTCGCGAGCGCGCTCGTCGGACACCTGCACGGCGGTCTGGCGAACGTGGGGGTCGTCACGAACTTCCTGATGTCGGGAATCTCCGGCTCGGCGCTGGCCGATGCCGCCGCGACCGGCACGGTGCTCGTGCCCGAGATGAGCAAACGCCGGTTCCCGCCGGAATTCTCCAGCGGCGTGATTGCCGCAGCGGCGACGGTGGGGCCGATCATTCCGCCGTCGATCCCGCTGCTGCTGATCGCCTCGATCATGAATTTGTCGGTTGGTCAGCTGTTCCTCGCCGGCATCATTCCGGGCACGCTCATGTTCATCTTCATGTTCGTGGTGACCTGGTGGATCTGTCGCGCCAAGGGCTACCCGCGTGAGCCGCGCGCGAATGCCGGTGAGCGGTTGAGCGCGACCTGGGACGGTGCACTGCCGATCCTTGCGCCGGTGATCATCGTCGGCAGCATCGTCGGCGGCATCGCGACCGCAACCGAAGCGGCGGCGATCGCGGTGCTCTACACGCTGGTTCTCGGTGTGCTCGTCTATCGGAACACCACCTGGGCGGCCATCGTCGAGTGTGCCGGCAAGACGGCGATCGCCTCGGCGGTGGTGATGCTGACGGTGGCCACTTCACAGATCTTCTCGTGGCTGGCGGTGCAGGAGCGGCTGGGCGAGTACCTCACCGCAGGGCTGCTTGGCTTCTCCACCAATGTCTACGTCGTGCTGTTCCTGGTGAACGTGCTGATGCTGATCCTGGGCATGTTCATGGAGATCGTGCCGGTGATGTTCATCCTGGCGCCGATCCTGTTCCCGCTGCTGGCCAAGATGGGTGTGAGCGAGGTGCAGTTCGCCTTGGTGATGGTGCTCAATCTCATGATCGGCATGATCACGCCGCCGATCGGGTTGAATCTGTTCGTGATGTCGGCAATCAGCGGCGTCGACGTGATGCGAATATTCCGAGCCGCCTTTCCCTACTTCTGGGCGCTGGTGGCGGTGCTGCTGCTGATCACCTATGTACCCGCGCTCACGCTGTATATTCCGCAGCT
>CADECO010000058.1:5492-15769 GCA_902825905.1 uncultured beta proteobacterium
GATAGAGGAGGATCGCATGCAAGCGAACCACAAACGCAGACAAATCGTAAAGAGCATCGGTGCGGCGGCGATCGTGTCGCAGGTCGGGCTGTCGAAGCCGGCTCGCGCACAGGTCAAGCTGCGCTATGGCAACGCGAGTAACGCGCAGTACCAGGCCAACATCGTCATGACGCAGTTCTGGGACGAGGTGAAGAAGCGCACCAATGGCGAGATCGTCGCCGAGACGTTCTGGGGCACGCTGACCGGCAGCGAACAGGTGCTGCTGAATGGTGTTGCACTTGGCACGCTCGACGGCTGGCACGGGGCGTACACCGGCATGCGCGAGTTCGACCTGTTCTACACCGCAAACCTGTTCCGCGACTTCGACCACGCCGCGCGCGTCGTCAACGGGCCGCTGCTGCCCAGACTGCGCACGGCCCTGGAAGGCAAGTACAAGGTGCATCTGCTCGGTCTAGGGCGCGCCGGGTCGTTCGGCCTGCACATGCGCGACAAGGTCGCCTCGTGGGGCGATCTGAAGAACAAGAAGGTGCGCGTCGGTCCGCTCGAGGGCATCGTCGAAAGCGTGAAGGCCCTCGGTGCCAACGCAGTGCCGATGCCCTATGGCGAGGCGTACGGGGCGTTGCAGCAGGGCGTCGTCGACGGTCAGGTGAACCTGAATACGCTGCTGGTGACGGCGAAGTTCCACGAGGTCGGCAAGTACTGGATCACCAACGAATTCGGCTTGGGGTTCGACAAGGTCGTCATCGCGCAGCGGGTGTGGAACCGCCTCAAGCCCGAGCACAAGAAGCTGATGGAAGACCTGATGGTCGAGCTGGAGCCGAAGATCTGGTATCCGCCGGTCAAGCAACGGCTCGAGGACGATCGCAAGAAATGGCAGGAGATCCACGGCAAGGACTCGTTGATCGCGCTCGATGCCAACGAGGCCGCCAAGATCCTCAACCCGAACGCCGAGCGGCTGGCCAACTCGGTGTTCGGTGCTGGTGGATTCAAGCAGATTCAGGACGTCAAGTAACCGGGCGAGCGGCGCGCGCCAGCGCTTGAAGCGTTGCGCGCGCGGTCAGGGCACGAGCACCAGGGAGCCGGTGGTGGTACGGCTTTCCAACAGGCGATGCGCTTCGGCCGCGTTGGCAAGCGGCAGCGCCCGGTGAATGCGTGGCTTGACCAGCTCGCGCTTTACTACATCGAAGAACGCCGCGGCGCACGCATCGAGTTCGGCCACAGTGGCGGTGTACTCGTTCAGGCGCGTCCAGGTCACCCACAGGCTGCCGCCGTCGCGCAGCGCGTTGATCGAGATCGGCGGCACCAATCCGGATGAGTTGCCGAAGCAGGCCATGACGCCGCGCGGTGCCAGGCACGCGATCGATCCGTCCCAGGTCGCCTGACCGACCGAATCGAACACCGCCGGCGCACCTCTGCCGCCGGTCAGCTCGCGCACTTTCGCCGGCCAGTCGTCACGGCCGTTGACGAACACGTGCGCGTAGCCGTTTGACTTGGCCAGGTCGACCTTCTCGGCCGATCCGACGATGCCGACGGCTTGTGCGCCCAGCGCCTTCAGCCATTGTCCGGCGATCGAACCGACTCCTCCGGCCGCGGCGTGAAACACCACCGTGTCCCCCGATTGCACCGGATACACGCGCCGGATCAGGTACTCCACCGTCATCCCCTTGAGAAACGACGCCGCGACGATGTCGTCAGGCAGTCCGGCCGGAACCCGCGCGCAGAGGTTCGCCGGAAAGTTGCGCGCGTCGCAGTAGGCGCCCAGCGGACGCGATGCGTACGCGACCCGGTCGCCGACCCCAAAGCGGGTGACACCATCGCCCAGCGCTTCGACGACGCCGACGGCTTCCATGCCGATGCCCACGGGCTTCTTGGCCGCGACGAGGTCGGGGTAGTCGCCGCGACGGCCGTGCACGTCGGTGAAATTGACGCCGATGGCCGTCTGCCTGATGCGGATCTCGCCCGCTCGCGGCGGCGTGTCATCGACGGTCTCGATCTTCAGCACTTCAGGCCCACCGTGCTGGTGCAAACGGATCACGCGCGCCATATCATTCCCCCATCTCATGTTTTCGCCGGCAGATCGCGCAGATTAGCGCAGATCGTTCCGATTCCATCAGGGAGATGCAGCATGGAAATGTCCAACAAGAGTGCGCGGCAGCTGTTCGAGGAGATCAAGGCCAATCCGACGCGCAAGCGTTTCGGCTTCGGCCGCAAGCCGGCGCTGATCAACGTCGACATGCAGAAGGCCTACACCAACGTGGGCGAGTTCGTTACCGCCTACGAGACCAATCCGAAGCAGTGCGAGTACGTCAATCAGCTCGCCGAGTTGTTCCGCGCCAAGGGCTGTCCGGTGGTGTGGACCTACGTTGCCTACATGGACTCGGGCGAGGACTGCGGCGTGTGGGGCACACGCACCAACACGCCTGACTCGCTGCAGAACATCAAGGTCGGCTCGCGCCGATCGGAATTCGATGATCGGCTGAGCATCGACCGCAAGCGCGACATCATCATCAACAAGCGCATGGCCTCGGCGTTCTTCGAGACCAACCTCGGTTCGCTGTTCCAGTTCCACGGCGTCGATACCTGCGTGATCACCGGCGGATCGACCTCGGGCTGCGTTCGCGCCACCGCGGTCGACAGCCTGCAGCGCAGCTTCCGGACGATCGTTCCGGAGGAGTGCGTAGCCGACAAGCACGAGAGTCCGCATTTCGCCAACCTGTACGATATCTCGCTCAAGTACGGCGACGTCGTCGCGGTGGCCGAGGTGATCGAATTCATGAAGCGGTACGAGGCCAAGGGCTAACGGCGCAAGGCACACCGCAGATTCCGAAGATTCCGCCGATTTCCGCAAAGTTCAATCCGGTATTCATGATGAAGCGCGACCCTGGCCTCTACGACTATCTGCCTTACAACAAGCGACCGGCGATCCGCTGGCCCAACGGCGCACGCGTGGCGTTCTGGGTGGCGCCGAACATCGAGTTCTATGAGCTCGAGCCGCCCAAGAACCCCACCCGCGGATCGTGGACGCGCCCGCACCCCGACGTGCTGAACTACTCGTATCGCGACTACGGCAACCGCGCCGGATTCTGGCGGATGCTCGATGTAATGAACGACTGCGGCATGCGCGGCAGCGTGTCGCTGAACGTGGCAGTCTGCGACCATCATCCGGAGGTGATCGAGGCCTGCGTCAAGCACGACTGGGAGCTGTACTCGCACGGCACCTACAACACGCGTTACCTGTTCAACATGACCGAAGAGCAGGAGCGCGAGGTCATCCAGGACTCGATCGACACAATCAAGAAGCACTCGGGCCAGAAGCTCGACGGCTGGCTCGCGCCGGCGCTCACCTACACCGATCGCACCATGGATCTCATCGCCGAGATGGGGCTCACCTACACCTGCGATCTGTTCCACGACGACCAGCCCAGTCCGGTCAAGGTGAAGAAGGGCCGGCTCGCGAGCATTCCGTATTCGCTCGAGATGAACGACGCGATCGTCTACAACGTCTACAACATGGCGCCCAGCGCATACACCGACATCCTCAAGCGGCAGTTCGATCGGCTCTATGAGGAAGGAGAAGAGTCGGGAACGGTAATGTGCATCCCGCTGCATCCGTATCTTATCGGCCTGCCGTACCGCATCAAGCCGTTCGAGGAAGCGCTGCGCTACATCACCCGCCACGACAAGGTGTGGCTGGCGACAGGGCGTGAGATCGCGCGACACTTTCTCGATCACCATCACGACGAGTTCGCGGGCGCATCGGTTCAGGTAGGGGAGGCACCGCTATGAGCACGCCCGTCATCCCGGCGGAGTATTTGAAGTACCCGCTGCGCCGCTATGGCATGGATCACGACCGCTACGACTGGTCGATGCTGCCGCGGCGCAAGCCGGTGCGCTGGCCCAATGACGCCAAGGTAGCGTTGTGGATCTGTCCGGCGCTCGAGTGGTTTCCGCTCGACATGAAGGGCAAGCCGTTCAAGGCACCGGGCGGCATGGTCACGGCCTATCCCGACCTGCGGCACTACACGTTGCGCGACTACGGGAATCGTGTCGGCATCTATCGGCTCGCCAAGGCGTTCGCGCGGCACGACTTCAAGGTGTCAGTCGCGGTGAATGCGGCAGTGGCGGCGCGCTACCCTTCACTGGTGCGCGATTGCGTCGACTGGGGTTGGGAGATCGTGGCCAACGGCGTCGACATGGATCATCTGCACTACGAAGGACTATCCGCCGACGACGAGCGCAAGCTGGTCGCCACGACGCTCGGGGTGTTGCGCAAGGCCACCGGCGCGAAGATCCGTGGCTGGCTGTCACCGGCCAAGTCGGAGTCCTACGCCACGCTCGACCTGATCGCCACGGCCGGTATCGAGTATGTCTGCGATTGGGTGAACGACGACATGCCGTTCGCGATGCACGCGAAGGGCGGAATGCTGCATGCGATGCCGCATCCGACCGACATCGACGACTACACCATCCTGGTGCAGAACCGTCACGCCGAGAACGAGTTCCGCGATCAGCTCATCGATCAGTTCGACGTGCTCTACAAGGAAGCCGACACGCAGGGCGGGCGCATCATGGCGATCTCGCTGCATCCGTGGATCACCGGTCAGCCCTATCGCATCGGTGCGCTGGAGGAAGCGCTGGCGCATATCGCCGGACACCGGGGCGTGTGGTCTGCAACCGGCGCCGAGATTCTCGATGCGTGGAAAGCGCAGCAGTAGCGGGCTGCGCCGCGATCAGTAGTCGTACTGCAGTTGCGCGTAGGCGCGCACCGCGTCAGGGCGGGCGGATGCCGGGCTTGCGCGTTGGTAGTCGGCATAGACCACGCGTGCCAAGAGCGACGGCGTGATGCGCCAGGTGATCGCTACGTCCCATTCGCGGCCGAAGTCGAGCCCGCCGAAGTCGGCCTTGAAGCGGTGGAACTTCACTCGCAGGTTGAGCGGTCCGAAATCGGCCGACGCCGCAACATTGCGGTCGCGCAGGCCGACCCGCGGGGTATTGAAGAACTCGTACGCCCAGCCCTGAATCGTGTTGAACGATAGCGGCATCTGCATGCCGTAGAGGCCTTGGTTGCTGCCCAGCCGCTCGTAGTTGACCTGCAAGGCATAGCCGCCGTACGACGGACCGAAGCCGAATCGATGATAGTTCGCGCGGATGCGTGCATCGCCGTTCGCATGCGGCCGCTGCTGCGCGCCTTCCGCCGTGTAGTACCAGTTGGCCGGACCCACACCGGTGAGGGTGCCTTCGATTCGCATCCCGAGAATCTTGTTGGAGTTGTCGGCGAAACTGCTTTGCGTCTGGATCTGCGGCTGATCCTGAAGGTACGCGTAGGCGCTAAGCGCTGGTCCGCGCTCGTGCTGCCAGCGGGCGTTGAGCAGCTGGGTGTTCGACCCGTATCGATCGCCGAAGAACGTTCGAACCGCCCACACCTGCCCGACGAATACGTCGAGATCGGGCAGGCTCGCGTTTCGGACGGTGAGCGCATCGAACATCATCGGCAGCTGGCGTGCATCGGCGGTGCCGACGAACCGTTCGTTGTCCAACGCGATGGCCTGGCGCCCCAAGCGCACACGCGTGTCGGACAGGCCCGTGTAGTCCAGATGGAGCGCGTTGATGTCGGTGATATCCGGATCGCCGACAAGCGGATAACGCGACGTCCGGTCCCCCGGCTGATTGGTCGCCCGCTTGGGCTCGAGCCAGCTCACATTGACGAGCTGCGCGGTGAGTCCGAAGTCTCCCGTCGGCGCCAATCGGTATCCGAGCAGGGTCCGGGCGTTGATCGCCTCGGCTCTCTCGGCCTTGTTCGATTGCTCGATGTAGGTGAATCGCGGCCGAAACTGCAGCATCAATCGCCCCGGCGGCGGCCAGGTGGCGTCGGATTCGATCGAGGGCTCGTCTGTGCCGTTCGGCCCGGTCTGGGCGCTTGCTGCCCGCATTGGTAGCGCGACCAGTGCAACCAGTGCGACGAGCCCGATTGGTGTGAAGAGTGTGCCCCGCGGGGTAAATCCGCACCGTTGAAGCACTGGTCTTTGCATCGGGACTCTAGGAGGCGTGGCGCTACAGAAGCGTGAGAGCCCCCGGCGATCAATAGCGCATCGGATCGTGCGGCGGTGCCTTGGGGCGCGGTCGCGGCGACACATCCAAGGTGAACGAGGCTTGGCTGGTTTCAACCTGGCCGATGACGACGCTGCCGACGGCGAGTGGCGCGCGCATGCCAGGGTACCAAGCTTGTGCACGGTAGGTTCCGGGAGGCACCTGCTTCACGTGTGCGACGCCGTCATCGTCAGCCTTTGCGAACCACGGACTGTCTGCGACGAGCACGTGTGCCACCATCCATTCGTGCATGTTGCACCCGAGCGTGACCACGCCGGGTTTGTCGAACACGATCGGCGTGGGCGACGGACCCTTGAACTGCTTGATCTCGAATCGCTTGGTGGCCGAGTTCGAATAGACGTGATGCAGGATGTAGTCGTAGTTCGGAAACTCGATCGCGGTGCCGGTGGCGACCACCGTGACGAACGGATCGAACTGGCGCCAGATCTGCCTGATCTCCGCAGTCGGGCGCGGGCTCAGGGGAGTCAGGCCTTTCGGATCTTCGAGGACGATCACCGCATCGGGCAGGGCTGCGGCACGCTTGTTGGTGAGCGTGACCAGCAGATCAGCGGACCATGCCGGTGTCGCAATCAGGATCGCCAGCGCGAAGCAGCGGCGCACAAAGGGGCGATGCATCGGTTCGTCGATGGGGGGTCGGGGGCGGCCGGAATGGTGGCAGTCACCGCCGCCGACGGCCGTGCAAACCGTCACGGCCCGCAGGCCGAATCGGCACCGTACCGGGCAAAGTTGGCCTGGACGGCGCCGGTGCCGCCGCTAGAGCACGCCTGAGATCCCGCCGTCGAGATTGATGCTGGTTCCGGTCACGTAGCTCGCCGCGGACGAGGCGAGGAAAGTGATCACGTTGGCGACCTCCTCGGCCTCGCCGATGCGCTTCATCGGGATGTCGTGCGACATGTCGGTATAGAGCTTCTCGAGCGGAACGCCGAGTTTGCGGGCCCGCGTTTCCCATTGACCGGCTTTGATCCGTCCGATGCAGATCGTGTTCACCAGGATGTTGTCGGCCGCGAATTCCTTCGACAGCGCCTTGGTGAGTGCGAGGCCGGCTGCGCGGGTCACCGTGGTGGGCATCGAACTCGCGCCCGGTTGCTTGGCGCCGGTGTTGGTGATGTTGATGATGCGTCCGCCGCCGTGTTTTTTCATGTGCGGAATCGCGAGCCGGCTCAGTCGGATCGCGGCAAATAATTTGAGATCGAAGTCGAACTGCCAGGTGGCGTCGTCGACGGTTGCGAAATCGCCGCGCACGGACGTCCCGGCGTTGTTGACCAGGATGTCGATGCGGCCCCAGCGCTGCAGCACCTCGGCAACGGTGCGCTCGATATCGGCGACCTTGGACACATCGGCGGAGACGGGCAGTGCTTCGCCGCCGGCAGCGCCGACCGTGCGGGCGGTCTGATCGAGCCTGTCTTTGTCGCGTGCGACGATCGCCACTTTCGCCCCCTCGCGAGCGAGCGCGATGACTGCCGCCTTGCCGATTCCTTGCGTGCCGCCGGTGACGATGGCCACCTTGTCTTTCAATCCGAGTTCCATGCCGACTCCCGTATCGCGCGCCAGATGCACTGGCTGGTGGATGGTTGCGTAGATGACTGCTTGGATGACTGCGTAGATCGTGGGTAGCGCCACACCGAGAACGCGGATGGGGCGACTTGCGCTATGGTAAGTGCAAACAAGTCGGGGGAGGGCTGCCGATGCACAGAGCCATCGCGATGGCGATTTCGTTTGCACTGAGCGCGGCCGTCGCCGCACAGACCGGGCCGGACGGAGATGCCGCGTCGGCGCAGGCGCTGGCGCGCGAGAAGGACGAAGCTGCGATTGCCTACAAGCTGACACCGACGGTCTTCCGCGTGACCGACCAGCGCTCGGCGTTCGACGTCAATCTGCGCGGCAACAAGGGCCCGCACACGTTCTGGGTGGGTCACTACCAGCGCGGCTCGGAGTTCCAGCAGACGCGTGCCGGCTACGAGCGCGAGATCGAGATACCGAACGGGCGGATCGTCGCAGGCGGGCAGTACGCGACGCGCGGATTCTTCGGCGGCAGCGTGACGATGGAGTGGGGGCGACCGGTATTCGGAATCGTCGGGATCGGCCGCACCAACCTGAAGGAGTACTACAACCTCGATTTCGATCCGAACGATGCCGTTCGCTTCGGACTGGGCTGGCGATTGAGCGAGCAGACCACGGTGCAGCTGTTCCAGGTCCGCGATGATCGTGCCCAGCCGGGCAATCGCGTCACGCATCTGAGCGTGCGAACCCGCCCATCGTCACGCACGCGGATCACGGTCGATGTGTTCCGGCGCTCCGGGTGGAACTACGACGGCGATGAAGCGCAGGTGGTGCGCGCCACCGGGGTCGGCGTCACGCTCGACTACGACCGCTATTTCGCTCGGCTCACCTGGGATCCCCGCGTCAATTTCAGCGGCAACGACATGATGCGTTTCTCGCTGGGAATGCGGTTCTGATCGCGAGGCTTCGGCGAGCGCGATCCGAGCGGCACGATGCCATCCTCAGGGCGCCACGTACACCCTCGCAACATCCCGCTACACCTCGCCACACCAAATTCGCCGGCCCGGACTACTATCGCGCGACAACCGCAGCTCGCCGATAGTCTTGCCAGCTCTCTCCCGGATTCTTCTACGCCTCGTGCGGGCGTTCGCCTTCGCGCTGGGCGTGCTCGCCCTGATCGCCGCTGGTGCGCTGCTCGTCGGCCCGACTTTCGACGTGTCGCGCTGGAATGCGACGATTGGCGAGAAGCTGAGCCAGGCATTCGGTCGCGCGCTGCGCGTCGACGGACGATCGCTGCTGCGGGTCTCACTGCGGCCCGGCGTGCACATCACCGACTTGCGCATCGCTAACCCCGCAGGGTTTTCGCAGCCCGATTTCGCCTCCTTCGGCGAGTTCGTGGTCGACGCCGAGTTGCTGCCGTTCGTTCGCCAGCGCTTGGTCATCAACGCGCTGCGCGCGGCTGATGTGCGCATCGATCTGGAAAGGCTCGCTGACGGCCGCGTCAATTGGCTATTCGCGCCTGCCGCCGCCAGAGACCCGGCGGGCAGCGAGCCGGCGGGCGTCGGCACGGAACATCCCCTCGAACAGATCGGACTGGACCAACTCACGATCGAACGGCTGCGCGTGAGTCTGGCCACGGGCGATGTTCGTCACGAATTCGCGATCGAGCGCTTGGAAGCGCAGGCGCCGGTGCGCTCGCCGATTGCAGTCAATGTGCGCGGCACCGTCGATCAACGCTTCCCTTATGAGCTGAAGACGAGCGGTGCGCCGCTTGCCGGTCTGGCGAGTTCGACGGATCCCTGGGCGTTCGAGGGGGTGCTGACCTTTCTTGGGACGGTGGTGCAGGCGAACGGTACGCTCAGCGCCGAGTCGAGCGCCGGTCGTTCGTTGGCGCTGCAGTTCGGTGCCGGGACGGGCGATCTGGCCGAGGTCGAGCGCCTGCTCAACATCAAGCTGCCGAAGGTGGGGGCGACCGCGCTGGCCGGGACGATTCGCGCGAGCCAGGGCCGCGTGGCGCTCGAAGCACTTCGCGGGACGGTGGGCGCTACCACGCTCGCCGGAGATCTAACCTTCGATACGAGCGGACCACGACCGCGTCTGAGCGGATCGCTGGTGCTGCCGGCATTGGATATGCGCCCGTTCCTGCTCGATGCGCCCGATGCCGCCGCGCGGCCGGCGCAGAGCCTGGCCGATGTCTACCGCGAGTTGGAGCAGGTTGCGCTCGATCTCCGCGGCCTGCGGCGGATCGACGCCGAGCTCGATCTGGCCGTGGAGCGTTGGCTCAGCCTGCCGGGTGAGGTTCGTGACGCGAAGCTGCAGGTGCGCATCGACAACGGCATCCTGCAGGCACCGTTGAGCTGGACCATCGCCGACGTTCCGTTCAGTGGCAAGCTCAGTGCCGACGGCGGCAAGTCGATTCCCGAAGTCGTCGTCCAGCTGGGTGCCCGTTCGAGCCAGCTCGGGGGGCTGGCCCAGTTGGTGCTGAATGCGCGTGGTGTACAGGGCGCGGTCGATCGTCTGGAAGTGCGCATGGCCGCAAGAGGCGAGCGCGTGCGCGATCTGGTGCGCTCACTCGATCTGCGCGCCAGCATCGAGGGTGCGAAGCTCACCTATGGCAATGTCGAAGGCGGCCGGCCGGTCGATCTGCGTCTGGACGCGTTCGAGTTGCG
>CADECO010000058.1:15869-21684 GCA_902825905.1 uncultured beta proteobacterium
GCGGTGCAACTGGGGCGCACGAGCCTCAATGGCGATATCGAAGTGCAACGCGTCAACGGGCGGCCATTCGTGAAGGGCCGCCTGGCCTTCGATCGCATCGATGCCGAGGAAATCCAGTCGATCGTCCCCACCGGATCCGCATCGGTCAATCGGCCGGTGATCGAGATCCCGATCCTGCCGGCGGGCGTCGATCTCACCGACTCGGAGATCGAAGTGGTGATCAAACGCATCGACGGATTGCGTCTGCCGGTCACCGACGTGGCGTTCGATGCGCGCATTCGCGATGGCGAGATGCAGCCGTCGATCTTTCGCGGGCGCATTGCCGAGGCGCGCTTCGATGGCGCGCTGGCGCTCGATCTGCGTAGTGCCGAGCCGAAGGCCGAGATGTGGTTGGCCGGCGAGAACACCGACATCGGACGGCTGTTGCAGCGGCTGGACATCACGCGCGGGATCGAGGCGCAGGCAAAGCTGCTGCAGCTTCACGTGGTAGCGCGCGCCAGCCGGTTGGGTGACATGCTGCGTCGCTCGGCGGTGGTGGGCAAGATCGAGGCAGGGCGCATCGCCATCCGTGATGCCAATACCAAGGGGATGTTGCAGATCGCGTTGCGCGAGGCGGAGCTGCGGGCCGATGAAGGGGCACCGGTCAAACTCACACTCAATGGCTCGATCGAAGACGCGCCTATTAGCGTGCAGGTCGAGTCGGCACCGATGCGCGAGTTGGTGGCGCCCGGCGCGCGCGTGCCGGTATCGCTGGTCGCCGAGCTTGCCGATGCGCGCCTGAACCTCGCCGGCTCGATGGCGTTGCCCGCGAGCGAGCAGGACATCGAGTTGTCGATGGCATTGCAGGGCACACGCCTGGACCGGTTGAGTCGCATCGCGCGCACTGCATTGCCGCCGTGGGGACCGTACACGGCGGTCGGCAGGTTTCAAAGCAGCAAGCGCGGTTATGCGGCGCGCGACTTTAGTTTCGTCATCGGTGAGAGCGTGCTCAGCGGCACCGGAACGGTCGATACGACGCGGGCCAAACCGCGCATCGATATCGATCTGGCGGCCGAGCGCATTCAACTCGACGATTTCCCGATCCGCGAATGGTCGGTGCTCGAGAGCAAAGGTGCGTTGCCCAAGCCGGCCGGCATCAGCGATGCGCGCGAGGCGGCAGCGCGCGCGGGCGACCGGGTCGAAGGCGTGCTAAGCCGCGAGGTCGTGCAACGTCAGGATGGCCGCGTCAACGTCACGATCAAGCAGGTGCTCGCGGGCAAGGATCAGCTCGGCAACGGCCGACTGGTGGCGACGATCGAGAACGGTCGTGCCTCGATCGCGCCGGTGGAGGTGTCGGTGGCCGGCGGATCAGCGCGGCTTGCGCTTGTCTACGAGCCAGGGCCGCGCGACATGGCGGCGAGCCTGCGCCTGGAGGTCGATCGATTCGATTACGGAATCTGGGCGCGACGGCTGCGGCCGGAGTCGGACCTGTTCGGCCTGCTCTCGCTCGACGTCGACATCAGCGGGCGCGCCGAGCATCTGAACGAGATCCTCAGGCAAGGCAGCGGCCGTATCGATTTCGGTCTCTGGCCGCAGCGGATGCAAGCCGGCATCTTCGATCTGTGGGCGGTGAATCTGTTGGTGGCGCTGGCGCCGGTGATCGATCAGTCGCTTGCCTCGCGCATCAATTGCGCGATCGGTCACTTCGATCTGAAGCAGGGCAAGCTCGATGCACAGCAGTTGTTGATGGACACGAGCCGCATGCGGGTGATCGGGCAGGGCGGGGCGGATTTCACCACCGAGTCGATCGGTCTGCGCCTGGCGCCGCGGCCGAAGGAGCCGCAGTTCTTCAGCCTGGCTACTCCGGTGGCCGTAGGCGGCACGTTCAGCGCCTACGAGATCCAGCTCAGTCCGTGGGACGTTGCCGAGACCGTGTTCCGCCAGCTGGCCTCGGTGGCCGTCGTGCCGTTCCAGTGGCTGTTCGCCGAACGATTGCCCGGCGACGGTAACGATGTGTGTGCCAGTGCAGCGCGGCCGGCGCAGAAGCCGGCGAACTAGGCCACGAACTTGCTCAGCAGCAGAGCGCCCGCAATGTGCCGCGAGCGATCTGTCGACGTGTCAAACCAGCAGCGACGCGAGTTGTCTCTTAAGGAACCTCCGCATAACCTGTCGCGGGAATGCGGAGGGATCATACTTTTCAGGGAATTACCAGGGGGCGAGTCCCCTTGTTCAGATAGTCCTCAGAACGTCTTGCCGATCGAGAGCACCGCGCCGCTGGTACCGGTCTGCTTGGTCTTGCCGGCGGCATCGCGTGCGTAGTACCAGCTCTTGTTCGCGTTGGTGCTCACCCATGCCGCGCCGAGCAGCCAACCGTTGAGGTCGTACGTAGCGCCGAGTTTGTAGTCGGTGTAGTCGAGCTCGCCGTAGTTCTTGACATCGGTGCGGCCGACATGGGCGTTCAAGGTGAGCTTCGGCACGACCTCGTAGTTGAACGACAGGTCGTAATACAGCGTGCCGCGCGAACGCCCGCGATTGGGCAGCGCGGCAGCGGTATCGCGATGCGCGTAGAAGCTCTGCGCCATCACCCCGTCGAGTCCGAAGTAGTTGCTGGTCGCGTAATTGACCTTGGCGGTGATCCACTTCCAGCTCAGGCCGAAGTAGACCTCCTGATTGTCGAACTTGCGATTGCCCAGCGTCGAGCTGACGGCGCGCGCACTCGGATAGAAGTAGTACATGTATCCGACGTCGAGGCCCAGATCACCGAACGACTTCTTGTAGCCGCCGTAGAAATCCATCTCGATGCCGGCGCCGTTCGGATAGCTGATGCCGCTGACGTTCGAATTCCAGTTGCCCATGTAGAAGCCGCTGGCGTGGGCGTAGTCGAAGCCGCCCTGAAACGCCGGGCCGCGGAAAGTCTGAGAGATGCCGCGGAATCGGTAGTCGCTGACGACGCTGGCGTTGCCCGTCAGCGTGTGAACCGACTGGGCTTGAGCGAAGGTTGTCGGCGAAACCGCGGAGGCTGCTAGAGCGGTCGCAGCCAAGAGCGTGTTCTTCATGGGTTTTCATCCCCGCCGGGAGCGGCGCGTAGTTCGACTTGGGGCGCCGATTCTTGCGTGGATTGTTTCAGGAGTATTGCGCGAACAATCCGAGGGCGTGACTTAGTACCCGACGCGATTTTCCCGACGTATGCCGGCTGCGAAATTTGTGGCGGCGGCGCCACGTCGTATCACTGGCGCGGCTCAGGGCTCCGATCCGCCGGAAGGCAGGGGATCGTCAGATTGTCCTGGGCGGCTGCACCACCCAGGGCGCCTGGGTCTGATACGCGCGTTCGAACGTTTCGATCTCACCGATCAACGATTGACTCAGGCCTAACTCATCGACGCCCTTGAGGATCATCTCGCGTCCGAACGCGTCGAGCGTAAATGCGTGCGTGGTGCGGTCAGGTTCGATCACGACCTGCTGGTGGAGATCGACGGTGAGCTCGGTGCCTGGTTTCGCGGCGAGCATCGCGCGCAGGTGATCGCACACCTTGGCGTCCAGGCGTACCGGCACCAGGCCGTTCTTCTGGCAGTTGTTGTAGAAGATGTCGCCGAAACTCGGTGCGATGACGCTGCGAATACCGACGTCGGACAGCGCGTACACCGCGCCCTCACGTGACGATCCGCAGGCAAAGTTCGTGTTCGCGACGAGAATCTTCGCGTCGCGAAAATGCGGCCGATTCAGTACGAAGTCGTCGCGTTGGTTACCGTCGTCGGTGCGGCGCACGTCATGGAACAGGAACTGGCCGTAGCCGCCGCTGCGCGGGTACTTGAGGAATCGCGCCGGGATGATCTGGTCGGTGTCGACGTTGATCGGATCGTAGGGCGCGGCGATCGCGGTGAGCGTGGTGAACGGTTGCATAGGGGCGCCGTTGGTGCTGAAGGTGATTGGTGAAGGGCGAAGGGTCGGGGTTCAGCCGAGCGTGCGCACGTCGGTGATGCGGCCATTCACCGCGGCCGCGGCGGCCATGGCCGGACTCATCAGATGCGTCCGCACGCCTTTGCCCTGGCGACCGGCGAAGTTGCGATTGGACGTCGAGGCGACATGCTCACCGGCATCGCCGATGTCGCCATTCATCGCCGCGCACATCGAGCAGCCGGCATGGCGCCACTCGAATCCGGCCTCCAGAAACACGCGGTGCAGTCCTTCGGCTTCGGCTTGTTTGCGTACCAGACCGGAACCGGGCACGACGATCGTCGGCACTCGCGCTTTGCGGCCCTTCGCGATCGACGCAGCCGCGCGCAGATCTTCGATGCGGCTGTTGGTGCACGAGCCGATGAATACGCGCTGGATCGGAATCGCGGTCATCGCGGTGTTCGGCGCGAGGCCCATGTAGCCGAGCGCGTTCACGATCTTGTCGCGCGCCGTTGCATCGGCGGCCTGCGCCGGGTCGGGAGTGCGCCCGTTGACCGGTAGCGCGTCCTCGGGGCTGGTGCCCCACGTGACCATCGGGGCGAGAGCGTTGCCGTCGAGCGAAACTTCACGATCGAATTTCGCGCTCGCGTCGGTCGGCAGGGCTTTCCAGTCGCGCAACGCTTGATCCCACTGTGCGCCATGCGGAGCGAAGGGCCGGCCTGCGACGTACTGAAAAGTGGTGTCGTCGGGGGCGATCATTCCGGCGCGCGCGCCGGCTTCGATCGACATGTTGCACACGGTGAGTCGTTCCTCGATCGACATCGCACGGAACACCTCACCCGCGTACTCGATCACGTGGCCCACCGCGCCACCGGCGCCGATGCGCGCGATGATCGCCAGGATCACGTCCTTCGCGGTCACGCCCGGAGCCCGCTTGCCGTCGATGGTGATGCGCATCGTGCGCGGCCGCGTCTGCCAGATCGTCTGCGTGGCGAGCACGTGGAAATTCTCCGACTGGCCGATGCCGAACGAGTACGCGCCGAGCGCGCCGTGCGTGGAGGTGTGGCTGTCGCCGCACACCAGGATGATGCCGGGCAGCGTGATGCCTTGTTCGGGGCCGACCACGTGCACGATGCCCTGACGCTCGTCATCGAGCGCGAAGCTCACCGGACCGTGCACGGCGACGTTGCGTGCCAGCGTGCCGATCATGCGTCCGATCTCCTCGGTGGCGGCATCCTCGGCACGCCGGCTGGTGGTGGGCACGTAGTGATCGGGCGTGGCGAACGTCTGCTGCGGCCGACGCAGTTTCAGTCCACGCTCGCCCAGATAGCTGAACGCGTGGAACGAACCGTCGTGCACGAGATGCCGATCGACGTACAGCAGGCATTGCTCGCCGCGGCGCGTGATCACGTGGCGGTCCCAGATCTTGTCGAACATCGTGCGCGCGGTGCTCATCGCCTGATTGACCCGTTGATTGATCCGTCGATCGAAGGGTGGCAGCCTGCCATGTCCCCTGCGCAGTGACAAGCCGCAACCGCGATGGTCAGCGCCAGGCAATTGCGGCATCATCGAACCGTCCCGCAGTGACAGGAGCAGAGCGCATGGCGCGCGTGCTGGTGATCGTGCCGTTTCCGATGAGCGAAGAGAACCGTCTCGGCCGCGCCTCGCAGATGAAGGCGGTGAAGCTCGGACCGGGCATCGAGTTCGATTTCCGCCCGGTGCGGGCTGCGCCGTCCAACTACACCAGCGAACACGACGCGGCGCTCGCCGAGCTGTCGATCGTCGATGCCGGCAAGGACGCGCAGGCGCAAGGCTACGACGCCGTATGCATCGACACGATGAGCGATTCAGGCGTGGCCGCGTTGCGCTCGCTGCTCGACATTCCGGTCATCGGGCCGGGGCGCGCGTCGATGATGACCGCACTCATGCTCGGCGAGCGCTT
>CADECO010000059.1:0-21084 GCA_902825905.1 uncultured beta proteobacterium
CCTGGACGTGCTCGACTACGGCGTGGCGGCTTACTCGACCATCGGCTGGTTCGATGATCCGGTGCTCAACACCTTCGTCAAGTTCCCGGAAGCGGAGTTGGCGCGCATCATCTTCCACGAGCTGTCGCATCAGCTCGTCTACACCCGCGACGATTCGATCTTCAACGAGTCGTTCGCGGTCGCCGTCGAAGAAGAAGGCGTGCGTCGCTGGCTGGCGCGGCAAGGCAAGGCCATGGAGCAGAAAGCCTTCGACGATTCACGCCGGCGCCGCAAGGAGTTCGTCGCGCTGGTGCTGAAGTATCAGCAGCTGCTGGCCGAAGCCTATGCAGGGGAGCGCGACGTATCGACCAAGCGCGCCGAAAAGAAACGCCTGTTCGCCGAGCTGCGTGCCGAGTACGAACGGCTCAAGCACGAACGCTGGGGCGGGGCCACCGGCTACGACCGTTGGTTCGCGCGCGAGCTTAACAACGCGCATCTGGCCTCGATCGCCACCTACGGCGATCTGGTGCCGGCGTTCCACGCGCTGCTCGCGCAGCACAACGGCGAGTTGCCGGCGTTCTATCGCGCGGTGAAGGAGTTGGCCGCGCTCTCCAAGCACGAGCGAACGGAGAAGCTCAAGGCGCTGGTGCCGTAGCGATTGCGCTTCGCGCGCTCCGTGTCCTGGAGCAATTGGTTAGTCGGCACGCGTTCAACACAAACGCTGACAGTGGTTGAACCGCACGCCACTGCACCTCGGTCTGCACTCCTCCTCACTTCGCTGCATGAGCGGCGAGTGCGCGCGTGATCGTCCACACAGCGTGGTAGATCGATCGCGAATCTGATTCGATTGCGCGATAACGTCGCGGCCCTCACAAAAACAACTCGAATATTGTGTTGGCCTCCCGCAGTCGTAACGTCGACGCTCGCACCGCGTCGATTGGATCCATCGCTCACGCGTCCCAGCCTCAATCGTCGCCCCGAGTACGCCTCGTTCGCGCTATTGCGGATTCGGTAGGTTCGTTAGCGTTCACAGCTCGCCTGGCATTTGCAGCGCTGCTGTCGGCGCCGGCCATAGCGCTCGCCGCGGCGGAGCTGCTCGTCACCACGTTCGACGATAGCGCCGACCCGGTCGCCGCGACGACCACCTTCCAGTACGTCATCCAGATCGACAACAACGGCGCGGATCCGGCGGCAAACGTCGTAGCGACGACAGTGGTGCCCGTCGGCGCAACGTTCGTATCGGCCTCCAACGGCGGCTGCTCACTGGTCGCGCCCAATGTCGTTTGCAATCTGGGCACCGTCGGCGCGGCGGCAACAGTCAACTACACGATCACGCTACGCGTCACGGCCGGCGGCGGCAGCGCGCTGAACAGCACCACCACGGTTACGACGAGCACGTCTGATTCGAACCCGGGCAACGATTCGCAGAGCGAGACCACCACGATCACCGCAGGTGCCGATCTGGCGGTGACCAAGGCGCCGACGGCGCCGACGGTGATCGCCGGACAGAACGTCACCTACAACCTCAACGTCAGCAACCTCGGACCCGATAGCGCGACCAGCGTGCAGATCCAGGACACGCTGCCGCCGAACGTCACGTGGAACAACGTGTCGCCGGCAGGTTGGTCGTGCACCGCGAGCGGCAGCCCGCAGGTAGTGACCTGCACGCGCTCGGCCGCATTGGCGGCCGGCATCAACGAGACGATCCAGCTCACCGCGCAGGTGCTGACTTCCACCAGCGGCACCATCACCAACGCCGTTTCGATATCGGCGGCCACCCCGGACGGCTTGACGCTCAACAACACCGCGACCGCGGATGTGACGGTCACGCCGGGCACCGATCTGCGCATGACCAAGTCGGTCTCGGCCAACCCGCTCGCCTCCGGTCAGGCGATGAGCTTCACCCTGCAGCCGCGCAACGCCGGGCCGCAGACTGCCGCCGACGTCACCGTCAGCGATACGTTGCCGGCGGGATTCACCGGGATCAGCGCAAGCGGCACCAACTGGTCGTGCGCGGTGGCCGGATCGACCGTCACCTGTACGCGCACGAGCATGCCGGTGGGCGCGACCGACAACATCACGGTCAACGCGACCGCGCCCGCAGTCGTGCCGGCGGGAGGCACCAGCTTCACCAACACCGCCACGATCGGTTCGAGCACCACCGGTGAGTCCTCGCCCGGGAACAATTCGGGCAGCGTGAACTTCACCGTGCTTCCCGACGGTGCCGATCTGCGCATCACCAAGACCAAGACGCCCAACCCGGTCGCCGAGGGCGCGAACATGACCTCGACGATCCGGGTCATCAACAACGGGCCGCAGATCGCAACGGTGGGCGCGGGCACGCCGATCCGCGTCACCGACACGCTGAGCGGTGGCGAGGCGTTCGTCGCGACCGCTGGTGCCTACGGTACGGGCTGGAGTTGCTCGGTCGCGGGTGCGGTCGTCACCTGCGAGTACACCGGCGGCAACGTCACAGTGGGCGGGCAAACCCCGGCGCTGACCATCACCACGCAGGCCACCGGCAGCGGCACCATGAGCAATACGGCGTGTACCGGCGCCACCGCAAGCTCGGCCCATACCCCGGCCGATCCGAACAACACCAACGACTGCACCGCGCCGGTCAACGTCACGGCAACGGCGCCCGCCGCTTCGGCTGATCTGCAGATCATCAAGACGATTCCCGACGGCGCCGACTCCCCGCTCGCGGCGACCGACACCCAGCTCGGCTATCGACTGGAGCTGCGCAACAACACCGCCGGGGTGACGGCGTCGAGCGTGACCGTGACCGACACGCTGCCGATGTATCTGTCGGGCACCACGGTCACGATCGACACGACCAACGCGCCTTCGGGCACGAGTTGCACGCGATCTGGGGCGACGGTCACCTGCACGATCGCATCGTTCGCACCGACCAGCGCGCCGCATCCGTACGTGACGATCACGCTGACGCGGCCGATGTCCTCGGGCTCGTTCACCAACACCGCGAGCATCAACTCGGCCGATAACGGCGATCCGGATCGCACCAACAACAGCTCGGCCGTCACCTCGACGGTCGATCCGGTCGCCGATCTCGAACTGGTCAGCAAAGTGGTGACCTCGGCGAGCGGCGTCGGGCAGGCGCGCGCGGGCACCAACGCGACCTACGTGCTGACGTTCCGCAACAACGGGCCCTCAGCCGCGCAGAACGTGCGACTGACCGACGTCTTCACCATTCCGGTGGGCGACAGCGGCTTCACGTTCGCTTCAGTCACCACCAACAAGTCAGGCGGATCGTGCACGCAGACCGCGCCCGTGATCACCTCGGCGCAGAACGGCGGCCCCGCGTTCACCTGCTCGCTGGGCACCGTCAATTCCGGTGCGGCGTTCACCGTCACGGCGGTGATCCGACCCAACTTTCAGACCGGCAATCCGGTTCGCACGTTCACCAATCGCGCCCGGGTCGAGTCGATCGTATCGGGCCTCACGCCGGCCACCCACGACAATGTCGACACGGTCGGCACCGACGTCAACAACGAGAAGGGCGCCTCGCTCACCGTACAGGACGCGGCTGTCGATCTGCTGGTGAACAAGACGGACGCACCGGCGCTCGGATTCGGCCCCGATCCGCTCGGGTTCGACCCGGTGACCTCCAGCAACAACCGCATCACGTACCGCGTCCGCATCACCAACAACGGTCCGTCGCTTGCCACCGGCGTGACGTTCACCGACACCTACACGCCACCCGCAGGACGGCGCTTCCAGCTCGCGTGCGATCGGGCCGCGGTCGGCGACCCATGCGCGCCGGCTGGCGCGATCTGCGCACCCGCGCCGCAATCAGCGACGTACAGCGCGGCCCAGACGTTCAACTGCACCGTGCCCTCCAGCATCGCCGCAGGCTCGAGCTACGACCGGTTTCTCACGTTCGAGATCCTCGACTCGCCCTCGGGCAGCGGCGAGACCTACTCCAACAGCGCGACCGCCGCGAGCAACGAGCCCGACACCAACGGTGCCAACAACACCGCGAGCGAGAGCACGACGGTGCGCGCGCAAGCCGATCTCGAAGTGGTGAGCAAGACCGCGTCGCTCTCGCCGGTGAACCTCAATCAGCCGTTCAACTTCGTCATCGACGTTCGCAATAACGGCCCGGGCAACGCTCCGCAGGCGATCGTCACCGACACGCTGCCCACGGGTGTCACGCTGAATGGTGCGATCACCACCACGCGCGGCACCTGCTCCACCGCCGGTGCAACCATCACCTGCGATCTCTCGGCGGGCGGCGCCGGCGCCTTCAACAACGGCCAGACCGCCACGATCACCGTTCCGGTTCGAGTCACGACCTATCCGGGCAGCGGATCGATCGACAACACCGCGACGATCTCGCCGAACAACACCGCGGTCGATTCCAACAGCGGCAACAACTCCAAGACGCGCAACGTCCCGGTGCAGCGATCGAGCATTGCCGGCTTCGTCTACCGCGACCTGAACGACAACGGCGCGCAGCTCGGTGCGGGCGAAACCGGCATCGCCGGTTCGCAGATCCGCATCTCCGGGACCGATGCGTACGGCACCGACATCCAGACGTTCCTCGGCGGTCTCGCTGCGGCAACGCGCACGACCGATGCCGCGGGCGCGTACTCGTTCACCAATCTGCCACCGGGCACCTACACGATCACGCAGATCGCCCAACCTGCCGGTATGGCAGACGGTCGCGAGACCGCCGGCACTGCTGGCGGCAACGCGGGCAACGCCGGACCGGGCACCGAAGCAATCACCGCGATTGCGCTGCCGGCCAACACGGCCGCCACCGGCTACCTGTTCGGCGAGATTCCCGGCCCGAGCGCGACGCTGTCGGGCTACGTCTACAACGACGTCAACAACGACGGCGTGCGGCAGGTCGGCGAGCCGATCATCACCGGCGCCACGGTCACGCTCACCGGCACCAACGAGTTGAGCCAGAGCGTCAATCTCACCACGACCACCGACGGCACCGGCCGCTACGAGTTCACCGGCCTGCGCGGTGCCAACGGTTCGGGCTACACGATCACCGAGACGCAGCCAGCCGGCTATCTCGAAGGACGTGCGACCACCGGTACCGGCGTGACCGGCGCGGCTGGTACTACGTCGGCCAACGGCAACGTCATCTCCGGCGTCGGCCTGGCAATCACCGACACCGCGGTGAACTACAACTTCGGCGAGCTGCGGCCGTCATCGCTGGCCGGCAAGGTGTACCTCGACCAGGACGCGAACAATGCGTTCACAACGGGCGAGCCTGGCGTGCAAGGCGTCACCGTCACGCTGTCCGGCGCCGACGATCGCGGCGCGATCACACCGATCGTCGCGACCACGAACGGTCAGGGCGACTACTCGTTCCCGAATCTGCGGCCGGGCACCTACGTCATCACCGAAACGCAGCCGGCGATCCTCACCGACGCCGCCGAGACGCTGGGCACGGTAGGCGGTGTGCCGACCGGCGCGATCGCCGGCAACGATCAGTTCAACAACATCACGCTCACGCAGAACCAGAACGGCATCGACTACAACTTCGGCGAGCGCGGCAACGTTCTGGGCGGGCGCGTCTACGTTGACGTCAACGGTAATGGGCAGTACGACCCCGGCGAGTACGGCATCGCCGGCGTAACCGTCACCTTGAGCGGACCGGTGGCGCGCACCGCGACCACCGCAGCCGACGGCTCGTATCAGTTTCTCGGCGTCCCAGCGGGGACCTACACGATCACCGAGACGCAACCGGCCGCGTATGCCGACGGCGCCGATCGCGCCGGCACCGGCGGCGGCAGCGTTGCCAATGACGTGATCAGCAGCATCGTCGTCGCCGGCAACGCCAACCTCACCGGTTACGACTTCGGCGAGCGCGGCGGACGCGTCCGTGGTTTCGTCTACACCGACAACAACGCCAACCGCATCAAGGAAGCGAACGAGCGCGGCATTCCCGGTGTCACGCTCAACCTTGCCGGCACCGACATCAACGGCAACGCGGTGGTGCGGCCGGCGGTGGTGAGCGCCGCCGACGGCTCGTACTCGTTCGCCGGACTGCCGCTTCCCAACGCGGCCGGCTACACCGTCACCGAGACACAACCGGCGGGCTACGACTCGATCTCCGAGAGCGCGGGTTCGACCGGCGGGTCTACCAGCGCCAACGTGATCAGCGCGATCCCGCTGCCGCAGGCAGGCGCCGAATCGCTCAACAACAACTTCGGCGAACGCTTCCAGAACCCGGCGCAGCTTTCGGGCCGGGTCTGGCACGACACCAATCACGACCGGCTCGACAACGATGGGCCCACGTCCGGCCAGGCGGGATGGATCGTCGAGCTGATCCAGTCGCGTGCCGGCGCCTGTGACGAATCGAACGTGACGGTGTTCGCCACGACCAGCACCGATTCGAGCGGCAATTACCAGTTCTCCGGGCTGATTCCCGATACGTACGAGATCCGCTTCCGCGAACCGACCTCGCGCGCGATCTACGGCTATCCGGTGGCCAGTCGCGGCACCGTCGGCGCATGCGGCTCGATCCACAGCGTCGTGATCGCCGCCGGCGACAACGTTGCCAACGAGAACCTGCCGCTCGATCCGAACGGCGTGGTGTACGACTCGGGCACGCGCCAGCCGGTCGCGGGCGCGCAGGTGTCGATCAGCGGTCCGCCGGGTTTCGCGCCGGCCACGCATCTGGTCGGCGGCACCGGCAACGCCACGCAGACCACCGGCAGCAGCGGCTTCTATCAGTTTCTGCTGTTGCCCGGTGCGCCCGCGGGCACCTACACGCTGAACGTCACCCCGCCGGGCGGGTATCTGCCAACCCCATCCACGGTGATCCCGCCGTGCACGAACGTGCTCACGGTGAATGCCCTGCCCAACCCGGCGCTCGTGCAGACCGGGGCCACCGCGCCGGCGCAAAGCATCGCCATGCACACGCCGGGCGCGTGTCCGTTGAACAGTGCCGGACTCGCAGGCAGTGCCAACACGACCCAGTACTTCTTCCAGTTCGTGCTGGCCCCTGGTGCCGCGAACGTGGTCAACAATCACCTCCCGCTCGATGCATCAGCGCCCAACACGCTGACGATCCGCAAGACGGTGGATCGCCCCGAGGTCGAACTGGGCGACTCGGTGCGCTACACGATCGAAGTGCGCAATCCAGGGCCGGGCCCGGCGCTGAACTCGCGCATCGAGGATCGACTGCCCGCGGGCTTTCGCTACATCGCGAGCACGACCACGCTCAACGGCGCACGCGTGAACGATCCGGCAGGGGGCGTCGGACCGGCACTCAGCTTCGCGGTCGGCACGTTGCTGCCGAACACCACCTACACGCTCACCTATCGCGTGCGCGTCGGTGTCGGTGCGCTCGAAGGCGACGGCGTGAACCGGGCCTACGTTACCGGCAGCGGCGTCACCTCCCCCACCGTGACGGCACGCGTGCGAGTGCGTGGCGGCGTATTCGCCAACGAAGGCTGCGTGGTCGGCAAGATCTACGTCGACTGCAACGCCAACGCGATCCAGGACGACGGCGAGCCGGGCATTCCCGGCGTGCGCCTGTACTTCGAGGACGGCACGTTCCTGATCTCCGATTCGGAGGGCAAGTACTCGATCTGCGGCATCCGCCCGCAGACCCACGTGCTGAAGGTGGATCCGCAGACCTTGCCACCCGGTTCGCGGCTCGGCACGACCTCCAACCGCAACGCGGGCGACGCGGGCAGCCTGTTCATCGATCTGAAGGCCGGATCGCTGCATCGCGGCGATTTCCGCGAGCAGTCGTGCTCCCCGCGAGTGCGCGAGGAGGTCGAGCGCCGCAAGGCGGCCGGCGAAGTAAACAGCCCGACGATTCCCGCGGAGCGACGCAACCGTCCCGCGCGCGAGTTCCGGTCGGGCGATTGCCGCCAGGTGCCCCGTGCCGACGGCGTCTCACGCCGCCTCGAGTGCGGAGGCAAGCGATGAGCCAGACCAACAAATGGTCCTTGCACTCGACACCTTCGGCGCGCGCCATGACCTTCAGGACAACAAAGCCGGCCCGAACCGGCATGCTTGAGCGATCGCTGCTCGCCATCGCGGTCGGATCGGCGTTGGCCGCGCTGACCGCACCGGCTCACGCGCAACGCGCCGAGGAAGAGCACTACCGCGCGAACACCACCGAGATTCGCAGCAGCGGGCGCTTCGAGCCGGTGCTGCCACGGACCAGCGACGCGGTGAACGCTCGTAACGCCAACGTCGTCGACACGCCACCGATCTCGATCGGCAGCGGCGCGTTGCGTGCGCGCGAGGTGGTGCTGTCGGTCGATCGCGACGACGTGCCGGCCGATGGTCAGACCGTGGTCACGCTCGGCATCAAGCTGCTCGACGAACATGGCCAGCCGATCACCGAGCCGGCATTGGTCAGCATCGAGACCAGTCACGGCCGGCTCGATCAGAAGGATCGCCTCGACGTGCTGGCGCAGGATCGGCTGGCGCCGGGCATGCAGGTGCGCATCGAGAACGGCCAGGGCAGCGTGCGTCTGATCGCGCCTTTCGTCGCAGGCGATGCGATCGTGCGCGTCACCGCCGGCATCCGCGTGGTCGAAGGCATCGTATCGTTCGTGCCCGATCTGCGGCCGTGGATCGCGATCGGTCTGGTCGAAGGCATCGTGAGCCGCTCGGATCTGAACCTGTCGCGGCTGTCACCGGCGCGCTCGAACGACGGCTTCGAGCAGGAGATCCGGCACTTCTCCAGTACGTTCGCAGACGGCAAGGGCACGCTCGCCACGCGCGCGGCGTTCTTCGCCAAGGGCCGCGTCTGGGACGACTATCTGCTCACCGTCTCCTACGACACCGACAAGTGGTGGCTCAAGAACCGCTACTTCCGCGACATCCGGCCCGAGGAGTTCTATCCGACCACCGGCGATGCGAGCATCAAGGGCTTCGATGCGCAATCGACCAGCAAGCTCTACGCTCGGCTCGACCGCGGCTCGTCGTTCGCGATGTGGGGCGATCTGCGCACGCAGCTCACCGATCCGGCGATCAAGCTGGGCAACTACGCCCGCACCATCACCGGCTTTCGCGGCCAGCACGACACCGGCCGGACGACGATCGGCGGCTTCGCGACGCACGATTCCACCAAGCGCGTGTTGGACGAATTCCCGGCGCGCGGCGTGAGCGGTCCGTACGCGGTGAGCAATCCCAACGGTCTGAGCGGCACCGAAGTCGTCGAGATTCTCACCCGCGACCGCAATCAGCCCACGCTCATCCTGCGCACGCAGCCGATGCAGCGCTTCGCCGATTACACGTTCGATCCGTTCAACGGCGGCATCCTGTTCCGCACGCCGGTGCCCTCGGTCGACGAGAACCTCAATCCGGTATCGATCCGCGTCACCTACGAGGTCGAAACCGGTGGCCCCGAGTACATGCTGGGCGGGGTCAACGCCGCGGTAAAGCCTACCGACTGGCTGCAGTTCGGCGGCACCTACGTGCAAGACGACAACCCGGCACAGCGCTATCGACTGGGTAGTGCAAACCTCGGCTTGCGCCTCACCCCGCACACGTTCGCGGTGATCGAACACGCGCGCACCGACACCGAGAACAACCCGGTGCCGGCACTGGATGGCGAAGGCGATGCCACGCGCATCGAGCTCACGCACAACACCGACAACGCCAGCCTCCGTGCGTACGGCGGGCGCAGCGACCGCAATTTCAACAACCCATCCTCGCCGATCACCGCCGGCCGCCAGGAAGCAGGTGCGCGCGGCGAATACGGGCTGACCGAGAGCACCAAGCTGAAGGGCAACTACTTCAACAGCGAGGATCTCGCGACCGGCGGCAGACGCACCGGTGCGCTGGCGGCGATCGAGCAGCGCTTCGCGCAGACCTGGATCGCCGAACTGGGGTTGCGCCATGCAGAGGAGTCCGGCACACCAGCGTTCGGATCGAGCCTGGGCATCACGCCACTCAGTCCGAGTCTGTCGGCCACGACGGGCGATCCATTCACCGGTGGCTACCTCGGCCCGAACGGCACGGGCGGACTGTCGCCGGTGCTGTCGGCACCGCTCGGCACCGGTCTACAGCCCGCCGCACCGATCGATCAAACCAACGCGCGGCTGCGTCTGATGAAGGAGTTTCCGGACTACGCCGCGCGGCTCTACGGTGAATACGAGCAGGACATTCACCATGCCGATCGCCGGCTCGGCGCGCTGGGCGGCGATTGGCGCTTCGCCGAACGCGGGCGCATCTACGCACGCCACGAGGTGACCTCGAGCGCGTGGTCACAGTACGCGTTCAACAGTACGCAGCTCACGCAAGGCTCGGTGCTCGGTATCGACACGAGCTACATGAAGGACGGCCAGCTCTATACCGAGTACCGGCTGCGCGACGGTATCGATGCGAACCAGTCGCAGGCGGCGATCGGCGTGCGCAACTTCTGGAACGTGCGCGAAGGACTGCGGCTGTCGACCAACGCCGAGCGCGTCAAGGTCAGCGCGCAGGACGCCAGCCGCGACGCGACCGCGCTCGGACTCGGCGCGGAGTACACCGCCAATCCGTTGTGGCGTGGAACCGCGCGACTGGAATGGCGCCATGAACCGCTGCAGCAGAGCTATCTGTCGACGCTGGGCGTGGCGCGCAAGATCTCCGAGAGCTGGACGTTCCTCGGTCGCAACTACTTCCAGTACAACGATCGGCGCGATGCGAAGAACGGTTTGCAGAACCGGTTGCAGCTCGGCGCGGCGTATCGCGACACCAAGACCAATCGCTGGAACTGGCTCGGCCGCTATGAGTACAAGCTCGAGAACAATCCGAGCATCGGTGTGCAGCTCGGGGGCGTGCCGGTGACGATCGCGAACAACCTGGGCGCCTCGGCGATCTCGGCCGAGACGCTCAATCGCCGCGTGCACATCGTCTCCACGCATGCCGACTATCACCCGAGCCGGCCGTGGTGGCTTTCCGGTCAATACGCGGCCAAGCATGTGCGCGAGCAGTTCATCGAAACCAAGGATTCGTACTACGCGCAGCTGCTTTCAGGGCGGGTGACCTACGACATCACCGAACGCTTCGATATCGGCGTCGCCGCGCGGGTGCTGGCCAATCGCGGATTCGCCAACCGGCAATACGGCGTGGGTGCCGAAGTGGGCTACCTGGTGGTCGACAACGTGTGGTTCTCGGTGGGCTACAACATCACCGGCTTCCGCGACGTCGATCTGATCGATTCGAACTATTCCGCACGCGGCTTCTTCATCCGCATCCGCGCCAAGTTCGACGAGAACCTGTTCCGCGGACGCGATCGTCAGTGGAATCGCACGATGGAGCGGCAGCAATGATGGCGGGCGTCATGCTTACCAAAGCGCTCGGAGAGTTTCCTCCCCAGCGTCGCCAGGGAGAGCGAAGATGGGGGCGGCGTCTCGCTACCGCCCTCAGCACCCCTCTACTCAGTACCCTCGTACTCACCTTCCTATTCATCCAGCCCGCCTTCGCCCAGGCCATTCCGCCGTGGAACGAAGTGCAACCGCACATTCCACAAGACCGTGCCGCGATGCTCTATCGCGAGCGCCCGGCGCTGGTGGAATTGCGCGATCGCGTCGTGCAACTCGAAGCGCAAGGTCGCAACCGCCACGAGTACGGCATGGCCAAGGCGCAATGCTGGTTGCGCATGGCCAACGAATCGCATCACGAGAACGCACGCTCGCCGTCGGTCAACGAAGCGCTCGACCAGGCGCGCGAGCTAATCGAGACGATGGAAGCCCGGCGCGAGGTATCCGCAGCGGAAACGCCGATCATCGGCACCTCGCGGCGGATGCGGGAGGACCTGTGGGCGCGCGTGGGCAACGGCAAGCAGCATCCGCGCTGGCAGAGCTGCGCACCGGCGCAGATCGCGTGCCTTGAAGTGCAACTGCAGTGGGCCGGTCATGAGTCACGCGAGACCGGCTGGCGTCACGCCAGGCCGTACGTCGAGATCGCCGAGGATCTGACCGAAGAGATGGAAGCGAAGCTGGCGGCTTGCCCTGCACCGTCAACACCGCCGGCTGCCGCGGCTGCGCCGACACCAGTGCCAGCCCCGGTCCCGCAAGCACCGCCCGCATCTGCGGCCAAGCCCGCACCCGAACGCTTCACCATCGCCGCGGATGCGTTGTTCCGATTCGACCGATCGGGCCCGGATGACGTGTTGCCGCAAGGACGCACCCAACTGGACGAGATCGCCGCGATCATCGGCGCGCGCCAGAGCATCGAGCGAATCCGCATCACCGGTCACGCCGACCGGTTGGGCAGGCCCGACTACAACCAGCGTCTCGCGCAGCGTCGCGCCGAAACGGTGAAGGCGCATCTGGTCGGCAAAGGCGTCGCGGCCGCGATCATCGAAACCGCGAGTGAGGGCAGCAATCAGCCGGTCACGAGCGGATGCGCCGGCACCCAGGCAACGCGCGCACTGGTCGAATGCCTGGCGCGTGACCGGCGCGTCGAGATCGAGGTGTTCGGCCTGCGGTAGTGCGCCGTTGGTCGACCTGGCTGCCCATCGAGGCGCCAGCGGACCCTGCGCTGCTACGTCAACGGCAGCATCACATGCTGCTGGAACGGCGCACGCTCCTGCAGCCGCTTGTAGTAGGCCTCGATATTGGGCAGCGACGGCCGCTTGATCGGCAGTGCCATGTATCGATAGACGTACACGCCTATCGCAATGTCGCCCATCGTGAAGCGCTCGCCGGCAACGTACTGTTTGCCGCTCAGACCCTGTTCGAGCACGCCGAAGGTTTCGCCGGTTTTCGCCGCGCTTGCGTCGATGTCGGCCATGTTGCGCTTGTCGGCGGGCGTGCGGATCAATCCCCAGAACACCGGCGTGATAACCGGGTTGACGTTGATCGACACCCAGTCCATCCAGCGGTCGGCGTCAGCCTTGACGTGCAGATCGGTCGGGCACAGCTTGCCGACGCTGTGCTTGGCGCACAGATAGCGCACGATCGCGTTCGATTCCCACAGCACCAGGCCGTCGTCGTTGATGGTGGGCACGCGGCTGTTGGGATTCATCGCCTTGTATTCGGGCGTGTTCACCACACCGAACTGCATGCCGGCTTCGACGCGCTCATACGGCACGTTCAGCTCAGCTAGCACCCACAGCACCTTCTGCACGTTGATCGAATTGACGCGTCCCCAGACTTTGAGCATTGGATTCTCCTGATCGTTGTGAGCGGCGAGAGCGCGTCTTATCTCAATCGACTCGCATTCCCGCGTTCTTGACGACTTGCGACCACTTCGCCAACTCGCGCTGCACGAACCCTGCGAACGCATCGCTGTCGCTCGACATCGTTTCGGCGCCCTGGCTGGCGAGCTTCGCTTGCACGTCGGGCAATTTCATCACGCGCACGACCTCGGCGTTCAGTCGCTGCGTGATCGGCGGTGCGAGCTTCGCCGGCGCGAAGATGCCGAACCACGCGCTCACC
This sequence comes from uncultured beta proteobacterium, assembly GCA_902825905.1. Lineage (GTDB taxonomy): Bacteria > Pseudomonadota > Gammaproteobacteria > Burkholderiales > SG8-39 > CADEDU01. The sequence goes on from CADECO010000059.1 coordinate 13,359, forward strand.
TCGTAGCCTGGCACGCCGGCTTCGGCCACCGTTGGCACCTGCGGCAGCACGCCGGAACGTGCTGCGCCGGTCACGCCGAGCGCGCGCACCGCGCCGGAACGCACATGCGGCGCGGCGGTGAGTACCAAGTCGAACATCATGTCGACCTGCCCCGCGAGCAGATCGGCCAACGCCGGCGCGCTGCCTTTGTACGGGATGTGCACCAGATCGAGCCGCGTCATCGACTTGAACAACTCGCCGGCCAGATGATTGGACGTGCCATTGCCGGCCGAGGCGAAATTCATCGCGCCGGGCCGCGAGCGCGCAAGCGCGATCAATCCGGCGACACTTTCGGCCTGCACCGACGGATGCACCACAAGCGCGAACGGGATCGAAGCCACGATCGAAATCGGCGTGAAATCCTTGATCGGGTCGTACGCGAGTTTGGGGTTGAGGCTCGGATTGATCGCGTGCGAACTCACCGTGCCGACCATGAAGGTGTAGCCGTCGGGATCGGCTTTGGCCGTTGCGGTTGCACCGATGGCCGTGCCCGCACCCGGCCGGTTCTCCACCACGACCGGCTGCCCCAACCCCTTGGCCATCTCCTGTCCGATGGTGCGCGCCAGAATGTCGGCCGACCCGCCGGGCGGAAACGGCACGATCAGACGCATCGCCTTGGTCGGAAACGCCTGCGTCTGTGCCGCAACCAGTGCCGGCGCCGCAAGCAAACCCAGCAGCAACCACCGCACGCGCATCAGGCCGCCACCTTCGCCGGGCCATCGAGTTCGGGGATGTGAGGCACCGCCACGCCGTACGGCCCGACCTCGTCGCGCACCTTGTCGACTGCCCGCTTGATGATCGCGATCTCCTCGTCGGGATGCGTCGCACCCAGACCGTACTGCTGCGCCAGTTCGCGACTGCGCGCCGAGCGCTTGCGCTCGTCTTCAGGCAGATTGACCACCGCATAGACGCCATTGAGCAGCGATCCGCGCAGCTTCTTCGATACCTTGGTGCCCAACACGGTCTTCTCTTCCGGCGCAAGGTCCTGGAAGAAGCGGCGCATGATGATCCGGCCGAAATGCACGTGCCGCGCCTCGTCGCGCAGGATCAGCTTGCACGCTTCGCGGATCGAGGTGAACCGCGCGTTCTCATAGCGCGCCTGCAACAGCTCACCGGAAATCTGCTCGAACAGCGTGTTCACCGCCAGACCGGCGAAGAACGACATCGATCTTTCGTCTTTCTCGTCGTGGAACTTCGGGATGATCATCTGGAAGTAGTCGGCCTTGGGCGTGGCCTGGTAGGTGGCCACCTTGGCGCCGATGGCATTGGCGATGCGAAACGACGCCTCGTGATGGCGCAGCTCTTCGGCGATGAAGTTGGTGATGTGCTGCTTCACCTCGAACGGTTGGTGCGAGAAGATCGCGTCGCGCAGCCGCTCGGCGCCATAGGGGGTGGCGCCATGCTCCATCCACGCGCGCAGCGACCACCACTCCGCGCCGGCCCGGCGCACTTCTTCGGGCAGATCGGCGTTGATGACGTCGCTGAAGTCGATCTTGGCCGGATCCCACGCCAGATCGCGCGCCTGTTCGCACAGCCGCCACACCTCCGGATAAGACGTATCGGCAACGATCGGATACGGATTGGGGATCTGGACGATCTCTTCCATCATCGAAGCGTGCATCGGCTGGGCCCTCCATGGCAGTGCGTCGATCTTAGCCGGTTTCATTTGGGGTAAGTCACAAAGCAGAAAGACCGATCTCGTGTTGACACTGCAAACGCCGCCTGCCTATCCTGCCCTGGACCTTCACGACCACTCCCCGGAGACGACCCGCAATGCGTGATCTGCTGAAAATTCATCCGAGCCGCGCATGCGTGCCGGCACTCGTCGCCATCACGACGTTGAGCGGCGCACCCGCGTGGAGCAACGACGTATCCGTTCCGGTGCTGGTGCCGATCACCGGCTTTCTCTCGCTCGAAGGCGCCAGTCAGCGCAACGGCGCGCTGCTCGCGATGCGTCGCGCGCCCAAGGGCGTGAACATCAAATCCGAAGTGTCCGATACCGGCACATCACCCGATGTCGCGGTGAATGCACTGGAACGCGTGATCTCGCGCGACAAACCCACGGCAGTGGTGGCCTCGATGCTGGGCACGCAGATGCTGGCGATGCTGCCGGTGGCGCAAGACGCCAAGGTGCCGCTGCTCACGGTTTCGGGCACCGCACGCATCACCGAACTGAACAACCCGTACGTGTTCCGCTTCTTCCCCGGTGACAACGTCGCCAAGGAGGCACACGTGCGCTACGTCGTCGAAGAACTCGGCAAGAAGCGGGTGGCGTTGGTGTACCAGACCACCGCCTACGGCCAGAGCGGGCGCAACGAGATCATCGCCAAGCTCAAGCGCGTGAACCTCGAGCCGGTGATGCAGGAAGCGCTCGAGCCGACCATTCGCGACATGTCGCCGGCGATCAACAAGGTGCGCGCCGCCAACCCCGACGTGGTGATCATCCACCTGCATTCACAGCCGACCGCGCTGTTCGTGCGCGCCGCTTCGCAGGCCAAGCTTGGCTTGCCGATCGTCGCCGGCTCGGCGATGCACCAGCCGCCGACCGCTGCGCTGCTCGAGCCTGCGGAGTTGAATGGGGTATGCGCCGAGACGAACGCCTCGCCGGTATCGGGCGAGACGCCTGAGATGCGCGCGTTTCTCAAGCTCTATCGCGACGAATTCGCGGCCGAGCCCGACGGGTTCGCGCTGGGACAGTACGACGCGGTGATGATGATGCTGGAAGCTGCCGCCAAGGGGGCGAAGACGCCGGCGGACGTCACCAGAGCGCTTGGGGGTAGCACTTACAAAGGCTTGGGAATGACCTACAAGTCCGATGGCAAGGGCAACATGGCCCACTCGGCGGTGATCGTCTGCTACGACGGCAAGTCACGAATTCCGAAGGTGGCCAAGCGCTACGACAACGTTACGGGGGTGCTGCCGAAGTAGCCACCTTCCCTCGATCGTCGGGGGAAGGCCGGGATGGGGGCGAAGGTAAGGTGGAAAGGGCCGACGCGGCTTACGGCTTGAACGTCGGGCGCGCTTCGTATTGCAGTGCGGTAAGCGCGGAGAACGCCCAGGTCGCCGGTTGCGAAGCGCGATCTTCCTGCGAGCGCTGGTAGGTCGTCGGTGCCCACGCTGCCAGCTGACGTTGCGGCTCGAGCGCCGGGGCATTCAGCAGCTTGGGGGACAGTCCGGATTTCAGCGTTTGCATGACGGACCTCGCTAGGTGGATACACGGTATTCGGGGTTTGAGGCGAATCGGATGCAACTCTTGAACATGAGTTGCGACGCGCTTCAAATCGGTTCACACAGCCTATCTAAGAGATGTAAACGGCTGGTCTCGGCCGGGAAACGAATTGATGCGCCGCAGGAAACGAGAGATTTGGCATGACGGATCGCCCCAACGCCGATTCCCCCCGGTCTGATCGTCCGTTTCGTGCGGTGGTGGTCGGTGCCGGCATCGCGGGGCTGGCGATGGCCGAGCACCTCAAACGCAGCGGCATCGACTTCACCGTCTACGAACGGGCGAGCGAGGTTGGCGGCACCTGGCGTGACAACACCTATCCCGGTCTCTACGTGGACGTGGTGTCGCGCCAGTACGAATTCCCGTTCCATCCGAACCTGGAGTGGTCGCGCAAGTTCGCCCCCGGGCCGGAGATCCAGTCGTACCTCGAGCGCGTGGCGACCGAGCGTGACTTGCGGCGCTTCATCCGATTCAACGAGCACATCGTCGAGGCGAAATTCGACGGCGGGCGTTGGCGGTTGAAGACCGCCTCGGGCACCACGGACATCGCCGACCTGTTCGTGTGCGCCACCGGTTTTCTCAACACGCCGATCTACCCCGACATCGCCGGACGCGATCGCTTCGCCGGCCCGTCGTTCCACTCCGCACGCTGGGATCACCGCGTGCCGCTCGCGGGCAAGCGCATCGGCGTCATCGGCAGCGGCGCAAGCGGGGTGCAGATCACCGAGGCGCTCGCCTATTTGGACTGCGAGGTGACCCAGTTCATCCGCCGCGCCCAGTGGATCCACATCCGCGAGAACCCCGAACCCACCGCCGAGGAGCGCGCGCGGCTGCGTGAACCCGGCGGCTACGAACAGGTGCAGCGCGAACTGTGGGACGGCTACAGCCAGGCCGACCGCTGGCGCGTCGAGCCCGGCGCGCTGCGCGAGCAGATGCAGCGCGAGTTCAACGGCTATCTCGAGAAGATCAGCGATCCCGAACTGCGCCGCAAGCTGACGCCCACCTACCACCTGGGCTGCACGCGAATCCCGAAGTCCGACGCGTACTACGAGGCGGTGCAGCGCGCGAACGTGCACATCGAGGCCACGCGCATCGAGCGCATCGTGCCCGAGGGCGTGCAACTGGCCGATGGCCGACGGTGCGACCTGGACGTGCTCGTGTACGCCACCGGTTTCGACGCACACGCTTACATGCGTCCGATGCGCGTGGAAGGCCTGGGTGGTCGGACCATCGACGCGCTATGGAAAGACGGGGTGTTCTCGTACCGCGGCGTGGCACTGCCCGGCTTCCCCAACCTGTTCATGTTGTACGGCCCGTTCGCACCGGTGAACAACATCTCGGTGCCGTTGGGCCTGGAACAGGAGATCGACTACATTCTGCGCATCGTCGCGATCGCGCGACAGCGGGGCGCATCGGCAATGCCAAGCGCAGCCGCCACCGAGAAGTTCGTCGCCCGGCTGCGCGCCGCGCTGCCCGATACGGTGTGGATGGGTTGCCGCAACTGGTACGCCGACCAGACCGGCACGCCGATCCTGTGGCCGCTGCGACAGGACGAGCACCCGGCAATGCTGAGCGATCTGGCGCTGGAGGAGCTGGAATTCGTTGCGGCGGATCGAATCACGAGCAGGCCATAGGGCTTGCAGCGTAAGTTCGGGAGGAACGAGGCAGTGGGCAGTATTCGAGCGTGGGGCCGCCGGTGATCGACGAGGGCATCGCCGCGTTCGTACGCGGCCCGGTTACCTTGGTATTGGGCGCACGCGATCGCGACAACCTCGCGAGCGTGGTCTATTGCAGAGGCTGCCGGCCCGACGCCGCGCGCGGCACTGTCACGGTGTTCGTCAGCCGCGCACAAGCTGTCGATGTGCTGGCCAACGTTCGCGCATTTCCGTCGGTGGCACTGGTGGTATGCCGCCCGACGACGTTTCGCACGCTGCAGCTCAAAGGCTCCGACGCGAGCATCGAGCCGCTCGCCGATGGCGACGCTGCGCGCGTAGCCGCCTATATCGAGATGATCGTGGCGGAGCTGGCCCAGGTGGGCGACGACCCCGACTGGTCGCGAACCGCGTTCTCGTACGAGGCCAGCGACCTCGTGGCGGTGACGTTCACGCCGACCAGCGTGTTCGTGCAGACGCCCGGACCCAACGCCGGCGAGCCGGTCGGTTCGCGAGCCGAATCATGAGCGTCGCTTCGTGAGCAGCACATTGCACACTACGCAGCATGACCCGGCCGGCGGCCGGCGCGTCAGATCGCTCGACATCATCCGCGCCTGCTTCGACGGCAAGCTACCGGGCATCATCGCCACCTGCGCGCCCGACGGCACGCCCAATGTGAGCTATCTGTCGGAAGTGGAGTACGTCGACGAACAGCATCTGGCGCTGTCGTTCCAGTTCTTCAACAAGACACGTGCCAACGTGCTCGCCAACCCCAACGCGACGCTGCAGCTGTGGTGTCCACAGACCGCGGCGCAATTCATCCTGCGCGTGCGCTATCTGCGCACCGAGACCAGCGGGCCCTTGTTCGAGGCGATGAAGGCACGCCTGGCAGGCATTGCCACACTCTCAGGCATGGCCGGCATCTTCCGCCTGCTCGGCTCGGACATCTATCAGGTGATCTCAATCGACCGCCGCGCCGGCCGACGGCTCGAAGCGCAGCCGCCGCGGCACAACCATCTGATCGCGCTGCGGGCGATCGGTGAGCGGATCGGTCAGGCCACCGATCTGCTGCAACTGGGCGATGCGACGCTCGCCGCGCTCAGCGAGCGGCTGGGCTACGAGCACTCGATCATCCTGGCCGCCGACAACAAGTACCGTCGTCTCTACACGCTGGCCAGCCGCGGCTTCGATCGCGCCGGCATCGGCTCCGATCTCGCGTTCGGCGTCGGCGCGATCGGTATCGCAGCGCGCGAGCGCACGCCGATCCGCATCGCGTACGCGACCTCCGAATACCAGTACGGACGCGCGGTGACGCTCACGCAGGCGCAGCGCGAAGGCGTGATTCCGGCGGGCGAGATCCCGTTTCCGGAGCTGGCATCGGTGCGCAGTCAGCTCGCCGTGCCGATCCTGCTGGGCGATCAACTACTCGGTGTGCTCGCGGTGCAAAGCGCCGAGGAAGGCCGCTTCACCGGCGAAGATCAGGATGCGCTCGCGGCGGTGGCGACGCAGTTCGCGCTGGCGCTGCGGGGATTGGATGCTGCGGCCAGCGGCTCCGCCGATACGGAACCGCCAGGCAAGGCGACCCGGGTAGGCGAAGCATCGGCCGGCATCGTGACCGGCACGCCGATCCGCGTGCGGCACTACGCCGCCGACGACAGCGTGTTCCTCGACGATGAGTATCTGATCAAAGGCGTGGCCGGCGCGATCTTCTGGAAACTGGCACGCGATTATTCGGGCAGCGGACGCACCGAATTCAGCAATCGCGAACTGCGGCTCGCGCCGGAGATCCGGCTGCCCGAGCTGAGCGAGAACCTCGAAGCGCGTCTGGTGCTGCTCACGCGCCGGTTGAACGAACGCGCCGATTCGATCCGCATCGAGCGCACGGCGCGCGGCCGATTCCGCCTGAGCGTGAACCGGCCGTTGACCTTGATCGAGAGCTGATCAGCTGACCGGCCCGATCGCCGCGCACAGTTTGACGTAGTCGCGCTCCGACAGATGCGGGCGCACCGCGCCGAGCAGCATCTGGAACACTTCCGCCGGCGCATTCATGCGGATGCCGGTGAACATTGCGGCGCGCTCCGGTGCGGCCATCGCCGGCACCATCCAACGCAGCACTTCGACCATGTCCTCGGGTGAATGCGCGGCGATGATGGTCTGCTCGATCTCGGCGATCTCAGGGTCGCTGCAGGTAGCCCACAGCACGGCGTTGTGCTCGGTCTCCTCGACGTTCATGTGCTCGAAGTTCTCGGCAACGAACAACGCCAGTCGCCGATACAACCGCTGTGCGGCAGCGGCGCGAGCCAGCGCCTGAGCCTGCTCCAGACCGCGCAGATCGCCCTCGATCAAAGCGATCGCGCGCTCGTGATGGACATGTTCGGTGGCGATCGTCTGCGTCGAGCCGGGAATCGCACGCTCCATCGCCGGATGCACGAACTGGTTCTCCATCGTCAGGTGGTGACGCAGAACGTGCAGGAGCGCACGCACCGAGCCGGCCAACTCGGCCACTTCGTCGACATCGGTGTAGTCGACGCGACCGGTGCGAACCAGCACGTCGGTCATCCAGGCGCGCAGCCCTTTGTGGATGCCTTGGTAGATGTCGTGGCGCGACTGGGGCAGCGCTTCGCGCAGACCTTGCGCGGCGTCTGCGTCGGCGATTTGTTGGGCATCGTTGCGAATCGAGGTGGCGGTCGTCATCGTGGTTCTCCTTGGGCGTGGGTGGAACTGCGTGGGTCGTGAATCGATGACGACACTGTGCCCAATCGCCGCCGCGCTCGTTGCTATGTGTTCCTTATCGAGTTCGCAAAAAAAA
>CADECO010000060.1:0-1897 GCA_902825905.1 uncultured beta proteobacterium
ACGACCATCGCTTCCGCCAGGCACTGGTGACGGCGATCGAGGCGTTGCCCGAACGCGAGCGCGTGCTGATGGGTCTGTACTACGAGCAGGAACTCAACTTTCGCGAGATTGCCGCCGTGCTCGGCGTGACCGAATCGCGCGTGTGCCAGTTGCACAGCCAGGCGGTAGGGCGGCTGCGCGGCAAGATGAAGGATTGGTGAAGGTGGGAGGGTGAAGAGGACAGGGTGAAGGGCGAGGCGCCGATCCGCGCCTCGCGCGCTGCTTCTGATGAGGCGCGGCGCCTGTCTTGGGCCGCAAACTCGACGCCCGATCAGGCGGCAGCGATGACCCGCCGTTGAGTGCTGGCGCCACCGGAGCGGCCATCGGCGTCGTACAGTCGCTCGATACCGGCAGCCTGGCGCAACGCGTCGAGTCGGCTGTTGACGAACTGCATGCGCATGCTGACCAGCTTGCCGTTCAGGCCATTGAGGCGTTGCGCCTCGCGCACGAACGTGCGCAGCCGCAGCCACACGCGATTCAATTCCGGATGACGCGCGACGAACCGTTCGACCTGCGCGCCATCGTTCGGAACACCCAGGCGCTGCATCAACGCCAGACGCTCGCCGCGGATGCGTTCGATCTGGGCGATGCCGGCGTCTTTCGCGGCGACGATCGCTTCCAGTCCGTTGGGGGTCTTGGCGATCAGCTCGTCCTGCTCGCGCTTGAGCATGCCGATCACATCTTCGAAAGCGGCGCATTCGCGCTCGACAGCCTGCAGCAGTTCGCGCGGCTGCGACTTGGCGCCTTTGCCGTTGGCGCTTTGCTCGGGACGGGAGGTCATCGTTTGTCTCAGGCTTTCTTGCCGCCGAGCATTTCCTGCACGTTGGCGATCAGCTTGTCGGCAACCGCTTCGGAGTTGACCTTGAAGCGGCCCTCGGAGATCGCCTGCTTGATCTCATCGATTCGCTTCGTGTCGAACGCCTCGGTGCCAGCCAGACGCGCTTCGAGATCGGCGAGTTTGGTGGACAAGTCCGACAGGCGCACGTCCGCAGCCGGTTGTTCGGGCGCATCGGCACGCTTTGATTGCGAGGTCGCAGGCTTGGCGCCGGCGAGATCACCAGCGCGGCGGGCATCGAACGACGATCCAATTTTCACGGAAACCTCCTGCTACTCCAATGACTTCGGGATTCAGCGACTACATCTACAGGTGCACGAACCGCGCCAGCCGCGGCCCACATGGGCACCGAACCGGCTGTTACGGGAATTATCGGCGGGGTGCGGCGGAACTTGAATCCACTTCTTTGTCGTTCGGGCTTCGGCGTGCGAGGTGTAACGGCAAGCTTTTCTCATATACGCAGCGATCACGCCTCGCAGGTGCCTTTGACCGTCACGACTGGAGCCGCCTGTTCTGGACAATGCGTCATCAACGCAACTCGACCTGTCGTCCTTCGCGCGCAGTGCCGCTTACGATCCGGCCCGATTCCATCTGCACCCGCACGCTCTGTCCGGCGCCCGCTGCAGCAAGCGCTTTGCCTTCGCCTGCGACCGTGAAGCCCGTGCCGAGGTAGATCACCTTCACCAGATCGCCCTGGGCGATGACCGGCTTGGCGCGCAGCATCTCCGCCCGCAGCGGTGTGCCGACGAGGATCGCCCGGCTGGCGACTCGCGTTTCCAATTGCGCCGGATCGAGCAATACGCCCGGCGGCTCGCGCGTGAGATCCACATCCTGCGACTCCACATCTTCGACGGCGATCGGCTGGCCGACTGCGATCGGCCGCACCGCCACCAGCGCGGGTGCGAACACACGCACCTCGATCGGCAGGTAGACGTTCCAGCGCACAGCGCCATCGACGCAGCGCACGCCGATGTTGGTGCGGCCCCACAAGCGCGCACCACTCGGCAGGTACGGTTCGACGCG
>CADECO010000060.1:1997-16708 GCA_902825905.1 uncultured beta proteobacterium
GCGGCAAGGACTGGCACACCGCCCACGACGCACGCAATCGTCAGCACGAGCAGGCGCATCATTCGGGTCGGTGCAAGCGTCAGCCGCAAGCGTGATTTCATCACGGTCCTCTGTCGTTGTGCGGTCCACATGGCACGGCTGCACGGTGCATCGCGGCGCGTTGATCGATGCCGATCACGCTCACTCGCAGCTGCGGGCGATGAGGGTCGCGTCCGTGGAGTTGTTCGCAGTCGATCACGATAACGTGAATCGGGTTACGCGAAGGATCGAATAGCGGCGCAATTCAAAGCCTTCTTTGCCGATCGCGCGCGAGAGCGCTGCGGATAATCATTTCCCGTAACGACAACGCCATCACGACGCAGCGATGGCAGGGGGCGGGGAATGATCGACCAGATGACCAAGGCGTTGGACTTCCATTCGCAGGCGCTTGCGCTGCGTGCCGAGCGCCAACGCGTGCTCGCCGGCAACATCGCGAACGCCGACACGCCGAACTACAAGGCGGTGGACTTCGACTTCGCCCAGGCGCTGCGCTCGGCGACGAATGCAGCGTCGCTGACCGAGCAGGCAGGCGAGCTCAACCGTACGCACCCACAGCACGTCGCACTGCCTGGCATTGCGGGCGGTGCCGGCCAGCTGCAGTACCGGATGCCCGCGCAGGCGGCGATCGACAACAACTCGGTCGACATGGACATGGAACGCGCACAGTTCGCCGACAACGCAGTGCGCTACGAGGCCACGTTGCGGTTCATCAACAGCCAGGTTCGCACGATGCTGTCGGCGATCCGCGGCGAACCCGGTTGATCGAGGAGTTAGAGGATGTCGCTGTTCAAGATCTTCGAAATCGCGGGCTCGGGCATGGTCGCGCAGAGCCAGCGGCTCAACGTGGTGGCCAGCAACCTGGCCAATGCCGAAAGCGCCGCCGGCCCCGACGGCCAGGCGTATCGGGCGCGCCACGTCGTGTTCCAGACCATTCCCACCGCTGCGTCGCCCACGCGCAGCGGCCTGCCGCCGCTGGCCGCACCGCTGGTCGATACGGGCACGCAGTCCGGTCAGGCCGTCGGCGTGCGCGTGGCCGGTGTGGTGGAAGACAACAGCCCGGGCCGTCGCGTGTACGACCCCAAGCATCCGCTCGCCGACGGTGAGGGCTACGTCACGATGCCCAACGTCAACGCGGTCGACGAGATGGTCAACATGATCTCGGCGTCGCGCTCGTATCAGACCAATGCCGAAGTGATCAACACCGCCAAGGCGCTGCTGTTGAAGACGCTTTCGCTCGGCTCGTAGCAGCGCGCACCGATCGCATCAAACAAGGAGGTACACCAATGGACGCAGTCTCCACCGCCACCGCGGCGGGCAGCACCAGCGCCGCCACGCAGAGCGAGAGCACGAAGAAGGCCGCACAGGACGTGCAGAACCGGTTTCTCACGCTGCTGGTCACGCAGATGCAGAACCAGGATCCGCTCAATCCGCTCGACAACGCTCAGCTCACCACTCAGCTGGCGCAGATCAGCACCGTCACCGGCGTCGACCAGATGCACGACACGATGAAGGCGGTGCTGCAACAGATCCGGCAGCTCGAATCGCTGCAGGCGGCCTCGATGAAGGGCCGCAACGTGATGGTCGCGAGTGACAAGCTCGACTTGCGCGAAGGCGCGGCAACGGGCGGCGTGGAACTGACCGAGGCGGCGGACAACGTCACCGTCACCGTGCGCAACGCCGCCGGCGGCATCGTGCGTGAACTCGAGCTGGGCAAGCTGCCTGCCGGCATGAACAAGTTCGACTGGAACGGCGCCACCACCAGCGGCGCGACCGCGACCGACGGCACTTATACGTTCAGCGTCAAGGCGACGGTTGCGGGCAAGGAGATCAGCACGACGGCGCTGTCGCGCGGCTTCGTCGGCAGCGTGCTGCAGGGCGAGACCGTGCAGCTCGACCTGGGGGCGCTCGGCAAGCATCCGATCAGCGACGTGCGGGAAATTCTTTGATTGACGGCCAGCGCCGACTTGAGTGGTGCAGATCGTGCGCGGCCGGTTTTCTTGATTGAAACGGGGACACAGCAATGAGCTTTCAGCAGGGATTGAGCGGCTTGAGCGCCGCGTCACGCAACCTCGAGGTGGTGGGCAACAACGTGGCCAACGCCTCGACCATCGGCTTCAAGGCCTCGCGCGCCGAGTTCGCTGATCTGTACGCGACATCGGTGGCGGGTTCATCGGGCAATCAGGCCGGCATCGGTGTCACCGTGGCCGACGTGGCGCAGCAGTTCCAGCAGGGCAACCTCACCATCACCGGCAATTCGATGGACGTGGCGGTGAACGGCGAAGGCTTCTTTCGTCTGTCGGACCAGGGTTCGATCGTCTACACCCGCAACGGCCAGTTCCAGATGGACAAGGACGGCTACATCACCAACTCTGCTGGTGATCGGCTGACCGGGTATCCGGCCACGAGCGCCGGGACGATCCAGCAGACCTCGCTGCCGGTGGAACTGCAGATGCAGACCGCCGACATCGCCCCGCAGGTGACTTCGACCGCGACCCTGACGGCGAACTTCGATTCGCGCAGCACCACGCTGCCCGCCGCGAGCTTCAACTTCAACGACGCGACCACTTATCACAACACCACTACGGTCCAGGTGTTCGACACGCTGGGCAATCCGCACAATCTGTCGCTGTACTTCCTGAAGAGTGCGTCCAACACCTGGCAGGTCTACGCGCAGAACGACGGCGCGGCGCTGAACGGCGGCGCGGCGATCGGAGCGATCAACTACACCACGGCGGGGGCGATCGACACCGGCACGACGACGCTGCCGTTCAACCTGTCGTTGCCGGTTGCGGGTGGCGCGGTAACGCCCCAGGCGGTGGCGCTCGACTTCACCAACAGCACGCAGTTCGGTTCCAGCTTCGGCGTGAGCGGGGTGACGCAGAACGGCTTCACCTCGGGCCGACTGCTCGGCTTCTCGATCGCCAATGACGGCGTGATCCTGGGTCGCTACTCCAACGGCCAGTCGCGTGCGCAAGGCCAGATCGTGCTCGCCACGTTCACCTCGCCGCAGGGCTTGTCGCCGCTGGGCGGCAATCAATGGGCCGAGTCGTCGGCCTCGGGACAGCCCGCGATCGGTGCGCCGAACACCTCCAATCGCGGCGTGTTGCAGTCGGGCGGGCTGGAAGAGTCGAACGTCGATCTGACCGCCGAACTGGTGAACATGATCACCGCGCAGCGCGTGTACCAGGCCAACGCGCAGACCATCCGCACGCAGGACCAACTGCTGCAGACCCTGGTGACGATCCGCTGATGGACCGGCTGATCTACACGGCGATGACCGGGGCGCGCATGCTCGCGCAGCGCCAGGACACCGTCGCGCACAACCTGGCCAACGCCACCACCAACGGCTATCGCGCCGAGACGACGGCGTTTCGCGCGGTGCCGGTCTATGGGCCTGGCGAGGCCTCGCGCGTCGCCGCGGTGGAGACCACGACCGGTGCCGATTTTCGTCACGGCACGCTGCACAACACCGGCAATCCGCTCGACGTCGCGATCAACGGCAAGGGCTTCTTCGCGGTGCAGACGGCCGATGGCAACGAGAGTTACACCCGCGACGGGCAGTTCCAGCTGTCGGCGGAGGGCAACTTGCAGACTCGCACTGGCCTGACCGTACTCGGCGAGGGCGGGCCGATCACGATTCCGCCGGACAACGAGATCGTCATCGGCCGCGACGGCACGATTTCCGCCGTGCCGAGTGGCGCGGGGCGGCAGAACGCGCAGGTGGTAGGCCGATTGAAGACGGTCAATCCCGAAGAGCGCGATCTGGTGCGCGGTGGCGACGGACTGTTCCGGCTGCGCAACGGCGAGCAGGCCGATCCTGATCCGGCCGTGGTCGTCGCACACGGGGCGATCGAGTCGAGCAACGTCAATGTGGTGGAGGCGCTGGTCGAGATGATCGCGGTGGCGCGCCACTTCGAAACCCAGATGCGGCTGCTGCAGAACGCCGAAACCAACGCGCGCACCGCTTCGCAGGTGCTCTCGACGGGCGGCTGATCGAGTTCGTGCCCGCACCTTCGATCAACTACCGTCCGCCCAACTTGCACACCGACGAATTCACCAGGAGTCAGCCGTCATGATGCGTTCACTGTGGATCTCCAAAACCGGACTGGATGCGCAGCAGACGCATTTGGACGTGATCTCCAACAACCTCGCCAACGTCAGCACCAACGGCTTCAAACGCCAGCGTGGCATCTTCGAGGATTTGCTGTACCAGACCTTCCGCCAGGCCGGCGCGCAGTCGTCACAGCAGACGCAGATCCCGACCGGCCTGCAACTGGGCACCGGCGTACGGCCGGTCGCAACTGCGCGCGTATTCCAGCAGGGCAATCTGAATCAGACCGGCAACTCACTCGATCTGGCGATCAACGGCAACGGTTTCTTCCAGGTGCAGATGCCCGATGGCACCACCGGCTACACCCGCGACGGTGCGTTCCAGGTCGATGCGCAGGGCCAGCTCGTGACTGCCAACGGTTTCGCGCTGCAACCCGCGCTAACCGTTCCGACCAACGCGACGACGGTGACGATCGGACAGGACGGCACGGTGTCGGTGCGCGTGCCGGGGCAAGCGGCGCCGCAGAACGTGGGCAGCATCCAGCTGGTGAGCTTCGTCAACCCGACCGGCCTGCAGTCGCTCGGCAACAACCTCTACGCGGAGACCGCCGCGTCGGGTACGCCCAACGCGAACACGCCCGGCACCAACGGGCTGGGCCTGATCAACCAGGGCTTCGTCGAGACCTCGAACGTGAACGTGGTCGAGGAGCTGGTGAACATGATCCAGACGCAGCGCGCGTACGAGATCAACTCCAAGTCGATCCAGACGTCCGATCAGATGCTGCAGCGTCTGACGCAACTCTGATCGGGGTGAAACGCTTCATGACCTCGACACGCAAACAAGCATGGTGGCTGCGCGCGGCCGTTGTCGGCGCAATGCTCGCCACGCTCACCGGCTGCCCCTCGGGCGGTCACGTCAAGATGCACGAGCCGATCAACGCGCGTCCGGCGATGCGCACGCAGGCTCCTACGCCTACCGACGGCGCGATCTTCCAGGGCGTGGGCTTCCACCGGCCGCTGTTCGAGGATCGCAAGGCCCACCAGATCGGCGACATGCTGGTGGTGCAGATCAGCGAGAAGCTCTCGGCGAGTCAGCAATCGAAATCCTCGGCCGATCGCAGCTCGAGCACCGGCGTGACCATTCCTCTCATCAAAGGCATCCCCGCCAAGACGCTGCAGGGGTTGGGCGTGACGGCTTCGGGCGACAACAAGTTCGAAGGCAAGGGCGAGACCTCCAACAACAACCTGTTTACCGGCACCATCAGCGTGACGGTGCTCGAAGTGCTGCCCAACGGCAATCTGATCGTGGCGGGCGACAAGCAGATCGGCATCAATCACAACGCCGAGATCCTGCGCTTCTCGGGCATCGTCAGCCCGGCCACGATTCTCGCGGGCAACTCGGTGAACTCGTCGCAGGTGGCCGAGGCGCGCCTGGAGTACGTCGGCAAGGGGTACATCGACGAGGCGCAGAGCATGCCGTGGCTGCAGCGCATCTTCATCAATCTGCTGCCGTTCTGAGCGAGGTGCGTACCGTGGCAAGCGATGGTCGACGAACACGCGATCCGTTCCGCACGAGCGGTGTGTCGCCGTGGCAGCGTGCGCTCGCGTGCACGCTCACGCTTCTCGCTGCGCTGCTCACGCAACCGGCAGCCCATGCCGAGCGCGTGAAGGATCTGGCCAGCGTGCAGGGCGTGCGTCCGAACCAGCTCGTCGGCTACGGCCTGATCGTCGGTCTGGACGGCACCGGTGACCAGACCACGCAGACGCCGTTCACGGTGCAAAGCCTGACCAACATGCTCAATCAGCTCGGCGTGACGCTGCCGCCGGGCACGAACCTGCAATTGCGCAACGTTGCGGCGGTGATGATCACCGCGACGCTGCCGCCGTTCGCCAAGCCGGGCCAGATGCTCGACGTCACGGTGTCGTCGCTTGGCAATGCCAAGAGTCTGCGCGGGGGCACTCTGGTGCTCACGCCGCTGCGTGGTGCCGACGGGCAGATCTACGCGATCGCGCAAGGCAACGTCGCGGTCGGCGGCGCCGGCGCTGGGGGCGGTGGCAGCCGGGTGCAGATCAATCATCTGAGTGCGGGCCGCGTGCCGGGCGGGGCCACCGTCGAGCGCGCCGCACCAACGTCGCTGATGCAATCGGAATTCGTGCACCTGGAGCTCGCGCACACCGACTTTTCGCTCGCGCGCAAGGTCGCCGACGCGATCAACAAGGAGTTCGACGGTGGCGGGATCGCCGACGCGGTCGACGGCCGCATGATCCGACTGACCGCCCCGATCGTGCCCGACGAGCGCGTGCGTTTCCTCGCCCGCGTGGAGAACGTGCGGGTGGATGCGGTCACGCCCACGGCGCGCGTGGTGATCAACGCGCGTACCGGTTCGGTGGTGATGAACCAGGCGGTCTCGCTCGAAGCGTGCGCGGTGGCGCACGGCAATTTGTCAGTGACGGTCAGCTCGACCCCGGTGGTGAGCCAACCCGCGCCGTTGAGCGGCGGGCAGACCGTGGTGACCGAGAAGGCCGACGTGCAGATCAAGCAGGAGGGCGGCCAGCTCTCGATGATGTCGGGCGCCAAGCTCGAAGACCTGGTCAAGGCGCTCAACTCGCTCGGCGCCACGCCGCAGGATTTGCTGGCGATTCTGCAGGCAATGAAGGCGGCCGGTGCGCTGCGCGCGGAACTGGAGATCATATGAAGAGCCCTGCTGCCGGTTCGCAGGCGCGGCTCTCGCTCGATGCGCGCTCGCTCGACCAGTTGAAGACGCAGTCGCGCGATCGTCCCGATGAGGCGCTGAAGACCGCCGCCAAGCAGTTCGAGGCGGTGTTCATGAACATGCTGCTCAAGAGCATGCGCGAGGCGCTGCCGCAGACCGATGCCTTCGGTTCGGATGCCACACGGCTCTACACCAGCATGTTCGATCAGGAGCTGTCGACCAAGCTGGGCGAGCGCGGCGGCATGGGTATCGCCGATCTGCTCGTCAAGCAACTGAGCGATGCGCAGAAGGGCAAGCAGAGTCCGTTGCCGGCGAGCGGCCGTACGAGCACGATCGATAAGCTGAATGCCGCGACCGCTCAGGCACAGCCCAACCTCGGTTCGGGCGCACCGCAGGCGTTCGTCGACCGGTTGCTTCCGCAGGCGCGCAACGCCGAGCGCGCCACCGGCATTCCGGCCGAGTTCATGCTGGGGCAGGCTGCGCTCGAGTCCGGCTGGGGGCAACGCGAGATCCGCCGCCCGGACGGATCGAACTCGTTCAACCTGTTCGGCATCAAGGCGAGCCCGGGCTGGAACGGTGCAACCGTCGACGTGATGACCACCGAGTACACCAACGGCGTGCCGCGCAAGACGGTGGAGAAGTTCCGCGCCTATGGTTCGTATCAGCAGGCGTTCGAGGACTACGGGCGACTGATCGCGGGCAATCCGCGTTACGTCAATGCCCTCAACAGCGGCGGCAAGATCGAACGCTTCGCGCAGGGATTGCAGCAGGGCGGCTACGCGACCGACCCGCGCTACGCCGAGAAGCTCACCCGTGTAATCCATCACACCATGGCGCTCGCACGCGGTGGTTCAGGTTCAGTTTGAGCCGGCACGGTCGAAAACTGAACTACGCAAGGCGGACGAGCACGGCGCAGTCAGTGGCATGCAGTTCGATTCGCCGCAGGTGGTTCGAAACGAGGGGTTAGCCGGTCATGGGTTCATCACTGTTCGAGGTAGGGCTCTCCGGTCTGCGTGCGGCGCAGATCAGCATCACCACGACCGGACACAACATCGCCAACGTCGACACGCCCGGCTTTACGCGACAGGTCTCGCAGCAAAGCGCCGAGGTGTCGCAGTTCAGTGGCGCCGGGTTCATCGGCAAGGGTGTGCGCACCGACTCGGTCAAGCGCGTCTACGACGAATTCCTGGTGGCGCAACTGCGCGATGCCGGCACGCGCGAAGCCGGTTCGGCGGTGCTCTCGCAACAGCTCGGGCGCCTGAGCGGGCTACTCGGCGACGAGACCACCGGCGTCAACCCGGTACTCACCAATTTCTTCGCGGCGGTCAACGACGTCGCTCAGCACCCCAACGATCTGACCGCGCGGAACGCGCTCCTTTCCAGCGCCAATACGTTCGCCGTTCGCCTGCAGGACATCGACGGAGAGATCCAGCGGCTGCGCGGCGATACGAACATGGCGATCGACCGGGTCGTCACCGAGATCAACACGATCAGCAAGCAGGTCGCCGAGATCAACGACCAGATCGCGCTGCAGGCCAACTCCGGCCAGACGCCCAACGATCTGCTCGATCTGCGCGATCGGCTGATCGGCGATCTGGCCAAGAACGTGCGCGTCACCACCACGTCGATGCCCGACGGCACCGTCAACGTGTTTCTCGGCAGCGGTCAGGCGCTGGTGGTGAACAACCAGTCCTACAAGCTTGCAGCGGTGAACGATCCGCAGTTCGCGTCGGATCGCGCGCTCACGCTGCAGACGCAAAGCGGCACGGTGTACGTGACGCCTTCGCAGGTCGGGGGCGGCGAACTCGTCGGTCACTTCGCTTTTCGCGATGGCGCACTCACCGACGCGCAGAACGAATTGGGACGCGTGGCGCAGGCATTCGCGTTCTCGGTGAACCAGCAGCATCGCCTCGGAACCGATCGCAACGGCAGCTTCGGCGCGGATCTGTTCGGGGTTGGCGCACCGCAAGCGTATTCCGACGGCCGCAATACCGGCACCGGCGCGGTGAGCGCGACGATCGTCGATGCGACCCAGTTGACGGGCAGCGACTACGACGTGAGCTGGGACGGCACGAACTACACCGTCAGGCGCACGAGCGACGGCACGACGCAGACCTTCGGATCGTTGCCGCAGACCCTCGACGGGGTGCAGATCTCGATTGCCGGCGCAGCAAACGCGGGGGATTCGTTCCGCGTGCTGCCGACGCGCTTCGCGGCGCAGAACTTCAGCGTGGCGATCGGTGATCCGAATCGCGTCGCTGCGAACACACCGGTGCGTTCCTCGGCGTCGCTCGCCAATCTGGGCAACGGCACGATCAGTGCGCCGAGCGTGGTCGGGCCGACCGCGAATCCGAACCTGCAGCAGCCGGTCACCATCACCTTCACCAGTGCCACGACGTTCAATGTAAGCGGCACCGGCACCGGCAATCCGACTGGCGTGGCGTACACCGCGGGCGGCACCGTCACGTACAACGGGTGGACGCTCAAGATCGACGGCAGCCCGCGCGCCGGCGATACCTTCACCGTGGGCGCGAACACCGGCGGAACGGGTGACAACGGCAACGCGCAGGCGCTCGCGTCGCTGCAAACCAGTCAGATCGTGCGTGGTGAAACGCTGGCCGGCGCCTATGGCTCGCTGGTGGCCGACGTCGGCAATGAAGCAGCGGCCGCGCAGATCACCCACCTGGCACATGAGCAGATGCGCAGCAACGCGTTCGACGCGCATCAGGAGCTGTCGGGCGTCAACCTCGACGAGGAAGCTGCCAACCTGCTGCGTTATCAGGCGGCGTACCAGGCGGCGGCGAAGTTCACCTCGATCGTGCAGTCGCTGTTCGACGAGTTCCTGCAGCGGCTGGGATAGATCGACGCAATAGTCCAGGGAGCCAGCGATGCGCATCAGCTCAGCGATGATTCACGATCACGGATCGGGCTCGATCGTCGATGCCCAGTCCCGGCTGTACAAGCTGCAGGAGCAGCTCAGCACCGGA
Source organism: uncultured beta proteobacterium (assembly GCA_902825905.1). Classification (GTDB taxonomy): domain Bacteria; phylum Pseudomonadota; class Gammaproteobacteria; order Burkholderiales; family SG8-39; genus CADEDU01. Next base: position 11,788 of record CADECO010000060.1, read on the forward strand.
CGCCGGGTGAACTCGCCGCAGGACGATCCGATCGCTGCCGCCGCGGCGATGCGCGTCACCGACACGATCGCACGCAACGACCAGTTCCTGATCAACCAGGCCGCGGCCAAGAACACGCTGGCCTTCGCCGAAGGCGTGGTGGGCGACATCGGCGGGGTGCTGCAGAGCATTCGCGAGCGACTGATCCAGGCCGGCAATCTCGGCACGCTCACCGCGAACGATCGGGAGACGCTGGCGCAAGACCTGCGGGCGGAGTACGACCAGCTGTTGTCGCTTGCCAACGCGCGCGACAGTGCCGGCAACTTCCTGTTCAGCGGTTCGAAGGAGACGACCCAGTCGTTCAATGACGCCCCTGGGGGAGCGGTGGTCTACAACGGCGATCAGTCGCGTCGCACGGTGCAGGTGAGCGCTTCGCGTGCACTGGCGGTGAGCGAGAACGGCGCCGAGCTGTTCCAGCGGGTACGCACCGGCAACGGCACGTTCCTCACCGGCGCCGCCAGCACCAACGCCGGCACTGGAGTCATTGACCTTGGCACGGTGGTCGACTCCAGCGCGCTCACCAACGACACCTACCGCGTGGTGTTCAACGTCGTGGGCACCACCACCACCTACGACATCGTCGACGTCACTACGGCCACCACGCTGTCAGCGGGCAATGCGTACACCAGCGGCGCGGCGATACAAGTGGCCGGCATGCAGGTGGCGATCGAGGGCGCGCCGGCGAACGGCGATACTTTCTCGCTGCAGCCCAGCCCGAATCAGAGCCTGTTCGTCTCCATCGAAAGCATCGCGGCTGCTTTGCAAGGCACGCCGAACGAGCCCGACGAGATGGCGCGGCTCACCACCCTGATGGGTACTGCGCTCGGCAACATCGATCAGGGCATCGAGAAGGCGCTGGTGGTGCGGGCGCAGTTCGGCTCCGCGCTCCACGAGCTCGACGTCATGGGCGAGAGCTCCGAATCGCAACAGGTGGCGCTCAGGACCGAGCTCTCGGGGCTGGTGGATATCGACTACGCCAAGGCGATCAGTGATTTCGCCCGCACGCAGCAGGCCCTGGAGGCGGCGCGCAACTCGTACGCGCGCGTCATGGAGAAATCGCTGTTCGATCTGATCTGATCGCGCCTGCTTCGTGATCAGTCGAGGTAGCGCCGCACCTTCTCGATCAACTTGTCCTGATCGACCGGCTTGACCAGAAAGTCGTTCGCGCCCACCGCGCGGCTCGAGCGCACCGAGTCGCGATTGCCGTGACCCGATACCACGATGATCGGCACGGTTCGATAGTTGGGCAGCGCGCGGATCTCACGCGTCGCGGCGATGCCGTCCAGGCCGGGCATCATCAGGTCCATCAGCACCAGCGACACGCGCTGCGTGACCAGCTGTTCCACCGCCTCTTCGGCACTGGCGGCATAGCGCGGCTCGTATCCGCCCGCCTCCAGCGAGGCGCCGAGAATCTCGCGCATCATCTCGTCGTCGTCGACTACCAGGACACGCTTGGTCGCGCCCTGGCAAGCCTTGCGCCCTTGCGCGGCGATGCGCGCGATGTTCTCGCTCAACGTGGTCAGTGCCGACTTCGGTCCGACGGCTTCGGGCAGGCGTGTGTGCAGTCGCTGCAGCTCACCATTCAACTCCCGGTGCACGGTGGCCAGGGTTTCGAACTGGCCGCGGGCCGCGCCGATGCGATCACGCGCATCGAGCAGGTCTTCGCGCAACTGCTTGGCGATCTTGGCGCGACGCAGCGCCAGATGAATGCGTTCGGTGTGCGGCGTCGGCTTCGCAGTGGCGAAGTCGTCGAACACGCCGCGCATGCACAGGTCGCCAGCCTGAATGCTGTGGCGATTGAGGCACAACGCCACCGCCATCGGGGCGGTGTCTTCGGCCACCCCGCACTTCTTGAGCAGCTCGTTGCGAAAGCTCGCCGAGGCATCGAGATCGTTGATCGCCAGCAGCAGCACGTCGGGTTGTGCCTGCGAATAGGCGAGCGCGGCGGCTTCGAGTTCGGTGTGGACCACGGTCAGCCGGTGCTCGGTCGGCACCAGCTTGGCCATCGGATCGCGATCGAGGGCATCTTCGGCGACGAGCAGTACCGACAACTGTGAATGTTCTTGTTGTTCTTCGGACATCACAATCTCCAAGATCGCTGACCGGAGCGTGCGACGGTCAGGCGTTCGCTGTCTCCTCTTCCTCGACGATTATTTCGATTGCACTGCGCACAGTCGCGAACTCATCGCGGCATCGCTCGACACGAGCGGCGGCGTCGGTGAGGTCATCGCCCTCGGCGCACGCTTCCAGCTCCGCGCACAGGCGCGACAGTTCGTGCGCGCCGACTTGTGCAGCAGATGACTTGAGCGTGTGAGCAGCCCTGCGCAATGAGTCTGCGTTGAGTATATGAACGGCATCGACCATTGTTTGCAGTTGCTTTGTCGCTGCCGTGACAAACATCTTGGACACCTTCACAAGCATGTTCTGGTGTCCTGGACGCGTGAGTGCGCGCAGCTTTTCGAGCGTGGCGCGATCGAGTGATGGCGGTTTTGCGTCGACCAGTTCACGTACCGACGGCGCACTCGTCTCGCGCGAGGCGAAGGCACTCGCCTCGGCATGTGCCTGGACCTTGTCCGATTCGAGCCAGCGCGCGAGCGTCTCGACGAGCTGTTCACGCTCGAACGGCTTGGTCAGATAGTCGTCCATGCCGGCGGCGATACAACGCGCCCGATCGCCCGACATGGCGTGTGCGGTGAGCGCAATGATCGGCAGGCGTTCGCCGTCCGAAGGTTCGTTGGCGCGGATCTGCGCGGTGGCCTCGAACCCGTCCATCACCGGCATCTGGCAGTCCATCACCACCAGGTCGTAGCGATTGCGGGCCACCAGCTCGACTGCCTGCGCACCGTTCTCGGCCGTGTCGACCTCGCAACCGAGCTCCTCGAGCGTCGCGAGTGCCACTTCCTGATTGACCGGGTTGTCCTCGACCAACAGCAGGTGTGCGTGAAACGCGGGATCGCGCGCCTCGCCCATCCGCGACTCGAGAGCCCGTGCGGGGAGGGGATTGCCGGCCGCGACGCGCAGCACATCCTGCAGGCAGCGTGACAACTGTGCTTCCGACACCGGCTTGTTGAGCACGCGGGCGATGCGAAGCTCTTGCAGCGTTGACACGGGCACGTCGCGGTCGATGGCGCTCAACAGCACCAGACGCAAAGCGTCGAAGCGCGGGTCGCGGCGGATCGCGCGCGCGAGCGCCAGTCCATCGAGGCCGTATGAATCGAGAGCTAGCAAAGCCACTTGGAACGGCCGAGCCCGGACCGCGGTATCGAGCGCTCGCAGCGCTTCATCCTCCCGGGCGGTCGTGAGCACGTGCGCGCCCCAGCCGCTGATCTGATACTGCAGGATCTCCCGGCTGGCGCGGCTGTCGTCGACTACCAGCACGTGCAGGTCGGCCAGTGACACGACGGATTGGACGGGCGCGATCTCTGCGCCACACGCGAGCGTGACCGTGAACCAGAAGGTCGAGCCTTTGCCGGGTGTGCTGGTCACGCCCATCTCGCCGCCCATCATGCGGACCAGATCGCGCGACACGCTCAGTCCGAGTCCGGTGCCGCCGTACTTGCGGGTCGTGCCACTGTCGGCCTGGGTGAACGGCTCGAAGACGCGCTTCTGATCGTCGGGGGCAATGCCGATGCCGGTATCGCGCACGGCGATGCGGACCATGACCTGGTCGTCGTCACGCAGCAACCCGCCCACCGACACCTGCACATTGCCGTGGCTGGTGAACTTGAGCGCGTTGCCCAGCAGATTGGACAGCACTTGCCGCAGCCGGCCCGGGTCGCCGCGCAACGTCGCCGGGATCTCGTGCGAGATCTGGCACAGCAGTTCCAGGCCCTTCGACTGCGCGCGCTCGCCGAACAGTTGCACCACGCCCTCGATCGCCTCGCGCGGGTCGAAGTCGATCTCCTCCAGCTCGAGTTTGCCGGCCTCGATCTTGGAAAAATCGAGGACGTCGTTCAGCACCTTGAGCAGCGCGACGCCCGAGCTCTGCACGGTCCGGGCGAAGTGGCGTTGGCGATCGCTGAGTTCGGTCTTGAGCAACAGGCCGGTCATACCCAGCACGCCATTCATCGGCGTGCGGATCTCATGACTCATGTTCGCGACGAACTCGCTCTTGGCACGGCTGGCGGCCTCCGCGGCGTCTTTCGCCTCGGCAAGCTGCGCGGTGCGCTCGATCACCCGTTGTTCCAGATCGGCCTTGGCTTCGCGCAGCAGTCGCTCGTTTTCCTTGCGTTCGGTAATGTCGCGGACGAACACGCCGATGAAATACGTTTCGTTCTCGCGGGTGGCGATCGCAGCCATCTCGGCGGGAAATTCATGTCCGCCGCGATGCAGGCCGACGACTTCGAGGCGCCGATTCAGCAGCGACGACGCGCCCGTCGCACCCACCTTGGCAATCAGTTGTCGCACCGAGTCGCGCATCCGCTCCGGCGTGGTGAGGTCGGCCACATCGCGACCGAGCGCCTCGTCGCGCGACCAGCCGAACACGCGCTCCGCCTCCGGATTCCAGTCGGTGACCACGCCCGCGCCGTCGAGCGTGAACATCGCATCGAGCGCATGGTCGAACACGTGGCGCGCTCGCGTCTGGGCGGCTTGCAGGGCGCGGCGCATGCGATTGCGCTCGGTGACATCGCGCACGATGGCGATCTCGCCCACGAGCTGACCGCTTTCATCGTGCAGGGCGGTGCGGGTGCCGGACACTTCAATGTGGCGGCCGCCCTTAGTGACGCGTTCCCCGCCAAAGGGTTGACCGTCGGCCTCGCGCGCAGCGGCCATGAACGCGGTGTACTGCTCGTCACTCATGTGGCGAAAATGCAGCTCCCGCACCGGCTTGCCGATCGCCTCTTCCGAGGTGAAGCCGAACACGCGTCGGGCGCCCTCATTC
>CADECO010000060.1:16808-17973 GCA_902825905.1 uncultured beta proteobacterium
CTTGCCGATCGCCTCTTCCGAGGTGAAGCCGAACACGCGTCGGGCGCCCTCATTCCAATAGGTGACCCTGCTCTGGGCATCCAGCGTGAAGATCGCATCGTTCGACTGCTCGACGATGCGCGCGAGTCTGCGATGTTCTGCTTCGCTATGCCGGAGCGCCGCTTCGCGTTGCTTGTCTGCGGTGATGTCGCGGCTGATGCCGATCGCGCCGATGTGCCAGCCGTTCTCGTCGAACAGCGGCGCCGACGAACCCGAGATGTACAAACGCTCGCCATTGGCCCCGGTGCGCTCGCCCTCGAAGCGCCAGGTGTCGCCGCGCTGAGTGCGCCGCATCATCCCGGCGTATTCGTCTTCGTCCATGTTGCGATGCTGAAGCTCGCGCAGCGTCTTGCCGACAGCCTGCGCGGTGGTGAATCCGTACATCCGTTCGGCGCCACCGTTCCAGTACGTGACCATGCCGGTCCGGTCGAGCGTCATGATCGCATCGCTCGATTGCTCGGCGATCGCGCCAAGGTGTCGGTAGCGCGCCTCGCTGGCGCGCAACGCATGCTCCATCTGCCGCTGCGTCCCGATCTGCTCGTCGATGCGCTGCGCCATCTCGTTGAAGGCCTGCAGGCTCTCGCGCACGTCGTGCGGTCCTGCGAGTCGCGCGCGAACGGCATAGTTGCCCGCGCCGAATCTCTGCGCCGCTCGAGGCAGTTCCGCGAGTGCGCGCAAGCCAAGATGCAAGGTCAGCAACAATGCCGCCCAGGCGCAAGCGATGGCGACGACGAGATAGGTTGCGGTGCTCTCGAAGATGCGCCAGGCGCGATTCACCTCGGGGGTCGGGTTCAACGCCAGTTCGAGCCGGCCGAGCACGTTGCGCGGCGAGCCGATCTCCTGCGCCAGGCCGACGCTGCCGTAGTCGACGAAGTGATGGAACCAGGCGGGCCCTTCGATCGCGACCGTGGCACCTTTCGCTTCGAGCAACTCGCCTTTGCCGTCGATCCAGGCGACTCGCGCGACGCCTTCGCTCTGCGCGGTGCCGGTCAGCAACCTCAGGATCGCGAGTTTATTGCCGCTCAACGCGGCATCGAGCACCTGCGGTGCGAGCATCGCCAGGTAGCTCGCCGCGCGTCCCTGATGTTCCAGACGATAGCGTGCGGTCTCCGCGCGCAGCAGGTTG
>CADECO010000060.1:18073-21079 GCA_902825905.1 uncultured beta proteobacterium
GCGTTGCGCATCTCGCGCATCGCCGTCGCGCCGTCCTTGCCCATGCCGGTGAGCATGATGCCGGCCGCGTTCGGTCCGGCGGTGCGCGCCACCGAGTTGAACAACACCTCGACCGAAGGCTTGTGTCGATTGACCGGCTCGGTATCGAGCAGCGCCGCCTTGTAGCTCGCGCCGCTGCGCTCGACGGCCAGGTGCAACCCGCCCGGGGCGATGTAAGCGGTGCCCGGCATCAGCCGGTCGCCGTGCGCGGCCTCCTTCACCGTAATCTGGCACAGCGTGTTGAGCCGATCGGCGAAACTCTTGGTGAAGCCCGGTGGCATGTGCTGGGTGATCACCACTGCCGGGCTATCGGCTGGCAGTTGCACCAGGATCTCCTTGACCGCTTCGGTGCCGCCGGTCGAGGAGCCGATCGCGATCAGCTTCTCGGTGCCGAGTTGCTTGTTCCAGGACAACACCCTGTTTGCGCCGGCGTTCGCGTTCACCGTGCGCGGCAGCACGCGGGCACGGGCAGCGGTGCGGATCTTGGCCACGATCTCCTCGGCCGATTCCTGCATGCCGTTGCCCACCCCGAGCTTCGGTTTGGTGACGAAGTCGGTGGCACCCAGTTCCAGCGCGCGCAGCGTGACCTCGGCGCCGCGCTCGGTGAGCGAGGAGATCATCAGCACCGGGGTGGGGCGCAGCCGCATGAGTTTCTCCAGAAACTCCAGCCCGTCCATGTTGGGCATCTCCACATCGAGCGTCACCACGTCGATCTGGAGCGGCCGCATCTTCTCGCGCGCCTGCAGCGGATCGGCGGCCACGCCGACCACCTGCATGTCGTGCTGCTTGTTGATGATCTCGGTCAACACCGCGCGGATGAGCGCCGAGTCGTCGATCACGAATACGCGAGTCTTGGGCTGCATGGTTGATCTCACTTACGGGAGAAGGGTCACGCTCAGAACAATCCACTCAGAACAGCTCAATATCGCCGGCCACCGGCTGTTTGGCGAGCTTGCTGCCGTATTTCTGTTCGGCTTCCACGATCGTGTTGTCGGCGTGCGGATCGATGCGTTTGACCAGCGCCTTGCCGGTCTTGGGTATGAACGCGACCTTGCGCGCGAACGCTTCGCGCAGATCCTGTCCGATCACCGGAATGTTCTCGGCCCGCAGGAACTCGATGGCGAACGCAGCGTTGCGATCGCCGACGTTTACCGTGGTCATGTTGCGGATCACCCGTCCGCCGCCGAACAGTTTGGCCTTCATCCGGCTGCGCCGCGCTCCGCTCTTGAGCAGATCGTTGATCAGCACCTCCATCGCGTACAGGCCATAGCGCGCCGACGTGCTGTTGGCGGGGTCGTCATCGCCGCCGTCGGGCAGCATGAAGTGGTTCATGCCACCAACGCCGCTGGTTTCCTCCCAGATACAGGCGGCGACGCATGAGCCGAGCACTGTGATCAGGCCGATCTCCTCGTTGGTCACGTAGTAGTCGCCCGGCAGGATCCGCAGCGTGTCGCAGCCCAGCGACCGGTCGAACATGCGTCCGCCGTTGGCGCGGGAAAGAGAAGTGGACATGGTCGGCTCCCTAGGCGGCCCGCGCCGCTGCGACCGCGACGTGGCGATACACCGTCTTGCCCTGCAGCTGGAACAGATCGCGGGCGTGGACGAAGTTCTCCGAGTGGCCGCAGAACAGCAGTCCATCGGGGCTGAGCAGCGGCACGAAGCGCTCGAGGATGCGGCGCTGCGTCGGCTTGTCGAAATAGATCATCACGTTGCGGCAGAAGATCGCGTCGAACGTGCCGTTGAGCGGATAGCGCTCGTCGAGCAGGTTGAGCGTGCGGAACTCGATCAGCGCCTGCAGCTCGTTGCGCGCACGGGCCATGCCGTTGTTGCCGCCCTTGCCGCGCAGGAAGTAGCGGCGCAGCCGCTCGGGCTCGAGCTTGCCCGCGACGTCCATCGGATACACGCCGGCGCTCGCGCGTGCGAGCACGTTGGTGTCGATGTCGGTGGCGATGATCTCCACCGGCGGATGCATCGAACCGAACGCCTCCATTGCGGTGATGGCCAGCGTGTAGGGCTCCTCGCCGGTCGAGGCGGCGGTGCACCAGATGCGCTGCGGTCGACGCGCGCTGGCGCGCTGCAGATGCTCGACCAGGATCGGGAAGTGATGTGATTCGCGAAAAAACGAAGTGAGGTTGGTGGTGAGCGAGTTGATGAACTGCTGCCACTCGTCGTCGATGTCGCCACGCTCGAGCGCATCGAGATAGTCGGTGAAGCGCGTGTGGTTGAGCGCACGCAGCCGTCGCGACAGCCGGCTGTAGGCCAGTTGCCGTTTGGCATCGGTGAGTGCGATACCGGCGCGCGCGTAGATCAGCGTGCGAATACGCTGGAAGTCGCCTTCGGTGAATGCGAATTCGCCGGAGGGATCGGCCGGTTTCATTGTTGTTGTCGTCCTTTCAGGCGAAGCGTTCGTGATTCGCGGGGAACCGCGGCGCCCACGCGCGCTGTGGCGGTACTACCGTCTCAAAACTTCTTACCGAGTCAAAACTCTTCCCATTCACCGGCACCGGCGGCTTTGGCGCGCACGGGTTCTGCGCGCGCGGCCGAGTCGGACTTCGAATCCGTCTTCGAGTCCGAGCGGTGACCGGTGCCCGCGCGCTTGCCTGCCAGACGTTCGACGTTCCTGGCGCGATCGGGCCCGCGGCGTTCACCGCCGTCCCATTCTTTTTCGGCTGTAACCGGACCGATCACAGGCTTGGCCGCCGCGTCGGCGAGACGAAATACCGCGACCGCCCGGACCAGGCTCTGCGCCTGCTCTTTCATGCTTTCGGCCGCGGCGGCGGCCTGTTCGACCAGCGCGGCGTTCTGCTGCGTGGTCTGGTCCATGCTGGTGACGGCCTGATTGACCTGCTCGATGCCGCCGCTTTGCTCGGCGCTCGCGCCGGCGATCTCGGCGATGATCGTGCCCACGCGCTGGATCGAGCCGACGATCTCCTGCATCTGCTGGCCGGCCCGGTTGACCAGATCGGT
>CADECO010000061.1:0-6071 GCA_902825905.1 uncultured beta proteobacterium
GTCGATGCCACCAGCGAGGAGTCCGTCGGCACCGCGTTCAAGTCGCTGGGGCGGCGCTGGTCGTCGCTCGATGCGCACGTCAATCTCGCCGGCTACATGAACACGCTCACGCCGGTGGAGAAGTATTCGCTCGCCGAGTTCGAAGACATTCTTGCGGGCAGCCTGCGCAGCTCGTTCCTGTGCGCACGCTCGGCGATCCCGATGCTGCGCGCGGCCGGCGGTGGTGCGATCGTGCATACGGCTTCGGGCCTGGCGACCAACGTGCGCCCGGGTTTCTCGCCCTACTCATCGGCCAAGGCGGGCGTGATCGCGCTCACCAAGGCGATCGCGAAAGAGAATGGTCCGTACATCCGCGCCAATTGCGTGGCGCCGGGCGCCGTCGACACGCAGTTCCTGCGCGGTGGCACCGGCCGCAAGCGCCTGAACGTTCATGTCGACTTCAAGGCCTATCAGGCGATGATTCCGATGGGCCGCCTGGGCTTGCCCGAGGACGTGGTCGGGCCGATCCTGTTCCTTACCGGACCGGGCTCGCGCTACATGACCGGCACCGTGCTCTACATCAACGGCGGGCAGTTGATTCCCTGATCGATTGCACCCCGCACTCGATCGTCAATCACAACATCCGGAGGATCTCGATGAGCAAAGGCATGAGCCGCAAGGAGTTCTTCGCGGCGTTGGTGAAGGCACGTACCGTGCGCCACTCCGGCGCGCATCCGTTTTCGATGGCGTGGGCCAACGGCGAGCTGTCGCGCGCCGAGCTGGGCTTCTGGGCGATGCAGCACTACTACTACATCGAGCTGATTCCGCAGCAATTCGGCCACTTCTTCTGCCGGCTGCCCGATCTGGACGCGCGCCGGCACATGCTGGAGAACCTGATCGGCGAGGAGATGCCCAACAAGCCGCACAAGCGCCATCCCGATCTGTTGCTCAAATTCGCGCGTGCCTGCGGCGTATCGACCGAAAGGGTGAAGAGCGCCGAGACGCGCGGCGAGATCCTGCCCAGCACCCGTGCCATGCGCGCGTGGATCTACGAGCTGGTGGCCTTTCGCGATCTGGCCGAAGCCGCGGCCGGCATCATGGTCGCGCTCGAAGGGCAGACACCGACGCTGTTCCCGAAGTACGTCGCCGCTTGTCGCAAGCTCGGCTTCAAGACCGACGACCTGGAGTTCTTCCAGATCCATATCGACGAGGATCCGAGCCACGAAGGCGAAGGTCTGGAAATCACCTGGCGCTACGCCGCCACGCCTGAGTTGCAGCGCAAGGCAATCGCCGCGGTGAGTGCTTCGGCCACGCAGCGACTGGCAATGCTCGATGGAATCTGGGCGGCGTTGCAGTCGGGCAGTTGGAAGCAACTGGCTCGCAAGGCGGCCTGATCAGAGCGAGCCCGTCGCAGACTCCAAGCGCATACCCACACACCCCAGACGACCCCAGGCGCTGCACACCGCCATGGCCACATCGCGCACACCCGAAACCACCACGCCGTCGATACCGCCGGTACTCATCGATGCGACCGGCAAGGTGGCGTTGATCGCCGGCGCTGCGGGCGGGATTGGTAGCGCAACGGTAGAGCTGTTTCGTTCGGCGGGAGCGCGGGCGGGGTTGTTCGACCTGGTGCTTTGGCGCATCAGCGGCGACGATGTGGTACCGATCACCGGCGACGTTTCGAGCGAGCGCGATTGCGCGCAGGCCGTCGAACGCACCGTCGAGCGTTTCGGCCGGCTCGACTACGTGATCAACGCCGTTGGGCGTGTTGGTGCAGGCAAGCTCGTCGACACGAAAAAGAAGGATTGGGACGATGCGCTCGCCGTGAATCTCGATCCGGCGTTTTTTCTGGCGCGTGCGGCGCATCCGCACCTGGCCGCCTCACGCGGGGCGATGGTGTTCATCAGTTCCACCAACGGGCGCAATGGAGGCAGTCATCTCTCCGGCGCGGGCTACGCGGTGGCCAAGGCCGGCATCATCAACCTGACCCGCTACCTCGCGAAAGAATGGGCGGCCGAGGGAATTCGCGTGAATTGCGTGGCACCGGGGCCGGTCGCCACGCCGATGCTCGACCGGCTCACCAGCGCGGAGCACGCGGCGCTCAAGACTGCGATTCCACTCGGTCGCTACGCGCAGGCCAGCGAGGTTGCGGCGACGATCGCGTTTCTATGCTCGGCACACGCCGCGTCGATCACCGGCGCGTGCCTCAACGTGAGCGGTGGAATGGTGCTCGATTGAGCGCCTGGACCATCGCTAGCTGACGCTGTGGCCGCTCCCGAACAAACGGTGCCAGGCCAGTCCGACCGCGGCGATGAGCAGCGTCCACATCGACGGCTCGGGCACGCGCGACGAATCCGTGAACGGAATCGGCATCACGCGCAGGCCGCCGGTGCCGGTGCCGGTGGAGCTGATCACGATCCCGGTAAACACATGCCGACCGGGCGAAAGCTCGAACAGGCCCCGGCTCCACCGCGCATTGGGATCGCCGTACGCGACGTCGAACGCCTCGGGCACCGGTATGTTCTGAATCGAGTTGCCGCGTCCGGCCTCACTCGTCAGACCTAGAGCCCGACCGTTGTCAAACACGGCGAACTGATCCCCGGAGTCGAATGTGTCCGTGACTTGAAGCTGGGCGGGCGTATCGGTGGTGATTTCGAACTGCGCCGCCCCAGGTAGACCGAGCAGTCGCCAGTTGGATCCGGCCTGATCGAACTGGAACGAAGACCATTCGCCTACAACGAGATCGATGGTTTCGGCGGGCGCGGATGTCGCGCAAAGCAAGGTGGCAGCGGACCCAATCGACACTGCCAGGGAGCGGACCACGTTCATGTTCTTCCTTATCGGGGTGGTCCTCCTTTACGTCCAGGTGCGACGCGCTCAGCAAATTTTTTTGTGCCCCGCCGCGCACACTAGCTGCAACATCTTGAAACGCATCACAACTATGTCTCGCATAACCATTTGGCCTAGGCGAGCACACCGATGCTTGGGACTTATTGCACGCCCCCACCGTGCACTTCGACGCAACGCGCTCAGCAGCACGCATCGGCATCGCGCCAGCGCGTCGGTGCATCGACGTGCACGAACGCCGCATTAAACTGCGACGCTGTTCACACCCTCAGCCGCCGAAAGCCCCTGCCATGAGTCTCGCCCAGCGCCTCAAGCAACCCCGCATCGTCGTCGCACCGGGGATCTACGATGCATTCACCGCGTTGCTCGCCGCGCGCGCCGGATTCGAGGCGCTCTACCTGTCGGGCGCGAGCATCGCGTACACGCGACTGGGACGGCCCGACATCGGCCTGGTCACCGCCTCCGAGGTCGAACAGACCATCGCCAATATCCGCGAGCGCGTGCAGCTGCCGCTGATCGTCGATGCCGACACCGGCTTCGGCAACGCGCTCAACATGATGCGCACGGTGAAGTGCTTCGAGCGCGCAGGTGCGACGGCGCTGCAGATCGAGGATCAGACTTTGCCCAAGCGTTGCGGGCACCTGGACGGCAAGACGCTGGTGAGCGCGGGCGAGATGGTGGGCAAGATCAAGGCAGCGCTCGATGCCCGCGCGAGCGAGGACACGCTGATCATCGCGCGCACCGACGCGGTGGCCGTCGAGGGCATCGGTCCGGCGCTCGAGCGCGCGCACAAGTTCGTCGAAGCCGGCGCCGACGTACTGTTCGTCGAAGCGTTGCGCACTGCCGACGAAATGAATCAGGCGCTCACCCGGTTCGCTCCACGCGTCCCGATGCTCGCCAACATGGTCGAAGGCGGCAAGACACCGCTACTGCCGGCCGACGAGTTGGAGCGGCTCGGCTATCGCATCGTGATCTTTCCGGGCGGCACGGCGCGCGCGGCGGCGTTCGCGCTGGGCGATTACTACGCCAGCCTCAAGCGGAACGGCACGACGCAGCCGTACCTGCCGCGCATGCTGGACTTCAATGCGCTGAACGAGCTGATCGGTACACCGCAGATGCTGGAGCTGGGCAAGCACTACGACAACGGCTGACCAGTACGGGCAACCCTTCCTTAGATTCGAGATGACGCAGACCGTACTCATCGCCGGCGCCGGACCGGTGGGCCTCACTTGTGCATTGATCCTCGCCGAAGCCGGTGCGCGCGTGCGCGTGTTCGATCCACTTGCCCAGCTGCCCGAGGACGGCCGGGCATCCACCTTCCATCCACCGACGCTGGAGATGTTCGAGCGGTTCGGCGTGACCGAGCGACTGATCCGCCAGGGCATGGTGTGTCCGCACTGGCAGGTTCGAATGCATCCGAGCGGTGAGCGGGCGGTATTCGACCTGTCGGTGCTGCAGGACGAAACGCGCTATCCGTATCGCCTGCAGTGCGAGCAGTGGAAACTCGCGCGTGAAGTCCACGGGCAGCTGCGATCCATGCCGAACGTCGAGTTCGCGTTCGGCTCCGAGGTATGCGGCCTCAAGCAGGAGGTGGATCGGGTACGGATCGAGGTGCGACGCGACGATCGGATCGAGCAGGTGGAGGGGGATTGGCTGATCGGCGCCGATGGCGGCCACAGCTTCGTGCGCAAGGCGATCGGCCAGCCGCTCACCGGCGATACCTATCCCGAGACGATCCTGATCGTCGAGACGCGCTACTGGTTCGAGGAACACCTGAACGAGCTGTCCTACAGCATGTACTGCTGGCGCGATGGCGGGAACTTCTCCATGCTGCGACTGCCCGATCGCTGGCGCGTGGGCATCTATCCGCTGGCCGGCATGACGGTCGAGGAACAGCTCTCCGACGCCAACATCGAGGCGATGCTGCAGACCATCGCGCCGCGCGCCGGGCGCTACGAGATCCTCGCGCGCCGCCCGTATCGTGCGCACAACCGCATCGTCGAGCGCTATCGCGTCGGGCGCGTGTTCCTGGTCGGCGATGCCGCGCATTTGAACAGTCCGACCGGCGGCATGGGCATGAACGGCGGTCTGCACGATGCGTTCAACCTGTGCGAGAAGTTGAGTGCGGTGATCGCCGGCCGCGCGCCCGATTCGCTGCTCGATCGCTACGAACGCCAGCGCCGCCCGACCGCGATGGCCGAGATCCTCTCGCAAGCCGATCGCAATCGCGCCCGCATGCGCGAGCCCGATCCGGCCAAACGCCTTGCGATGCTCGCCGAGCTGCAGGCGATCACCCGCGACCGCGACCGGCTCAAAGCCCATGTGATGCGCAGCTCGATGATCGAAGGGCTGCGACAATCGCTGCAGATCGACTGACCACAAACTACCAAGAGGGCCCCCATGTACTTCGTAAAGCTGTTGACCAGCCTGGTGCTGTGCTTCGGCTTCGCCGCCAGCACGTGGGCGCAGACATTCCCCAACCGGCCGGTGAAGCTGCTGATTCCATTTCCGCCCGGCGGACCCACCGACGTGATCGGCCGGCTGCTCGCGCAGGAGTTCAGCCGCATCTGGCCGCACAACATGGTGGTCGAGAATCGCGGTGGCGCCGGCGGTTTGATCGGCACCGAAGCGGTGGCGAAAGCCGCACCCGATGGCCACACGGTCCTTCACGCCACGATGGCCGCCAATGCGGTCGCGCCGACGCTGTACGCCAAAGTGCCCTATGACACGGTGCGTGATTTCATCTATGTGGCGCCGTTCGTCAAACAGGCGAGCGTGCTGCTCATCAATTCGCGGCTTGCCCCGAACACGCTCAAGGAACTGGTCGAGTACGCGCGCAACAACAAAGGCAAGCTGACCTACGCCTCGCCCGGTATCGGCCTGTCGGGGCATCTGGGCATGGAGATGATCCTGCGGGCCACCGGCATGGAGGTGCTGCACGTGCCATACAAGGGGGCGGCGGCGGCGAGTCAGGCGGTGGTGGCGGGTGAAACCGATCTGACGCTCGACCCGATTCCGACCGCGCTCAACTACATCAAATCGGGCAAGGCCAAGGCGATCGCGATCACCAGCGAAACGCGCGCTGCGCAGTTGCCCGATACGCCGACTTTGATCGAACTGGGCCATCCAGGGCTCATCGTGTCGACCTGGCAGGGCATGGCGGTTCCGGCCGGCACGCCCAAGGAGATCGTCGCGCAGCTCTACCAGGACCTGCAGCGCGTGAAGAATTCGCCCGAGGCGCG
>CADECO010000061.1:6171-9477 GCA_902825905.1 uncultured beta proteobacterium
CGGCGCTGGGGCATCGCCGACGAGGTATTCGCCGCCGCGATTCCCGAGCAGCTGCCCTACTCGATCTCCTTCTCCACGCGGCTCGCGGGTCATCTGATCCATCGCATCGACGCACCGTCGATTCGCGAGACCAAGCGCCATTCCCCGGAGGTGCTCGCCCGCAACCGCGAGCTCGGCTGGTCGCCCTATTACAAGACGCAGATCGGCCAGCAGGCGCTCGAGCCGGTGCTATGGCGATTCGCCGCGCGGCAGACAGGTGTGACCCTGCATCATGGCTGGCGCTTCCTCGATTTCACCGAATCTGCCCATGGCGTCACCGCGCGCGTCATGGAGCTCGCAAGCGGCAAGGAACGAACGATTCGCGCGCGCTATCTCGTCGGTTGCGATGGCGGCACCAGCGCCGTGCGCAAGCAACTGGGGATCCGCTACAACGGCCGCGGCCAGATGCGCGCCAACGTGAGTTTCTATTTCCGCTCGACCGACTTCCTCGCCAAGCACAAGCTCGGCGTGTGCAACCTGTATTTCATCTTCACGCCAGACAGCTTCGGCCTGTTCACGGCCATCGACGGCAAAGGCGAGTGGCTGTACCAACACTACTTTCTCGACCCCGCAAAACAGACGCGCGACCTCGATGCCCGCGACGTACTGTGGCGCGCCATGGGTGTGCCGTTCGAGTTCGAGTTGCGAGCGATACAGCACTGGCATCATCACCAGTCGGTGGCCCGGCAATGGCGTTCCAACGGCGGCCGAGTGTTCCTGGCGGGTGATGCCGCGCACTTGTTCGTGCCGACCGGCGGCGTGGGAATGAACACCGGCATCGGCGATGCGATCGACCTGGGCTGGAAGCTCCATGCCATGCTTGAAGGCTGGGGCGGGGCGCGTCTGCTGGACAGCTACGAGGCCGAACGCAAACCGATCGCGGTTCGCAACAGCGTGATCTCGGCCAACAACTCCGACAAGATCGACATGGTCATGGACGAAACATCCGCGGAGATCGAGCAGGACGGTCCGGCGGGCGACGCTTTGCGAGCCACGCTGCAGAAGAAGATTCGCTGGATGGCCAGGCAGTTCAACTCGGCCGGCACGCATCTGGGCTATCGCTACGTCGATTCGCCGATCGTCATCGCCGACGGCACCCCCGAGCCACCCGACGATTTCACCCAGGTCGTGCCCAGCACCTGGCCGGGTTCGCGCGCGCCGCACGCGTGGCGGTCCGATGGCAGCACCACGCTCGATTGGTTCGGACGCGACTTCGTCCTGGTGCGCTCGCGGACAGACGCACCCGATGCAACGCCGATTCGCGAGGCCGCGCATCGTGCGGGTGTACCGCTGCGCGACATCACCGTTCACGAACCGGTCGTCGAGCGACTGTTCGAGCGGGCGCTCACCCTGGTGCGGCCCGACGGCCACGTTGCCTGGCGCGGCGACACGCTGCCGCACGACTGCGATACGTTGATCGATCGCGTGCGCGGTGCATGAAAGCTTCAACCGGTTCGCGGACGTTGATGCCGGTCATACGAGATCCGGACTACGAGGGACATCATGAAACGTCGCACCTTCCTATCCGGTGTCACCGCAGCGGCGGCGCTGTCGAGCAGTGCCTCGCTGCACGCTCAAGGCGCTGGCAGTGCGAGCAGGACGTTCGTGCTGGTGCACGGCGCATGGCATGGCGGCTGGTGCTGGGTGCGCGTGGCCGATCGCCTGCGTGCCGCGGGTCACCGCGTGTTCACGCCGACGCTGAGCGGCCTGGGCGAGCGCGCACATCTGCCGCTGGCTCCCATTACGCTGGATACGCACGGCCTGGACGTCGCCAACGTAATCACCTGCGAAGAGCTCGATCAGGTCGTGCTGGTCGGGCACAGCTACGGCGGAATCGTCATCACCAAGGCGCTGGAGCGGATCGGTGCCCGTGTCGCGCAGCTGGTGTATCTCGATGCGATCGTGCTGCAGGACGACCAATCGTGGTCGAGCCATCACTCGCCCGAATTGCGCGCGCAGCGGGCGCGGTGGATGGCCGAGTTCAACGGCGGCTGGCCGGTTCCCAAGGCCGCGGGGTTCGGCGTACTCGATGCGCGCGATCAGGCGTGGGTCGACCGGCGCCTGACTCCTCAACCGGGCGGGCCCTATACCGGCACCGTGCGGCTGACCGAGCGCTGGCGCGCACTGCCCAGGACGTTCATCGATTGCACCCAGCCGAAGCTGGCAGCGATCAATCCCTATCGCCAAGCTGTGCGCAAGGATCCGTCATGGCGTGTACTGGAGATCGCCACTGGGCACGACGCGATGGTCAGCGCGCCGGCCGAACTGGCTGCGATGCTCGCCAGCATCTAGTGTCGTGCGGCAGAAATTCGCTGAACAGGAGCGATCCGCCATGCAGCGTTCCACCGATCGCGTCCTGATCGCCGGCGCCGGGCCGGTCGGCGCGACCGCGGCCCTTGCGTTGGCGCAACGCGGCGTGCCGGTCACGGTGTTCGAGAAGCGCCATGAGCGCAACACCGCCTCCAAGGCCTCGACCTTTCATCCACCCACTATCGAGATCTGGGATCGACTCGGTGTCGCCGATGAACCGCTCGCTCGCGGCCTCAAAGTGCGCACGATCGCGTTCCTCGATCGGGACACAGGACTCGCCGCGCGCTTCGATCTGGGCGTCCTCTCTGATCAAACGCGGTTTCCGCACCGGCTGCACTTCGAACAGCCCGAGCTGACGCGCGTGATGCTCGAGAAGCTCGCGACCTACCCGAACGCGCAGATCCGCTTTGATCACGAGGTGCTCGGTGCCTGCACGATCGGATCACATGCGGTACTGAGAGTGCGTTCGGCGCACGGCGAGCACGACGAGCGTGGGGCGTTCGCCATTGGCGCCGACGGCGCGTGGAGCGCAGTGCGCGAGTCGTTGGGCATCGCGTTCGAGGGCGCGGACTACACCCACCGCGTGCTGCGGGTGATGACACCGCTCGATCTGACCACGCTCGATCCGGACTACGCGCCGGTCTCTTACATCTATGCGGGCGATCGCTCGGCCAGCCTTCTTGCCGGGCGCGACAACTGGCGCGTGGTGATCCGCATAGCCGACGACGTCGATGACACACGCGCACTCAGCGATGCATTCATCGCCGAGCAAGTGCGGGAGTTTCTGCCGTTGGGTAATCGCACGCTACCGGTGGTATTTCGCGACATCTACGGCGCGAGCCGTCGCGTAGCTACGGCGTACTACGCGGGGCGCGTCGCGTTGTGCGGCGACGCCGCACACTTGACCAACACCCGTGGCGGCATGAACATGAACTGCGGTATCCACGACGCAATCGT
>CADECO010000061.1:9577-20956 GCA_902825905.1 uncultured beta proteobacterium
GACGCCAAGCGCGTCGGCATCGTCACCCCGCCGGCGAATCCGACGGTGGAGCCGGAATTGCGCGCGCTGATGCCGGCAGACATCGCGATGTACACGACCCGCCTTCCGGTATTTCCGGGCGATCTGCAGGAGCGCACCGCGCGCTATGCGAGCGGCTACGCGCCGGCGCTCGCCAGCTTCGGCAATTTGCGGCTCGATGCGCACTACATCGCGATGACCGGCGCCTCCTATGGTCTCAAGGTCGACGGCGATCGCGCTCTGACGCAGCAGCTCTCCGTCCAGGCCGACGCACCGGTGTGGACCGCCAGCCTCGCGATCGCCGAAGCATTGCAGGCGCTTCAAGCCAGTTCGGTCGTGCTGATCTCGCCGTATCCGCAGTGGCTCACCGAACGGGCGATCGCCTACTGGGAAAGTGCTGGGCTGCGCGTGCATCAGGTGATCAAGTTCGGCGAAGAGTTTCGCGCCTACCAGCTCACCGACGCTGAAGTTGCCGAGCGGCTCGCGCGCGTACAACCGCCGCCGGGCAGCGCCATCGTGATGAGCGGCACCGGCATGATGAGTCTGCGCGTGATCGCTGCAATGCGCGCGCAGATTGCGGCACCGGTGTTGTCGTCGAATCTATGCGGGGCGTGGCAGCTGCTGAAGGCGATCGGCGCGCAGGCATCGCCGGCGCTGGAGCTGGTCGCGCCGCAACTTGCGCGAACACTCGCCCGATAATCCACGTCATCAATCCGGAGGTTTCATGCTGCGTCGAATGGGGTTGTTCGTGCTGCTCGCAGCGCTGCCGTTGCTTGGGATCGCACAATCGGGCTATCCGACGCGACCAGTCAAACTGGTCGTGCCATTTGCGCCCGGTGGCGCGACGGATCTGGTCGGGCGGCTGCTCGCGCAGAAACTCACCGAGTCACTCAAGCAGCAAGTAGTGGTCGAGAACCGGGGCGGGGGCGGTTCGACCGTCGGCACCGAACTCGTAGCCAAGTCGGCGCCCGACGGCTACACGCTGGTGATGGCCGCCAACACCTCGATGTCGACCGCGCCGCTGCTTTACCCGAAGCTCGCCTATCGACCGCTGGAGGACTTCGCTCACGTCGCGCGCATCGGCACCTTTCCGAACGGCTTCGTGGTGCGCGCCGATCATCCAGCCAGATCGCTTGCCGAACTGCTGGCGATGTCCAAGTCCAAGCCCGGCGGCGTCTCGTACGGCTCGGCCGGACAAGGTTCGGCCGGCCATCTCACCGGCGAACTGCTCAAGTCGATGTCAGGCGCAAATCTGGAGCACGTGCCGTACAAGGGCACCGGACCGGCAACGACCGACCTGCTCGGTGGTGCGATCGAAGCGATGTTCGACGGCATGCCGACTGCGACGCAGAACGTACGCGCGGGCAAGGTTCGCTTGTTGGCCGTATCCGGCAGCGATCGGCTGGCGACGTTTCCCGACGTGCCGACCATGAACGAGGTCGTGCCTGGCGCGATTGGTGTGGCGTGGTTCGGTGTCTCGGCGCCAGCGCAGACGCCCACGTCGATCGTGAAGCTGCTGGAACAGGAGGTGATTCGTGCCGTGCGCTCGGACGATGTGCGCGCCAAGCTCTCCGATATCGGCATGACTCCGGGGCCGCTGTCCTCTGCCGAGTACGCCGCGTACATCGCCGCCGAGACGAAGAAGTGGGCCCCGGTGGTGGCCTCGGCCAAAGTGCGCATCGAGTAGCCGTCGCGCCGTTCGCATCGCGCAGCCCCCGGCGCGCCCATCACCATCGCACTGACGACAACGAGCGCGAATTCACCATCGCTGCCATGCCCTCCTCCGCTCACGACCAACTCGTGCCGATTCTGCGCTGGCTGTTCGGCTCGAACCTGCTGGAACGCGAAGACGTCGTGCGCAAGGCGCGGCACATGCTGCTGGACACGATCGGTTGCGCGCTTGCCGGCCTGGAGGCTCCAGTGCTGCGTGCGCAACGACAGCTGCTGCACAACGAGCAGCCCGGAACGTTCACGTGCGCACCGGATGCGGCCGGCGTCAGCGCCGCCGCGGCGAGCGAGTTGCTCGCCACCGCCGCGGTCTGGGATGAGGCCTGCGAAGGGCTGGCCCGAGCGCACGGCCGGCCCGGAGTGGGGGTCATCGCAGCCTGCCTGCCGCTTGCTGTCCAACTGAAACGATCGTTAGGCGAGCTGCTCGCCGCACTCATCACCGGGTACGAGGTCGGCGCGCGCATGGGCGAGTGGTTGCGCATTCGCCCGGGCATGCATGTCGATGCCGGCTGGCCGGCACTAGGTGTCGCAGCGGCAGTCGCTCGCCTGCAGCGACGCTCCGCCGACGAAGCGCTCGCGGCGATCGAGATCGCGGCGTGTCAGGTCCCATTCGGCCTGTATGCCCCGGTCCGCGCCGGCGCCAATGCACGCAACACATATCTGGCGCACGCCTGCGCACTTGGGTTGCAGGCTGCGCGCGCCGCCGCCAGCGGCATGGATGCGCCGCAGACGGCTCTCGGTGAATACGCTCGCATTGCACTGGGCCTCGATCCGGAGTCGGCGCGTCTGGCCCCGGCCGGTGAGTTCCTGATCCTGGAGAGCTATCTCAAGCCGTTCGCGTCGGTCCGCCATGTCCACTACGGCGCGACCGCCGCGCTGGCGTTGCGTGAGCGCTTGTACGCGCGACTGGCCGAAATCGAGTCGATCGAGCTGGCGATCTATCAGGAGGCGCTCACCTACTGCGGCAATCGCGATCCGCAGACGCCCATCGCCGCGCAATTCAGCCTGTCGTTCGGCCTGGCCAGCGCCTTGCGCTTCGGCGAGTTGAGCCCGGCGGTCTATCGCGACGATCGCTTTCTTGAGGCCGGAATGCGGCGGCTCGAGCAACTCGTGACGATCATCCCTGATCCGGATCGAACGGCACGCAATGTACGCGGTGCAACGCTGACGGTGCAGCTGCCGAACGAAACGCTCAAGACCGAGGTCGATAGCGTCAAAGGCGATCGTGGCGATCCGCTCGATGCCGAAGCGGTCCGTGCGAAGTTTTTCGGTTACGTGCCCAAGCGCCTCGATCAAGCTGTTGCGACACGCTTCGTCGACGCCGTCCTGGACGGCGACACGAGCCAGTCCACGGCCGCTTTGTGGGCAATGCTTCAGTTCGCCTGAGCCGTTTCGCGACGATTATCGCCGCGACGACTGTCACCACTTGGCGCGTGGGTTGCACCAGTTGTTACCCGCGCACCCTGGCATCGATCGATTCCGCCCCCTAGATTTTGCGGCGTCGCGATTCACGCGACCCACGATCGCATTCAAAGGGGAACTCGATGCATCACGCACTGGCGAACCGCGCCTGGATTCTGTTGCTGCGTGCGTTTGTATTCGTCCTCGGGGCGATTGGTTTCGGGCTGATGCTGGTGCCGTTCGTCGGCGGATAGCCGCACCCCGCCTCGCCGACCGTGCAATGACGCCGCTCGTCGATCGAGGGGTTGCGCGGTCGAATCCTTCGCGACTAAATGCACGGCATCGAGGTGACGCTGCAGTGCACGAACGTGACAATGCACGCATGCGGCTTACTGCTTGACAGTTTGCATCGAGCCGCAGTGCCTTGGCGCGTTCTAGACTCCTCCTCGTACGTACTGCGCGCCATTGATCTTCGTCCGAGACAGATCGGGCATGCGCAACGGAGGATCGCGATGGAAACGCTCGACGGCAAGCTGATTCTCACCCTCGTCATCGTGGTTGCGCTGCTCATGTTGAGCGGCCTGATCGTCGTCTGAAGCGGCTGTACCCCGATCCTGCATCCGCGCGCGAGCGTTCACACCGCGCGCCAACCACCCGCCGGCCAGTACTTCTTCTCTAGCAGCGTGCCCCAGCGGTTGTTGTAGGGGTGCACCTCGCGTACTTCGACACCGCCGCGCACCACCACGCGACCTTCGTTGGTCCAAGCGAAGATCGAACCCTCGAGATTCCAGACGTTTGACTGCCCCGCTTGGCGCAGCGCATCAGCCAGCTTCGCCGAGCGATAGCCGACCGAGCAATAAAGCACCACACGCTCTCCCGGCTTCGTCGAGATGAGCAGCGCCTGCACCGCCTCGACCGTGTCCGCGCGGAGCGCTCCGCGCAGATGACTGACGGCGAACTCCTCGGCGGTGCGCGTATCGATCAGCACCACCGATGTCGGCGCCAGCGCCGCGAGCTCAGCCGTCGACATCTGCCGCACCTGGGGAAACTCGGTGCGCACCTTCGTGAGGATGGTGGGCCAGTCGAGCTTGCCGAACGGCCACCACGCAACAAGCAGCGGCACACTTGCCAGCAAAGCGATCAGACGCGTGGCGATTCGTTTCATCTCGGACGGCGGGAGGGTGTCATGGCTATCCTATCGCATGGTCAAACTCGGCATCGACCTCGGCGGCACCAAGATCGAAGGCATCGCGCTCGACGAGCATAGCGCCGAGCTGTGCCGCCTGCGCGTGGCGACGCGGGCCGATCAAGGCTACGCACACATTCTCGAACGCGTGACGCACGTCTATCGAGCGTTGATTGCGAAAGTCGGCGCCGGCGATCACACGCTTGGAATCGGCACGCCGGGTGCACTGTCGCGGCGGAGCGATCTGTTACGCAACTCCAACACCATCGCACTCAATGGCAAGCCGCTCGCGCAAGATCTCGCACGCCTGCTCGGTCGTCCATTCACGCTCGCCAACGATGCAAACTGCTTCGCGCTGGCCGAGGCGCGGCTCGGGGCGGCGCGGGGCGCGTCGATCGCCTTCGGCGTGATCATGGGCACGGGCTGCGGCGGTGGACTCATCGTCGACGGACGCGTACATGTGGGGCGCCTGGCGATCGGCGGCGAATGGGGACACATGTCGATCGATCCAGATGGCCCGCCTTGTTATTGCGGCCAGCGCGGCTGCGTCGAAACGTTCATCAGCGGCTCTGGAATCGAAGCACGTCACGCTGAGCGCACCGGCGCACGGTGCAGCGCGATCGACATCGTGGCCGGCTTTCGCCAAGGCGACGAGGCCTGCGTCGCGACGATGAGCGTGTTCTTCGATCGGTTCGGCCGCGCGCTCGCCAACCTGATCGATGTCCTCGATCCCGACGTGGTCGTGCTGGGTGGCGGGCTGTCCAACATCGATGAGCTATACACGCTTGGCGTGGACGCGGTGTGCCGCCAGGTGTTCGCCGATGCGTTCGATACCCCTATCGTGCGTCACACCCTGGGCGATTCCGCCGGCGTGATTGGTGCTGCGCTGATCGGCCGCTGAACCGCACGCTCGTGGTGCATCGCGCCTGATTGGCGCGTCTCCCGCAGGCTGCCGAAGCACTTCACGCGGCGCGACTGCGCTTCGCACAACTTCATATGTGAGACATCGAGCGGTAATCGCGGCGTGCGAGCCTGCGTGGCGGCTGCGGATTCGCCTTCAGGCTGCGAATTCATTGCCCACCAGTGAATCCCGAGGGGCAATAAATAGTTGACCGAACAGTCAGTAACTCGGTACATTACTGACCGGTCAGTTATTTAATCGGATTGCATCGTGGCACAGCATCCAGCCAAAGCCCCGTCGCCCACCAGCGCCGAGCCCCGTTGGGAACGTCGCAAGCAGGCCCGCCCGGCGGAACTGGCGTTGGCCGCGCTGGAGCTGTTCGTCGAAAAGGGCTTCGCCGCTACCCGGCTGGACGATGTGGCGGCACGCGCCGGTGTAAGCAAAGGCACGCTTTACCTGTACTTCGACAGCAAGGAAGCGCTGTTCAAGTCGGTGGTGCGCGAGAGCATCGTACCGGCGATGGTGGAAGCCGAAGACATGCTGGCGCAGCACAACGGCTCGGCCGAAGAAGCGCTCGAGTCGCTGTTCTGGGAGTGGTGGCATCGCATCCTGTCGACGCCGCTCGGTGGCATTCCAAAGCTGATGCTCGCCGAGTCGCGCAACTTCCCCGAGATCGCCGACTTCTATCACCGCGAAGTCATTCAGCGCGGCACCGATCTGATTCGCAGCGTGATCGCACGCGGCGTGAAGCGCGGCGAGTTTCAGCCTCTGAATCTCGACTACGTCGCGCACGTGGTGATCGCACCGATGGTGATGCTCGCGGTGTCACGCCATTCCGTCGATTTCTGCGGTCGGGAGAATCGCGATCCGCTCGAGTTCGTGCGCACCCACGTGGAGATGATGCTGGCAGGGCTGCGCCATTACGGCGAGCGTGCTGTGCGCGACCGTGAACGGCTCCGCGCATTGGCCCCTGGCCGCCCGCGATCGCTGCCGGCCAAACGCACCGCAACGAGCGGACGCTCGCCGCGTCCACGCGCCGGCGGCAAGCAACGAAAGGAATCGCGATGACACGACGTAACCTCGCCGTGCTGCTTCCGCTGTTTTCACTGGTCATGATCGGCTGTACCAAGCCCGAGCCGCAACCAGAAGCGGTGCGACCGGTGCTCAGCAGCATCGTGAAGCCCGCGGCGGCGGCAGGCATCGGTGCCGCCTATGCAGGTGAGGTGCGCGCTCGCTACGAGAACGATCTGGCTTTTCGCATCGGCGGCAAGGTCGTTGCGCGCCAGGTCGAAGTCGGCACGATGGTCAAGCGCGGACAGGTGCTCGCGCGTCTCGACCCCCAGGATGTGCGGCTGCAGGCCGACAGTGCGCAGGCGCAACTGGCGTCGGCCGAAGCCGAACTCACCTGGGCTCGCGCGGAAGTGGAACGCTATCGCATGCTGCGCGAGAAGAATTTCGTCAGCGCCGCGGTGCTCGATCAAAAGCAGCAGGCGTTCGACGCCGCCCAGGCGCGCACCCGCCAGATGCGCGCACAGCTGGCGGTGTCGCAAAACCAATCGACCTACGCCACGCTGGTGGCCGAGAGCGACGGCGTCGTCACCGCGGCAAATCTGGAACCCGGTCAGGTGGTCGCCGCAGGCCAGGCCGTGCTGCGCGTAGCACGGCCGAGCGAGAAGGAAGTGCTGATCAACGTGCCCGAGGGTCGCATCGAGGAACTGCGTCGCGCCACCAATCTGGCCGTGATGCTGTGGAGTGACCCGAACCGACGTTATGCGGCACGACTGCGCGAACTCGCGCCGAACGCCGATGCGACCACGCGCACGTTCAACGCGAAGATCACGGTATTGCAACCCGACGACGCGATCAAGCTCGGCATGACCGCCAACGTCCTGCTCGGCAATGACACGACGATCTCCCGCATCATAGTGCCGCTCAGCGCGATCGGCGATCGCGACGGCAAGCCGGTCGTGTGGGTGATCGATGCCAAGACGCTGCAGGTCCAGCCCCAATCGGTGCAGATCGGCGCCTACCGCGAAGACGGCGCCATCCTCGAGCAAGGGCTGGCCGGCGGCGAACGGATCGTGATCGCCGGAGTACACAAGCTGCTGCCCGGGCAGACGGTGCGACTGGCGAGCGACGCCGAACGCGAGCGTTTCATCGGCGCGAGCAGGCAACCGATCGGCGGCGCGATTCCGACCAGCGCGAATTCCTCCAACCCGAGTTCCTCCAGCCTCGGCGGCGTCGGTCCGCAGACATCAACCGTCGTCCGCCTCGTCAACTAGCGCATGGCCACGGTGACCGCATGAGCCAGTTCAACCTGTCGGATTGGGCGCTGCGCCACCGCTCGATCGTGCTGTATCTGATGATCGCGATCGGCGTGATCGGTGCGCTGTCGTACACCCAGCTCGGGCAGTCGGAGGATCCGCCGTTCACCTTCAAGATCATGCTGATCCGCACGGTCTGGCCGGGTGCCACCGCGCGTGAAGTCGAGCAGCAGCTCACCGACAAGATCGAGAAGAAGCTGCAGGAGACGCCGCACGTCGATCGCATCATGAGCTCGTCGAAGCCGGGCGAGTCGATCGTGTTCTTCTTCATCAAGGACTCGGCGCCGGCCAACGAGGTCGCCAACGTCTGGTATCAGGTTCGCAAGAAGCTGGGCGACATCCGCGGCCAGCTTCCGAACGGCATCCAGGGCCCGTTCTTCAACGACGAGTTCGGTGATGTGTACGGCAACATCTACGCGCTGGCCGGCCGCGATTTCGGTCACGCCGATCTGAAGCGCTACGCCGAGCGAATCCGTGCCGAACTGTTGCGCGTGCCCGACGTGGCCAAAGTGGAATTCTTCGGCGAACAAGACGAGCGCATCTTCATCGAACTGTCGAGCGCCAAGATGGCGACGCTGGGCGTGGACGTCGCCACCATCATGAGCGCGCTCGCGTCTCAGAACGCCATCTCCGCAGCCGGCGCGTTCAACACCGCATCGGATCGGATCTTCCTGCGCCCCAGCGGCGACTTCGATTCGGTCGAAGCCGTGCGCGAAACCAACATCCGCGCGGCCGGTCGTGTGTTCCGGCTGGGCGACGTTGCCGAGGTCTCACGCGGCTATGTCGATCCGCCGCAATCGGCGATGCGCTTTCGCGGCGAGCCGGCATTCGGCATCGGCGTGTCGATGGCCAAGGGCGGCGACATCATCGCTCTGGGTCGCAACCTCGCCGAGGCAACCCGGCGCATCGAGCGCGAGTTGCCGATCGGGCTGGAACTGAACGAGGTGTCGAATCAGCCGATCGCCGTCCAGCGCTCGATCAACGAGTTCGCGCAGTCGCTCGCCGAAGCGATCCTGATCGTGCTCATCGTGAGTTTCTTGTCGCTGGGCCTGCGCACCGGGGTCGTCGTGGCATTGTCGATTCCGCTGGTGCTCGCTGCGACGTTCATCTGCATGCGCATCTTCGACGTGGGCCTGCACAAGATCTCGCTCGGCGCGCTGGTCCTGGCGCTTGGCCTGCTGGTCGACGACGCGATCATCGCGGTGGAGATGATGGCCCGCAAGATGGAACAGGGCTGGGAGCGCGCGCGCGCAGCGAGCTTTGCCTACACCTCAACGGCGATGCCGATGCTCTCAGGCACACTGGTCACGGCGGCGGGCTTCCTGCCGATCGCCACGGCGCAGTCGGCCACCGGCGAGTACACGCGCTCGATCTTCCAGGTGAACATCATCGCACTGCTGCTGTCGTGGTTCGCCGCGGTGGTGTTCATCCCGTATCTGGGCTACAAGCTCCTGCCCGATATGGGCCGGCAACCGATACGCCGGTCATGGTGGCAGCGTCTGACGCGGGTGGCCTCGCGTCGCTCAAGCGCGCGCCAATCGAACGATACGGCGCGCACAGCGGATGATCCCGGCCAGGTTGTCCGGCACGGGCACGATGACGCCGAGACCGCGGTCTACCAGACGAGATTCTTTCGCGCGTTTCGAGTGTTGGTGACGTGGTGCGTCGATCACCGCTGGCTGGTGATCGTCACGACCATCGCCCTGTTCGCGCTATCGATATTCGGCTTCGGGTTCGTGCAGCAGCAATTCTTTCCCAATTCGACGCGACCGGAACTGCTGGTGGAACTGCGCCTGAATCAAGGTGCTTCCTACTGGGCGAGTGAACGCGCGGTGAAGCAGATCGAAACGCGCCTGGCGCAGGAGCCGGGCATCGAGCAGTTCGTCGCGTATGTGGGGTCCGGCAGCCCGCGTTTCTACCTGCCGCTCGATCAACAGCAGCCCAGCGCGAACTTCGCGCAGTTCGTGATCCTCACCACCGGCATCGAAGCGCGCGAACAGCTACGTACCCGGTTGATCAAACTGTTCGACGAGGAGTTCCCGGAGTTGCGCGCCTCGATCAACCGGCTGGAGAACGGCCCACCGGTGGGATTCCCGGTGCAGTTCCGCGTGTCGGGTCCGGAGATTCCTGCGGTGCGGGCCATTGCTGAGAAGGTCGCCGCGGTGATGCGCGAGAACCGCAATCTGGCCAACGTGCAGTTCGACTGGGACGAGCAGAGCAAGGTGATCCGGCTTGAGATCGATCAGGCCAAGGCGCGGCTGCTCGGGGTGTCGTCGCAGGACGTCGCGACGTTCCTGCAGACCGCGATCAACGGCGTGAGCGTCACGCAGTTCCGCGAGCGCGATCAGTCGATCGAAGTGCTGCTGCGTGGCGCGGCTGCCGAGCGCGCACAGTTGTCGATGCTCGCCGATCTGTCGATGCCCACCCGCGCGGGCAAGAGCGTCCCGGTCACCCAGCTCGCGCGCATCGACTACGGTCACGAGGAAGGCGTGGTGTGGCGACGCGACCGGCTGCCGACGATGACGGTGCGCGCCAACGTCTATGGCGACATCCAGGCCCCGACCGTGACCAGCCAGATCGAGCCCGCGCTGCAACCGCTGCGCGCCGAGTTGCCGTTCGGCTATCGCATCGACACCGGCGGCGCCGTGGAGGATTCGGAGCGAGGCCAGGCATCGGTGCAGGCAGGCATGCCGTTGTTCGTGGTGGTCGTTCTCACTGTGCTGATGCTGCAACTCAAGAGCTTTCAGCGGGTGTTGCTAGTGGTGCTGACCGCTCCGCTGGGTCTGATCGGCGTGACCGCGTTCCTGCTGCTGTTCGACAAGCCGTTCGGATTCGTCGCGATGCTGGGCACGATCGCGCTCACCGGCATGATCATGCGCAACTCGGTGATCCTGGTCGATCAGATCGACCAGGACATCGGCGATGGCCGCACGCCGCGCCAAGCCACGATCGAGGCCACGGTGCGACGCCTGCGTCCGATCGTGCTCACCGCCCTGGCGGCGGTCATCGCCATGGTGCCGTTGTCACGCAGCGCGTTCTTCGGACCGATGGCCGTGGCGATGATGGGCGGGCTGGTGGTTGCCACCGCGCTGACGTTGCTTTACCTGCCCGCGCTGTATGCGGCATGGTTCAGGGTTCCACGGGGGGCGTGATGCTAAACTTCCTCGCCAGCAATGCGGCTTTCACGGCCTCCGCTGTTTGCATCGCATCCGTTCAATTTCCTGGCTTCGCCCCGCTCCGCGTGCATCAGCGCCCCGATCGCGCACCGTCCTCGCGGAACACGAAACAACCGGGCATCGGTTCGGGAAGACACCCCTCCAACTCGCCATCCGCTCCTTGACCATGGACATCGAACGCGCCCGCTACAACATGATCGAGCAGCAGATCCGCACCTGGGAGGTGCTGGACCAGTCGGTGCTCGATCTGCTCTATGTCGTTCGCCGCGAGGAGTTCGTGCCCTCCGCATACCGGGCGCTGGCGTTCTCCGATCTGGAGATTCCGCTCGGCACCGATCCTGGCGAGCGCATGATGTTTCCGAAGATCGAAGCGCGGATCCTGCAGGAGGTCGCGCCGAAATCCTCCGACAAGGTGCTTGAGGTTGGCGCAGGATCGGGCTACATGGCCGCGCTGCTCGGCGCCCGGGCGCGCGAGGTGACGAGCATCGAGATCAATCCGCGGCTCAAGGATCTGGCGGCAAGCAATCTCGACAGGACCGGGGTCGACAACGTTACTGTCGAGCTGGGCGACGGCGCGCGCGGTTGGGCCGCCAAGGCACCTTATGACGTCATCGTGCTGTCGGGCTCGGTGCCACTCCTGGCGCA
>CADECO010000062.1:0-20727 GCA_902825905.1 uncultured beta proteobacterium
CGACATCGGCCGCGATGCGGCGAACGTTGTCGAGCTGGCCGCGCGCGGCATCGAGCTCTACCTGGGCCCGCTGCCATGTCCACCACGATTCGCGCACAGCAGCAGCCACGCGCAGCTGTGCAGCCGTGGTGCGGCTCTCGATGGCACGCCCCTCGGCGTCTGCCAGGTCCTGGCTGCGGCCGCGTTCGCCCGGCAGCCACAACGGGATGGCCACGCCGACCTCGTATTCGCGGGTACCAAGGTTGCGGTTCAGGCGATCCGTCCTGTTGGACAGCGCCATTGCCACCGGCTCGGGCGTCAGGGTTCGGGCCGCCTGATGTTGCGCACGTGCCGCGTCGCGCCGTGCTGCCAGCGCCTGGGCTTCGGGCTGCCGCGCCCAGGCGGCTTCGAAGGCTGCCCGCATCGTGGGCCGGGTCGGCACGGCAGGTGCTACGGCGCTCTGCGCACGCGTCTCGATCGCAACGCCAATCAGCGCTGCGCTGAGCGCCGTGCTAAGGAGCGTCGTCAGGTTGGTGCGGGCGGCGTTTTGCCATCGCCCGGCAGCCAGGACTCTTCTTCGGTGCATCCAATTCTCCAGTGTCGAAAACAACCCACGGAAGAATCGGCAAGGGGCGACGCTGAGGGATTCAGGGTCGGATCGGCCTCGTGCTGCGCCACTGACAAATGCGTCGGGCAGCGCGCACGCAGGCGCGAACGGGCTTCAGAAGGATAAGAGACCCGCCTCGCCGATCAGGCGAGGGGCAGCCACTGAGGGCGTTCGGGCGGGCTTGGCGCGAGGGTGCGCACGGTGCCTTCGACGAGCGTCACCGGGTGGGACGCCAGGGCCAGCGGCGACATGTCGCCCACGGGCGTGGGCATGCTGGCACCGGTGCCGTGGCAATGGCCGCAGTAGTAATCCAAGCCGGCCTGGGCATTCTGGTCCGCCGGGACGCTGTCCTGGTCGGCCTTGGCCTGGTCCGCATGCCGGTGCTCGTGATGGCCCAGATGCTCGGCGTGATGGCCGGCTTCGTGCCCGCAATACGCCGCCCCAGCCGCCCAGCTGAACTGGAGCGGTAGCAAGGCGAGCATGAGGATCGCGAGCCAACGGCGCATTTGCAAAGTTTAGCAGCTAGAGCGTTTGAGACGAGTTCGCGGAGCTGATCGCCGCGACCGGCATCACCACTTTTCGGCGCGAATGCGCCGAACCTGAGCATTCATGCGGTGCCGGATGACCTGCGCGTAGAGCCAGCGCTTGACCCCCGACAGATTCGATCCGTGGCGGGCATAGAACTCGTCCGGGCTGTCGAAGACACCGAAGTCATCGGCGATCCCGTCCTTCTGGATGTACGTGTCCTGGCCGCGCCACTCGACTCCGGGCGCGGACAGGTCGGGCGTGGCTGCACCGTAGCCGCAGAACCGACGTCGGCCCGGAAAGCGGCGCTGCAGGCTGGCCAGGTAGGGTGCGTCAAGGATGAAGCCTTCCAGGTTCACCCACCGGCCCTCGAAGGCCACTTGGACCCAGCTGTGGATGATGCGTTGCGGTGCCAGCACATAGGCGAGCCCCGTGATCGCACCCTTCTGTAGCGGCTTGTCGATGGTGAAGCCGTGGAAGCGGCAGGGAATGCCCACCGCGCGCAGCAAGGCCATTAGCAGCGTGCTCTTGGTGTTGCACTGGCCGATGCCGTCGGCCAACACCCGAGATGCCGGCAGCTCGTCGCCCTCGTTGTAGCCGAAGGCGATTTCGTTGCGGACGAAGTCGTAGGCGACGCCGATGCGTTCATACATCGGTAACTGCCGCCAGCCGCGCGCCTCGACCAGCGCTTCGATGGCAGGGTGCGTGAAGTCGAGCAGCCGCGTGGGCTGCAACAGGCGCGGTTCGGCATCCATGCTTGCCTCAGCTTCGCTCCGGATTGCGCAGCAGGCGCAGCCCGTTGAAGACCACCAGCAGGCTGGCGCCCATGTCGGCGAACACGGCCATCCACATGCTGGCGTTGTCGAACAGCGCCAGCACCAGGAACAAGGCCTTGATGCCCAGGGCCAGCGTGATGTTCTGCCACAGCACCGCGTGCGTGCGCTGCGACAGACGCACGGTCTCGGCGATACGCCGCAGGTCGTCGTTCATGACGACAACATCGGCGGCTTCCATCGCAATGTCGGTCCCGGCCGCGCCCATCGCCATGCCGATGTCGGCCTGGGCCAACGCGGGCGCGTCGTTGATACCGTCGCCGGTCATCGCCGTCGCGCCGTACTGCTTCTGCATGGCCTGGATCGCGGCGAGCTTGTCCTCGGGCAGCAGGTTCCCGCGGATGTCCGTCAGACCGGCTTGGCGCCCGATGGCCTCGGCGGTGGCCTGGTTGTCGCCGGTCAGCATCACCGGCGTGATGCCCATCGCCTTCAGTTCGCCGATGGCGGCGGCCGACGAGGGCTTGATCGTGTCGGCGACCGCGAAGAGTGCCAGCACCCCGGACGCGGTCGCCAGCAGGCTGACCGTGCGGCCGGCTTGTTCGTGCCAGTGAAGCACGGCCTCGATCTCGACGGAGCACTGGCCGCGCTCCTCGATCAGGCGGTGGTTGCCCAGCACATAGCGCTGGCCGTCGATGTCGGCCTCGATGCCGCGACCGGATAGCGCCGCAAAGTTGCGGGCCTCGACGCTGTTCGGCGTCAGCCCTGCGGCGATGGCGCGCGACACCGGGTGGTCCGAGTGCGCCGCCAGCGCGGCGGCGATGTGTTCGGCCTGCAGTTTGGGCAGGCGGGTGGACAGCATCTGCCACTCGACGAGGCGCGGCTTCCCTTCGGTGATGGTGCCGGTCTTGTCGAGTGCGACTGCCTTCAGCAGCCGCGCCTGTTCCAGGTGGACGCCGCCCTTGACCAGGATGCCGCGCCGGGCCGCCGACGCCAGCCCGCTGACGACGGTGACGGGCGTCGAGATGACGAGTGCGCAGGGGCAGGCGATGACCAGCAGCACCAGCGCCTTGTAGACCGCGGCGAGCGCCGTCCAGCCGAAGAGCCAGGGGCCGGCGATGGCGACGGCCAGCGCCAGGACGAATACGGCCGGTGTGTACACGGCCGCAAAGCGATCGACGAAGCGCTGGGTCGGCGCGCGGCTGCCCTGGGCCTGCTCGACCGCGTGGATGATGCGGACCAGCGTCGATTGCGAGGCGGCGGCGGTGACGCGGCACTCGATGGTGCCGGTCTGGTTGATGGTGCCGGCGAAGACCGCATCGCCGGGCCCCTTGTCAACCGGCAGGCTCTCGCCAGTGACGGGCGCCTGGTCCACGCTGGTGCTGCCGGCCATGACCACGGCATCCATGGCGACCCGCTCACCCGGCTTGACCCGCACCGTGGCGCCAACGGACACATTACCGACGGGCACAGAAGCCCAGCTGCCGTCCGGCTGCCTCAGGTCGGCTGTCTCTGGGGACAGTGCCAGCAGACCACTGATCGCATTGCGTGCGCGGTCGACCGCGTGCGCCTCGATCAACTCGGCGATGGCGTACAGGGCCATGACCATCGCCGCCTCGGGCCACTGACCGATGACGAAGGCGCCGGCAACCGCCACGGTCATCAGCGAATTAATGTTAAGGCGGCCGTTCCGCAAGGCCGACAGGCCCTTGCGGAAGGTGCTGAAGCCGGCCAGCGCGATGGCCGCGGCAGCGACGGCCATACCAACCCACTTGGACCAGGGCGCGTCCGGCACCAGGAAGGTCAGGCCCTCGGCTGTCGTCGCAAGTGCAAGTGCAGCCAGCAGTCGGGCCAAGCCGGAGCCGGTGGCGGCATCGTCCTTGTGGTCGTGATCCGATCTATCACCGGCGTTGGACGACACCGTCGCGTCGGGCCACGCGTGAACTTCGAATCCGGAGTTCCGGATGGCTTCCACCGCTGCCAGCGCAGCCTGCGGCTCGCCGGCTATGCGCAGGCTGCGCTCGCCCAACTGGAAGCGTAGGCCCAGGACGCCAGGGATGCCCTCTACAGCGCGACGGATCTCGGACTCCTCGCTGGCACAGTCCATCGCCGGGATTCGGAAGCGCTGGCCGCCACCTAGCGGTGCGGGCGCGGAAGCGACGGACACGTGCTCCGCGGCGCCACAGCAGGCGCCGCAATCGGGCGCTGGCGCAGAGTCAGCCGGATTCGGTTGGATGTCGTGGGGGTGAGCGTGAGCCATACCGCCATTGAAAACCCTGAAGTGGGTATAGAGTCAAGGCGCGTCGTGAACTGTCACTGGCACGAGGGGAATCGCACATGCGCATCGGCGAACTGGCCCAAGCCAGCGGAACGCCCATCGAGACGATCCGCTTCTACGAGCGGGAGGGCCTGCTGCCGGCCGCTGCGCGCACGGAAGGCAAGTACCGCATCTACGCCCCGCAGCATGCGAACCGGCTGGCCTTCATCCGGCAGTGCCGCAGCCTGGACATGACGCTCGACGAGGTGCGGGTGCTGTTGCGTTTCAAGGACCAACCGTTGGCCGACTGCGGCGAGGTGAACTGCCTGCTCGACGAGCACATCAGCCACGTGGCCGAGCGGATCCAGGCCCTGCGCGCTCTGGAGAAGGAACTGAGGGCGCTGCGATCGGCCTGCCCCGTGCCGCATACCGCAGCCGACTGCGGCATCTTGCAGGGCATCGATCACGCGGGGGCGAAGCCTGCGGCAGCGTCCAAGCGCCATGTACGCGGCGCCCACTGAGCGTTCCCGGGGGATAGTCAAAAATTTCGACAGGTTGCCTGGCCGAAGGAAAAAGACGCCTGACACGTTCACCCCGATCCCGGATCTGCAGGTGAGACCAACCTGGCCTTGAACGGGTGGTTTCTGGAACTGACGTGTCCGACTGCCTGTGGCCGTCAGTGTGAGGAAGTGGCCGCGCCTCGAATCTGACCTTCGATGCGCAGGCCGTGGCAGCGAAAGTCGGCTGTCAGCGGAGCTCGGGAACGCACAGTGGCGGCCATCTGCTGACAAGGTCGCGGGATGGACGACTGCGCCAGACTGGGTGCTGCCACTCAGGTTTGGCGGTTGAACGGCAGCCGCCGCCGGAACCTGACGTTCGTCGTTCGCCCAGGCAGGTGGCCGCTGTACCTCGGAACCAGCCGGACGTCGGCGATCCGACCAGCGACTTGAACGTGCCCCAACGCGGGTAGTCGGTCAGCGTCAGCTTCAACGGGCCACCAACTGGCACTCCCGACCGGGAATGTCGCTCAGCTCATCACTGCCGAGAGCCGAGCGGTGCGATTGTCGTTGAGGGCAACCGCGCCCTCAAGCTGCATGTAGCGGCGCTGGATCTGCAACTCGTCGTTCTGCTCGAGCATCTAATCGCCGACCAAGCGCGTGATCGCCGCCTCGTTGGGGAAGATGCCGACTACGTTGGTGCGCCGCTTGATCCCGCCGTTGAATCGCTCCAGTGGATTGGTCGAGTGAATCTGGGTGTCGTGCGCCTTGGGGAAGCTCATGAAGGCCAGCACATCGACCTCGGATTCGTCCATGAGCGCGGCGACTTTGGGGAAGCGCTTGCGCAACCGTAACGGTCCGGTTGCCGGTCCACGCTAACGCGGCATCTTACGTCCTCCTAGCTACGACCTCGGTGGGATTTGTGCGTCGTTGCCCTTGTGAAATCATCGTGGCGCCTAGGCGCTCTCCCCTGCATCTCAAACAGGGGCATCGATGCGCACTTTATCTGAAGTGCTAGGAACGCAAGGCTCTTACGATCGTCCATACCAACGGAGGCGTGCATGAGTACCGAGCAAGTACTTCATCAGAGCAAATTCGACCCAAGCGATATCAAGCTCGACGCGCCGCTTCATCGGCGAATTCTGAGCTTCTTGAACGCCGCCGTTCAACCGGAGGATTTGGTTTACGAAAAACCGCGTCTACCAAATCCGGAAGTCGATCCGATTCATGAAGACCATCCGGAAGCGCTTCAGCAACGGCGAAAGAAAATTCTCGATCCGGAGGTAGCGAAAGCAATCATTGAGTTCAGAGAAACCGAATACCCGTTTGGCTTCCGAACTATCCGAGAGGTGCTCGGACTTCGTGTGTTTGATCGGAGGCGCTTGGACGACCTGATGCGCCATTTCAGCAATATGTTCTACGGCGCCTGGTCTGTGTTTCCGCACGGTATTCCGCGCAGAGGGCCAGGCGGTTACGATGGTGTCATTCACGCAGCGCTGCTACACACTGGCAAGGTGCTGTTCATAACGGCGGACGAGACGACATTGCTATGGAATCCGGAGGATGCCACGCCGGCCGCGTTTGAAGATCCGGTCAACCAGCCCCACCTGACCCCAGATGCCGCGTCGGGGTATTCCGTGCTTTGTGGCGGGCACTCGTTCTTGTCCGATGGGCGTCTGTTGGTCGTCGGCGGCGGTGGATACGGACCGCACTCCAAAGCGAAATGGGGTTACAAATTCGATCCGATGAGCAGAACCTGGACGCGAACCGCGGGCAGCATGGTCCACGATCGTTGGTATCCGACGGTTCTGACGCTGGGCGATCAGCGAATTGGCAACAGCCACGAGGTCTTGGTGGTCTGTGGCCATGGTAGTGGCGACATGGAAATCTATGACGAAGCTTCCGATAGCTTTCGGGAGGTGACATCCGGGGACGACAAGCCATTCCCGAGCTTGTATCCCGGCCTTCATCTGCTCCCTAACAACAGCATTTTCTATTCGCGCACTGGGTGGGGCACGGCCGGGGCAGGCGGTGGGCCCTTTCCGGGTGATGACCAATCTTCGTACTTCTCATTCACCGGATCGACCACGGGAGTTTGGAACGATATTGCTCCAGTAACGCCGACTAAGCCCGACCGCACTAAAGCAATGTCAGTAATGGTCCTGAGCAGCACCCCTCCGTATGTGCGTGTGCTCGTATTAGGGGGCGCGGACTCTTCCACCAACAATAGCTACGAGATCTTCGACGCCACATCGTTGTCGCCGGCCGCGAACTGGAGCCCTTCGATACCGTTTCCTGACGGCGAACACCGCAGCCTTTGCAGCGCAGTCTTGTTGCCCGATGGGACTGCTTTCGTGTGCGGTGGCATCCAACGAACCAACTCTCCATGCGCTCTGTTCGACCCTCAAACGAATTCATGGGCAGGCATGGCAACCTTGCCATCCATTCGTGACTACCATTCGGTCGCACTGCTGCTACCAACCGGGCAGGTCATGATGGCCGGATGGAACAATGCGGCGATCGAAATATTCAGTCCGCCCTATCTGTTCCGCGGGGCAAGACCCGTGATCTCCGCCGCACCGGCTCTCGTGCATCACGGGCAAAGCTTCGTGATCGAGTCACCGGATGCTGCCTCGATTGTCAAGGTGGTGCTGGTGAGGCCGATGGCCGTGACCCACCAAACGGACACTGAACAGAAAGTTTTGGAGATGCCGTATGTCCACGATCATGCAAACCCAAGCAGACTTACGCTGACAGCTCCTCACGGCGGACACCCGCACTCGTTGGCGCAGCAAGGCTACTACATGATGTTTGCATTGAATATCAATGGCGTTCCATCTGTCGCCAAGTGGATCTACCTGCATTGATTAGTCCCGTTTCGTTCACCCGCCCAGCTTTGCAGAACCCCACGCGCGGGAATATAGTTATCAATAGCTACCCTGCGCTTTCACGCAGCTGTCACGAGGGGGCAGTCTGCTGCCGAGCTCGATGCAGTGAGAGCCTACGACATCCACGAAGCGGTTGATCTCTTAAAGGTCGATCGCTCCACCGCTCTCGATCTCGCCAGGACGGGAGAACTACCGAGGCGAAGATCGGCCGCGCGTGGGTTTTCTTGGAAGCCGACTTGGTCGCCAATCTTCAGGACGAAGTTCGACGTCAAACGTTCGAGCAGCGTGAAGATGCGGCACCAAGGAAGTCCCGCAAAGATCTCCTAGGACAATAACCGCTCCGGAGAACACGTAGTCGCGCAGGCGCAGATAGAGGTGCAGCGGGCGCAGTAACCGCGACACCTAGCCGGCCAGCTGCTGCACGGTCTGAGTCGCGGTTTTCGGCACCTGATTCTCGAGCAGCTTTTCGCGCAGATCGTGAAACCGTCTCAGACGCTGGCAACGTCAGCAGTACCTTCGACACCGGTCATGGGGAGCGCCCCTCCGGGGCATTCTGGATGACCGAAATCTTGCAGAGACCGTGAATTGAGGGCGCGGTAGCCGACGACAGCACCCGCCGCACAGCGGGCATCGAAAGCGCCACCGGCTACTTCCGCTGGGGGTCGGGTGCGTGAGTTCGGCGCCGCGAGCAGCAGTCATTGAACAGTCCGAGGCGGCGCTGGTGCAGCGCAGACGCCGGCGCTGTCAGCAATAGCTTGAACACCGGTCGTTGGTACCGGTGCTGGCGTGGCGATTCAAAAACGGCAATTTGGCCCAGACCGCGAGTTCACGGTGTGGCCGCGTCCGACAGCACCGCTGCAAAAGCGGTCGGTCGATCTGGTAGATCGAAGTACCGCAATGGGTCGATTTCAGCCGGTCAGCGAACCGACTTCCCGACGCGTGTCCTCGCTCGATTCCGGTCAGTCATTGTGCGGGGTCAACTCGCCAGCAACGCTTGCGCCGAACCAATAGGTTCTGCATCAGCAGAAAAAAAGTCATCAACAGAGCCCGGCTGCCTCGGCGGAAACCTCCGCGCGATCACACATGACTAATCCCCTTTTGGATTGGTCCTCTCGCGATCACGTCGCGATGGACAGGCTCCTGGTCTCGCCGCGTCCGCCGATGAATTCGCGGATGGACTGATCGAGGGCCCTGAGTTGGATGCCACTCGATTCAAAGTGGCGCCCGGAAAGGGATTCGCCGGAACAGTCGGTCCCAACGGACGTGACGGGCCACCTCCTCCCGCAGTCGGCCCGCCTTGGCCACCCCCCGACCCTCTCCGCACCACCGACCCGAGCACTGCACCCTGAACCGCCCGACCGATCCCGTGCGCTACTGGGGCTAGTTGACTCGCCACCCCGCCACGCGGCACCAGCCGCTCCGTCATGGAGAACACGATGCTCCAGGCAATGAACGGCAGCGCGGTGTAGCCAATCGCCGTGGCGAACTGGATGACCGCAGCGCCGGAGATCCCGTCGCCAGAAAACCACGTCGCGTTGAAGAACAACGTCGACGCCCACTCGTTGAAGATCTCGCTGATCTTCCACCAGAAAATGTAGAGCGTTCCCCACAGATTCGCGAATGCGATCGGACCGATCAGCAAGACCACGCCGTCACGCGCGCGATCAGGTAATAGCAGCAAGTAGATACCTAGCAGCGAGAGCACCAGCGCGATCGCGCGGGCCATCGCTACGCCGAACGGCGTGAGTGCGGCGACGAGCTTGGCGAACAAAGTCATGAAGACGCCGACGATGTAGGAGAGAGTGCCGGCTAGGTTCTTCCAGAACGCGCCTTTGAACCGCTCGATCCAACTCGGCCCACGCTCCTTGGCGTCGATGTCCACCGCCTGCACGATGCGATCGAACTCCGCGTAGACCGGCGCGAAGGCGCGGGTACACGAAGCCTCTCCAGATTGCGCGCACTGCTCGCCCAGCAATGCATTGAACGCCTTGTCCTGCGCCGCCTGCACCGCTGCGCTTACCAAGGTCGCAGCACCGATGGACTGGTAGAGATCCGAGATTCGCGTGAACGCCGTTCGATTGACGAGCGCGGCGTGATCATCGACGAGTTGACCGACCATCACCGCTCCGCGTGCAGCTTTGTTCGCGAGATTCGGATCGATCGAAGTGCCCGCAGCACGCGCTTCGGGAATGGCCGCGATCGTCGTGTGACCGACGATGTTGATGGCGACGGAAGGTGATGCGGTGGTGCACCCACCTGCCGGCTCCCAGCGCGCGCCACTGTATCCATCGGTGATCTCGTTCAGCTTCGCACGGTTGTCGCAGACCAGCGACCCCAGGCTAACTAATGGATTGACGGCATCGAGTGCCGCGACGACCTTCGCAAGCTCGGCAGCGGTTTCGCCGCTCGAGTACTTCGCATTCGGCGAGACCGGATTCTGCAACCGATGCTCGAGGTTCTGCCGGCGAATCGCATTGGCAAACGCGGCATCGCTCATCATCGCCGCCGCTACAACGTACCGCCACGCGCTCAAGTTCGCGAGCACGTTCTTGTCGGCGAAGTTCGCCGGGTTCGATGCCGCCTCGCGCAGCGTCTGCGACAGCATCGGCACCAGGAAAGCCGTATCGGTCGCAACGATGCGCTTGGCGGTCTGATTGATCGCCTGCCCGATCGCATCGATCCAATAGGTGGGAAGCGGCGCGGCACCTTGTGTCGCCGGCCCAGTGCCCAACGTCGCCGTACCGAAGCGCGCGCCGATGACGGTGGCGAGGTTCACCGGCTGCGGACCGTACAGCAGCACCGCGGCCGCGCACACGGCGAGAAAGTGCATCAACAGCGCACCCGGGCCGGCATCTCTGGAGGCAGGCCGCACCGCCGTCCAGCCCAGGCCCAACGTCGCCAATACCAAGAAGATCCACCAGCCTTCGGTTTGCAGCCCGCGGTAGAGGATATGGACGAGCGCATAGCCCATCGCGCCCATCGCATTGATCGTCGCCGAGCCGGTGTAGTCCATCGCCTGTGCCGTGCAGACTTATTCGGAAGCGAACAAGCTCTTGAAGGCATCGAACGAGAACGATCCGCTCTTCTTCGGTGTGGCCGACTGCTCGACGCGGTTGATCTGGCGCGACACCATCTCGAGTGCCAGGATCTGCGTGCGCGCCGCGCCCGCTTTGGCTTCTTGGTGCTTTTGCAAGGCGTCCGCTTCGGTGCGAAGCAGCGCGATCTGTTCTTCCAGCTGCGCCTTGCGATTCACGACTTCGGTCGCCTGCGCGCCAGCGCCGGCTTTCACGTCCATCTTCTTCACCTGGCTCATGAGATCGAGCACGGCTCCCCGAATGGCGGTGATCGCGATCTGCGAAGCCAGCGCATCGACGTACAACCGGCGTGCTTCGGCGGAGAGTTGCCGAGCGGCGAGGAACGCCTGGGTCTGAAGGAGGTTGGCGGCAGTCGGCGCCACGCACGCGTCGGCGGGACTGATCGGCGCATTCAGGTAGTCGTCGATCGTGCAATCGCGCAGCGCCACCGGAGATGCACCCGCGAGCACCTGTCCGAGCGCGTTGGCGGTGCGCGCTTCGATGTTGGCGTTGAACGCATGCAAGCTGATGCGTGGCGGCCGGACCTCGTGCCCGCTCGCGCTCACTCGTTCGTCGGGCAAGAGCCCGAGCAGCGCCTCGATCTCGCGCGTGACATTGAGCGTCGTATAGCTGCGCAGGAACTCCAGCGTCTCCTTGCCCGCAGGCAGCGCTGCCGCGACCGACCCGAACGTGGATTGGTTGGCGCAGCTCTGATACGCCTCGCTCGGCGAGACGCCGCGATTGACCTGCTCTTCGTAGCATTGGTCCTGCGCTTCGGCCATGCGTCTGGCGCCCCGCTCCATCCCTCGTTGCCGCGCTTCCTGGGCGTTGCAGGCGCTCTGGAACATCGCGAACTTTTCGTTGTAGCTCTGGTTCATCATGTCCAACACCGAGGCCAACGTCGGATTGGAGTAGGCGAGCGTGATGAGATACGTCGCCACCGCGCCTTGCGCCCCCGCGACGAGTTGGTTCTTCATGTCGTTCAGGAACGCCTTGGCATCGAAGGTGCGCAGGAACCCGCTGTAGTCCAGGCCCGAGCAGGTGAGCGCCGCGCGCCCGCCGAAGGACACGCTCGCGCTCGTCTGCGGTGTGTGCGGCATCCAGCGCACGCCGCTACCGATGGTGGCACCGAACCGCAGCTCCTGGGCATTCGCGCGCTCGGCGTAAAGCGGCGCCTGCGCAAGCGCCGGGCGCGGACGATCTATCAATGCGAGGGCCAGAACGGTGAGCACTGCCCAGCGCAGTAGCACGAGCCCCGGTGTCTCGATCATGAGCCTTCTTCCCTGGCGGCGAGTTGGGGTTGACGCAGCTGCAGGACCGCCTCGCGCAGCGCCTCGACCTCAGGGATCGATTCGAAGCGACGCTGCACGCCAGAGCGCGCATCGCGCAGCTCGATGGTGGGCAGGCGCCGGATGCGCTTGGCGCGCGCCTCCTCGATCGTGATCGGCGCAACGGGCATGGCGATCGCCCAACGGATGACCGAGTCGACCACATCACGCTCGGCATCACCGACGAATATGACTTTGACGTCCAGCACCGGGAACTGCTCGACAAGTCGTTGCGCCGTGTCGATCGCCTGCGGGCATCCGCGACAGTCGGACGTGACATACACCGCGAGCTGCATGCCGATGAAATGCGGCATCACGGTGTAGGCGTCGCGTGGCAGCAACGCGGTGGCTTGCGCGGCCTCTTGTTCGAGGGCGACGGTACGCTCGGCGACGTAGGCGGCGATCAGCAGCTGGCGCTTCTTCTGCGCAACGAGCGCGCGAATGTTCTCGTCGGTGGGATTGAGGAGTGCGCGCACCGCCTCGATCGGCGGCTTGCCGTGGTTGGCGAGAAAGGCTTGGATGTCGTCGTCAGACACGCCGCCGATCATCGGCTTGGCGGCGCTGAGAGATGGTGGCGAAGGACTCTGGTGACCTGAACCTCGAGCAGGAGCGTTAGCGGCTGGAGTAGCGGATCGGTCAGACTGATCTGCCGTGGCTGGCTCTTCGGCGCGCCCGCTGCATGCCTGCATCTCGCCCGGCGTGAGCTTGTTGCGGCACGCCGGCGCATCCGAACCCGGTGTGAGCGCACTGGCTGCAACCTGCCCTGACCCGAGCACGAGGAGTATCAAGCTAGCGACCGCAACTCGGCGCACGCGCCAGCTCCAGTAGAAGTGCATCGACGCTCGCGTACGGCGTTTCCACTTCATCATGCCCCAGCGCATCAGCCCATCAGCGCGAAACCGGTAGTCGTTCCACCCGCCCTTCCGGTGAGAGGAACACGACGTGGGTGTCTTCGATCCGCACGACTTCCCATCCGTTCGGAAAAGCCTCCCCTTCGCGCAGCACGCCGCCAACGCGCTCGGCGATCACATGCGCCTCGCGCCCGCTCTCGTGCGACACGATGTGCTGAATTGCGAACGGCACGGATGGCTCGACCAACTTCGATTCGATGAAGACGCCGCGCAGCGGGTCGCCGTCGGGTGTTTTCGTTGGGGACGGCATCGGTGGGGCGGCTCGCACGTTCGCCTGAAGCGCACCGTTACGCGACGCAACCGTCGGTGAGGGCTCATCGAGCCGATCGCCTACGGGTGCTTTGCGCGATGGCACCCGTTGCGATGGGACGATCTGCGCCGCAGATGAAGTGCTCGCTGCCGGAACCGCCGGCAAACCGCGCTGCGCAACGTCGCGCGGCAATTCACCGACGACGCCGCTTCCGGCACGCGCCGGCGCAAGCACCGGCAACTTCTGATTCACGT
The DNA here is from genome assembly GCA_902825905.1 of uncultured beta proteobacterium. GTDB lineage: Bacteria > Pseudomonadota > Gammaproteobacteria > Burkholderiales > SG8-39 > CADEDU01. The sequence goes on from CADECO010000062.1 coordinate 13,341, forward strand.
ACTGCTCGATCGTCCTGGGCGTCACGCCGGCCGCGGCGAGTATCGATGATTTTGGCGCTCCAACTCTTGCACCCGAATCCGGCACGGCAGCCTGCATTGGTGCGTGGCCTCGCTGCGTAGGCGTGTGCATCAGATCGAGTGTCTCTTTCACACTCGCTACGCGCGCCTCATGCGCGCGCGCCTGTTCGGCACTGCGCACCCGCGAGGCGATATTCCAGCTCACCGTGAAGATGACGATCATGGCGATGGCAATCAGCAATACACGCGGTCGCAATGACCGGTTCAGCGAGAATCCGTCGGTCCGTGACGGCGTGGTTGCACCGCGTGCGCGCGTTTGATTCACCGCGACATCAGATTCCTGTTGCACCACGATCGTGACCGGCGGATGAAAGCCGCCCCTCGACAGTCTCGGGTCCTTGGCCGCCCACCAAGGTCGGTCCCCGCGCAGATCGATTGGTGCTTCTTCGAGCGCGACCGACGCGCTTGCGGCGACGACTCCGCCAGGCTTCGATTCCCGATCCGACGTGCGAGCATCGTCGATCTCACCCGATACGGCAGCAGAGTCTTCCCTCCGCTCAGCGTCGACGACGGACGCAGCTGATTCGAGTTGCAACACCGACTGTGTCGCATCCGGCACGCGCGCTTCCACCCGCTGCTTGCTCGCCGCCTGACGCAGCACGGCAAACGGATCGGTGGCTCGACTCATAGCGCTCTCCTTCCGCCGTACGGAAATTCTTTCGCGAAACGCCCGACCGCCATCGCGTGATCACCGCCGCAGTCGGCGAGCAGCTTCTGGTAGAGCGCGGAATCGGCCGGATCGGTGGTGGCGATGGCGTACTTGAGTGGATCCGGAATCACGCGCGCGACGGTGGAAGGACGCCCTTCCATCTTCGCGAAGAACTCGCTGAACAGCCCCTTGCGAACGTTCAAGCTGCTCACCAGCTCGTGTTCTTTCTCGCTCAGCGCCACATACTTGGGCAGCGCCTGTAAGGCCACACGATCCTGGCGCAGCACGATCTTGGTCGCGGTGTTACCGAGAATCGCCTTGCCCATCGGCGTGTCGAAGTCCGACATCAATTGCGAGATCGCGAACGCCATGCCGTTCAAGCTGCGATAGGCGCGGAACGCCTTTTGCACCAGCATCGCCGAGCCGTCGTCGCGCATGAGCGCCCAGCCTTCATCCAGGCCGAGCACTTTGAGCGAACCGAGATGCTGCGGGTCGTACATGATGTTGTTGATGAAGTTGAATACGCATAGGGACAGCACCCCTGCGCACGGGTAGTCCACCACCTTGGACAGATTGAAGAACACGAACCGATCGTCGATCTCGACCGTGTTCGGGCGATTGAATAGACGCGCGTAGGCGCCGCGGGTGTAGGGCTGCAAGCGCTTGGCCAGATCGCGGCCGAGGCTGGTGTGCTCGAGCTGCTGGACGATGTCGCCCAGCACCGTCTCGCGCATCGGCTGGTTGCGCGCGTCGTCCCAGTTGCGTCGCGAGGCGCGCAGTGCGCTTTCTGATAAGCAGCCCTGCGCTTCCTTGTCCACCACCAGGCGCGGATCGGTGTCGGTCAGCATGTTGACCAGGATCGCGAGCCACCCGCTCAGATTGTCGTAGGTAGGTGCGCCGCGAAAACCGTTGATCGCATCGTCGCCGTCGAGCTGGATCTCGACGTACTTGCCGAGCAGCCGGGCGAGGCGCTCGTAGTCGGGTTTGATCGAGAGCAGGAACACCCGCAGGTCGGGCACGCAGTAGAGCTGGGTGAGGAAGTCTTGCACCCAGAAGGTCTTGCCCGAGCCGGAGCCCCCTACGACGAGCAGATGCGGATTGGTGTCGCAGGCGCGCGGGTCGAGAAAGAACGGCGTGCCCCAACGGCTGGCGTAGAGCGCGATCGAACGCTGCGGGTCGGTGCCTTCCCAGTAACCAGACAGCGGCGCCATCGCGGCCACGTCACTGCTCAGCATGCGCCGCGCGCGGCTGGTGGCGCGATCGGCGACGTCACTGCGCGCCATCGGGAGTGCGCTCAACAACGCCGAGGAGCCGATGGTCGTTTCAAGGTCGGCGGGCATGTGCTGATCGAGGTGACCGATCACGCGCACGGCGCGGTCGGCCGTGTCGTCCACGCTTTCGCCGCGCACCCAGACCATCAACCGGGTCGCACCCATCGTCTCGCCGTCGTGCATGCGCGACTGCACCGCATCGAGCGCCTCGGCGCGCTTATCCATCTCGATCTGGTTGAAGCCGACGGTGAGCTTCTCGTTCATGTGGCGCGCCGTCTTGATGCGAAGCAAGGTGGCATTGCGCCCTTTGGCGGTGTAGGAGAGGCACACCGTGATATCGGATTCATCGTTCACCAGGGCCCCTAGCATCCCGGGGAACACCGCACCGGGTTGCCACATCATCGAGACCGCCTGGTGCCACACGCGCCGGCCGCGATGCGCGGTCACGAAGCCCTCGAAGCCGATGTGCGGCACATCGCCCAGCGCGGCGACCGCATCACCAGCCGCATCTCGCTCGGTGAGATCGATGCTCGCGGCTTGCAGGTTTTGTGGAAACAGCAGACTCGCGACGACCGCGATGTAGTCGTTACCCGTGAGAGGCCGCAGGTCGAGCCCGCTGCTTGCCGCCGTTTGGGCAATCTGCGCCACCCGCCGCCGGAAATCCACCCCAACGCGGTGAATGTCCTCGTCGATGGCGTGCGCGGCACCGTGCTTGATCCACGCGAACAACGCGCGCGCCGAGTTTCGAGTGAGGGCGGGCTGCGGGGGCGATTTGAGGAATAGGGTGATGGTCTGCCGGCGCGGGAAGAAGTTCACCTCCGGCACGTCAGGAAAGAAGCCCCGCTCCTGCGCGGCGCGCCAGCGCGAAACGGCCTGCGCCATCAGCTCGCGACACAGCGGGTGCTCGCTCGCTTTGATGTCGTACGCGGCGATATACCGCTCGACGTTGCGATCACGGCCGATGAACAGATCGAGCGAGTAACCCTCAGAAAGCGCGCGCAGCAGCTTGTCGTAGGCGTTGGCGAGGGTCTCCTCGGCACCATCGAGCGACTCGGCGGCCGGCACCCCCATCTGCCAGCCGAAGCCCAGGCTCCCATCGGCGAGGAAGTGCACACCGGACAGCTCGGCGAGCGTGCCGATGCGCCGCGACGGGATGAACTCGGCCAGTCGCACGTCCGCACCGCGCGCGCCGCGCACATCCTGCACCGGACCGAATGCGAGCCCAGACATCACGGTCGCCTCGCCGGTGCATTCGACGTTCCACGGCGATCGACCGCTTCGACGCTCCCATCGGGCAGTTGCCATCGCGCCGGATAGAGCTGAATCGCGATCCAGTTGCCGTAGTGCAGGTTGCCCTCCGCGTCCTTCCACGGCTTCACGTACGCCAACCGGATCTCGGGTGGGCTGATCACCGGATACGGTGCGGGTGCCTTCATCGCTGGGGACACCACGCGCCCGTTGAGCGAAGCGACATCGCGCGCCTCCCCTGCCCGCCAAGCGTCTTGCACGCTCATAGTTGGTACCTTCACCGTCGTCGCGGGGGTAGCGCAGCCGGCCAACGTAGCGATCACCGAAAGTCCGAACACCACGCCCTTCACTTGCTCGCGCCCTTGTTGGTCGAGCGCACGGTGGAGAGCACCTCACCGCCCTCGGGCAACTCCGATTCGGTATGCAGGAACACGGTGAGCAGTCCGCCGCCGCCGATCTGCGCCGTGGGCTTGAACAGATCGAAATACTCGCGCACCTCCTGCTGGAGCCCACGGCCGAGCCCGTCGAGCGCCCCGCCGCCGAAAGCGCGCGCGGCTTGTCCGGTCAACACGCTAGTGGCTTGACCGGTGGTGGGCGAGTAGGCCTGCGTGGTCTCGCGCTGGGTGACGACCGTGCCGATCCGCTCGAGCGCGGCGGCGCCCGCGACCGCCAGCACCCGGCGCTCCTGGTTGTTGACCAAGGTCGCGGCGATGCCTTCGATGCCGTCGGTCGCATCCACCACGTAACCGGAAGTCTTCCAGGTGCGAGTGCGACCGCTGGGCAGGGTACAGACGAGCTTGATCGGCTTCACCTTGATGCGCCCCTCGGCGATCGCCGCGTAGGCTTCGCCCAGCACGATGCAACTGTCGAGGTCTTGCGTGTGGTGATTCGCTGAGGTGTAGCGCCCGGCGAGCTTGATGTGGGTGTAGACGAATTCACCCGTGTGCTTGGCCACCACGCCATTCAGCAGGCGCCCTTGCACGAAGCCGCTTTCGGGGATGACGAAGGGCTCGTTGGCTTTCGCTTGCGGACGCTCAGACTCGTCGAGACGGGTCGATTGTCCTGCTCCCCGCCTTGCTTCAGCGGATGAGCCCAGGAACGGCCCGCTCGCGGATGGATCGCTCTCCTCCATCGAATGGATCGGCGTAGGGGTGGCGCGTCGCACATCGTTGGGAACCTCTTGCGCAGCGTTCGATGCACCCGGACTAGCCTGCGATTCGGCTGGTGAAGTTCGCTGCGACGCCCGAAGCTGCTGAAGGGCCTCGTTGGTCATCTGATCCAGTCGTGCCTGTGCGGCGCGCTGCTGCTCGTCCAAGGCTTGCTGGTATTTGTCGCGGTCCTTGCGCAGCTCCTCGGCAAGGGTCCGCACCCGCTCTTCGATACGCTGCTGGTAGTGTTGCGGATACGCGGCGGAGTGCGGCGCTTCACCAAGGTTGGCCGCACCCGTCGCCGGTGCAATCGATCGGCTGGCGCTCGCACTCTTCGATGGACTGGCGTCCTCTTTGTCCGCGGCGCGAAACACCGCAATCGTTATACCGAGCGCGATGAATGCAACGAGCACCGCGGTGAGGATCGCGAGCGGCCGGCGCGCGCCCACTTGCGCCAGGTGAATCACGCCGCGCTAGCCCTTGGTGAACACCAGATAGCCGACGGTCTCGGGCGTCTCGTCGTCCAGCACCCAGCGATCGGCCCCGATCAGCCGGAACTGCCCCAACTCCGGACTGAATATCTCCATCGCCGCAGGCTTGAGCTCGACGCGCGTGCCGGCAGGGGCGACACGCGTGATGCGTGTGACGATGCCGGTCATCACGGGTGAAGACCACACTTCGCGCGCATCGACGACGAACTGATCGCTGGTGAGAATGCGCCGTTCCGATCGTGCCACCGAAAACCCCGCCGCGGTTTCACTGCGCATCATCTTGACGAGCAAGCTCGTGGGCGAGAGCGCAGACAGCGAGCGCGGCGGCGATCCGTCCTTGGTGGCGGGGTCGGTTGGCGTTACGTCCCTCACTTCGATCACCGGATAGTGGCTGAGCGCGGTGCTCACTTTGGCGACGAAGATCTTGCCGCTCTCCCCGCGCATGAATAGGCGCTGCTCGGTTTCCACTGCGATCGGTTTGATCGAGAACGTACGCGTATCAACCGGCGAGACGCTGATCGCCGGCGCATCCTCGCTCCAGTACTTGGCGATTCGCTCGGGCATGCGCAGCACCGTCTCCGAGCGGGCTTGCAATCCCACCGGAATCGCAGTGGTACCGTCCCAGGCGAAGCTCGCCGCGGCGCTGGTCGAGGCATAGCCGAACAGCGCGAGGAACAACGCGGTGCGCCAGGCGCGGGTGTCGCCGTCCTCGGCATCGAGCACGGGCTTCCTTTGCAGCTGCCGAGTGGCGCGTCGGGTGAGCGTCATGCTGTGCGCTTTAATGAGCAGGCGTTCCGAGCTTGGGCGCAGCAGCAGGGTCGAGGCGCGGAGCAGCGGAGTCGAGTCGGGTGACGTCGTAGGCGAGTAGTTGAATGCCATAGGGATTGCCTTTGTCGGGTGTGCCGATGGTGAAGCGCAGGCGGAACGCATGGCGGAGCTCGGACATCACCACCCCGCCGCTGCGAAACTCCCAGGTCCCCGCCACCGAGTACTCGTAGATCTGCTGATCGTCCCGGGCGAGCGACTCGGCGCCGTCGCGCACGAACGAACGGCTCTGCGCTTGGGTGCCGATCTCTTCTAGGCGCTTGGCTTTTTCGCGCTGGAATGTCGGCAGAAACGTGGGGGCGCAATAGCGCTCGAGCTCGTCCAGGCGGGTTCTTGCGGTCGAACTCGTGAGGTTGGCGCCGAGTCCGGCCACGTAACGAATCGCGTTCAGTACGTTGTGCTCGGTGATTCCCGGTGCGTAGACACCCGCGGCGGCTCCGGGCACCACACGGATGGGCTGGTGCTCGGCCAAGTGCTCGAAGCGCTGCGAGAGGCCGAGAAAAGCGAAACCGAGTCGACTGGTGATGAACACCGCAAGCACGAGCGCGGCCGCCAGTCCGGCAATGAGTGCGGTCTGCACACCTAGGCGCCATTTGATCAGGGCGAGTTCGTCTGTCATCGCAGGGCGCGGCGCGTAGTCACGGGAGGCGAGCGACATCGCGTGCACCTACCGCCGGAACCGCTTGATGCGCGGGCTGAGCAGTCCTGGGACCGGCACACCGAGCCGATACGTCAAGTGCATCAGGTACCCGTCGGGCTTGCCGACGGTGAGTTTCAGGTACGCAAGCGGCAACACGACCGCGAGCACGAGGCCAAGCGCGGGAGCGATCGGCCGAACGATGAACGCGCACAGCATGAAGAGCACCAGGCATTCGATCGCGCGGGTCGATCGGTCGATGTGCTGCGGGACCGGGCGGGGCGTCGGCATGGCGATCTACGCGAGCGCCTTGCCCCAGGTCTGCAAGACCGTGAGCACGCCGGGAATCATGAAGAACGCGATCGCGGCGGCGCAGATGCCGGCAGCCCAGCCGATGCCCCACTTCGGAATGCCGAAGATCGCGATGACGCAGATGATGACCCCGAGGATCAGGCCCCATTCGCCGAAGAACAGCTTCTTCACTTCGGCCCAGATGGTGGGGCCGTCCATGGCGGCGTGGGCGGGACTGACCGCAAGAAGGGCGACGAGGGCGAGGCAAGGGATCGCGCAACGCCATGCACCCGGTCTAATGCGGTCAGCCTGACGGCGCGAACTGCCTGATCCGATGTCTGCGACCAGCGCGTTGATCGTCTGTACTGATGCGACGATCGCAGCTCGGGCGGTCTCCCAACGCGATCGGGTCGCGTCCGGACGGAAAACGGGAGACGAATTCAAGGAGGTCCTTTCACAGGCTGGGCGTGAGGCGTGCGGCGTTGTTTCTTCTCCGCTCTGCCATTTATTCCCGACCGCTGAAGGAGATGGGATCGATTCCGCCCCCTCAACCTACTCGTGTAATGCACGTCAATCCGAAGGGAAAGGGGGGAAAGGAAAATCCACCCCCTATTCGCTGCAGCGGGACGGCAGGTTCAGACCGGCATGCAGTCCATCGAGCAGGTCGGCGGGCAGAGAGGCAGCACGACGAGGGGTCCGGATGTCGACCTCATCGCGGCAGACCCCGGAACACTGCCGGAATTTCACGT
>CADECO010000063.1:0-7412 GCA_902825905.1 uncultured beta proteobacterium
TGCACCGTGCGGCCCGACAGCCACTGCATCGCCACCAGCAGCGGCACGATCATGATGAAGAACACGATGGTGTAGGCCGAACCGATCTCCAGCCGCATCGATGCGTAGCTGTCGGCCAACCCGACCGGCAATGTCTTGGTGAGCGGGGTGTGCAGCATCCAGGTGATGTTGAACTCGCCCATCGACAAGGTCACGACCATGAGCGCGCCGGCGAGGATACCGGGCCGCGCGTTGGGTAGGACGACGTTCCAGAACCGTTCTCGAAAGCTTGCGCCGAGACTCGCTGCAGCCTCTTCGAGTGTTTTCAGATCGATCGCGGCCATTACCGCGAGCACCGAGCGCACCATGAACGGCAAGGTGAACAGCACATGACCCACCAAGATGAACAACCATGAGGAGCGAAAGCCGCGCAACTCGCCGTAGAACAGGATCAGCGCGAGCGCCGTGGCCAGTCCGGGCACTGCAACCGGCAGCACCAGCAGCTCTTCGACCAGCCGCGTGAATCGGTTCTGCACTCGCGCCAGGGCGTAGGCGGCCGGCACGCCCAGTATCAGTGTGCACACGAGCGTTGCCAGGGCCACACCGATCGAGCGGAAGATCGTGTCGCTGTAGAGGCTCCACACTTCGGCGATCCAGCGCGTGGTCAGGCCGCTGCGCACACCGACGAAGAAGTTGTTCGACAGGCCAGCGAGAATCGACAGTACTACCGGCACGACCAGAAACGCGCAGGTGAGTGCAGTAAAGCCGAGCTGCAACCAGAACAGGCGCGAGCGCTTCATCGCACGCCCCCGAACACGCCAGCATCGTCGCAACGCGGCAGCGTCAGACGTTGCATCCGACGGCGCGATGAGGCGACGACCATGGCGCTCGTCACGCTGCCGCCGCGACGGTAGAGCCCGCGAATGTGCGCGCGAGCGCAAGCACCGCCCAGGTCGCCACGCCCAGCACAATCGACAGCGCCGCTGCGGTGGCGAAGTTGGCGTAGTTGGTGAACTCCGTATAGATCGTGATCGGCAGGACGTTGATACGCGTCGCCAGCGTGAATGCAGTGCCGAACGCGCCCATGCTGGTGGCGAAGCAGATCGCACCCGCGGCAATCAACGCCGGCTTGAGGCCGGGCAGGATCACATCGATCACCACCCGCCAGGGCGATGCGCCGAGCGAGCGCGCCGCCTCTTCCCGGCGCCGATCGAGCTTTTCGGCCGCGGCTTGGATCGTCAGAATCACGCGTGGAATCGAGAAGTAGAGATAGCCCAGGAACAGGCCGCCCATCGAGTAAGCGAACACCCAACGCTCGCCCGTCAGCGGTTCGCTCAAGCTGCCGATCAATCCCTGCCGGCCGGCGAGCATGATGACCATGAAGCCCACCACCACGCCGGGAAACGCGAGTGGAAAGGTGAGCATCGCGGTCAGCCAGCCGCGGCCCGGAAAGCGATTGCGTTCGAGAAAGAGCCCTGCCACGGTTGCAATCGCAAGCGTGGCGATCGTCACTGCCGCCGACAGCAGCACGGTCGAGACGAAACTCGACCAGTAATTCGCGTTGCTGATGAACGCGACGTACTCCGCGAGTCCGTTCTTACCGCCGCCGGCCACCGTAGTGAGTCGCGCCATCGGCAGCAGCCAAAATGCCGTGAAAACGGCCGCTGCCGGCGCAAGCAGCCACAGGTAACGCGCGATGGGTATCACGTACGGCGCGTGCGCAAGATCGCGGCCAAGCGCCGTGAGCCGGCTACTTGATCTCTTTGAGCCAACGCTCGGTGAACGCCTTCTGCACGTCGGCCATCTTGCCGTAGTCGATCGCCTTCGCGCGCGCGTACTCCGCCGCCGGCAGAAAGCGCGACTCGGCTTCCTTGGAAATCGCAGACGCGCGCACCGGCCGAAGGAATGCGTTGGCCCAGATTGCCTGGCCTTCGTTGGAGAGCACGAAGTCGAGGACCTTGCGTCCGTTGGCAGCATTCGGCCCCTTGGCGACCAGGCTCATCACGTACGGCACGATCACCGTGCCCTCGGCCGGAATCACGAACGCGACGTTGGCCTTGTCCTTCCACTTGGCGCGATAGGCATTGAAGTCGTAGTCGAGCAGGATCGGAATCTCGCCTGACAGTACGCGTGCATAGGAAGTCTGCTTGGGCACGATCGGCTGGTTCTTCTGCAGCTCCTTGAAGTAACCCAGCGCCTTGCCGAAATCGTCGAGCGACCCGCCCATCGCCTGATTGACCGCCACCGCGCCGACGTAGCCGACGAATGCACTGGCCGGATCGAGATAACCGATCAGGCCGCGGTACGTGGGATTGAGCAGGTCGTTCCACGACTTGGGCACCGCCTTGCCCTTGAGCGCGTCAACGTTCACCATGAAACCGAGCGTGCCCGAGTGGATGGTGAACCAGTTGCCGTCAGCGTCCTTGAGCCCGGCGGGAATTTCGTCCCACGCGGCGGGTTTGTAGGGCGCGACCACGCCTTCTTTCTTGGCCTGGATGCCGAACGTGACGCCGTAGTACGCGACGTCGGCCACCGGGCTTGCTTTCTCGGCCACCAGTTGCGCCAGCGTCTGACCGGAGTTCTTGTTGTCCGGCGGCACGGTGATGCCTGCCTTCGCCTTGATCGCCTTTAGCTGCGAACCCCAGTCTGCCCACTCGGGCGGGCAGTTGTAGCAGATGGCGGTTTGCGCGAACGCTGCGGTGGTGAGCGAAAGCGCGCCAGCAATGGCGGCCAATGCGCGGACGAACATGGGCGAATTCTCCTGGGGAACGAGCGGAACGGCGTGTTCTAGTGGACAAGCATTACAGTAGCATGACTGTTTCGACGCTCTCGCGTGCGCCATGAGCCAGGACATCGCCAAGTCGCTTACCCGTTACGCCGCCTACCATCGTCGCGGCGATTTCGTGTTCATGTCGGGCATCATTCCGGTCGATCCGGTCGATCGCTGACCACCGCCATGACCTCCATTGCATCGACCTCGAATTCGGCGTCGCCGCTGGAGCGGCGTTGCGCGATCGCCGCGTGGGTGCTCGCTGCCGTCGCTCTCGTCGCGGTGCTGAAGCTGCACCTGTTGCCGGCACTGCTTGCCGGATTGCTGGTGTACGAACTGGTGCATGTGCTCGCGCCGCGCCTGGGGTTCCTGCGCATCGGCGCGGTACGAGGCAAGCTGGCCGCGGTTGCGGTACTGAGCACGGTAATCATCGTGGCGCTGGTGGCAGCAGGGCTCGGAATCGCCGCGTTTCTACGCAGCGAGGCCGGCAGCCTCACCGGCCTGTTGCACAAGCTCGCCGATATTCTCGACGGTGCGCGCGCCACCTTGCCGGCATGGATCGTCGAGCGCCTGCCCGACGATGCCGAACAGTTGAAGCAGATGGTCGTCACCTGGCTCAAGGACCACGCCGCCGAGCTGCAGTCGGCCGGCAAGCTTTTCAGCGTCGGTGCGGTGCACGTGCTGATCGGCATGGTGATCGGCGCGATGGTCGCGCTGAACGAGGCACGCGACGATGCAGCGCTTGGACCATTCGCACGCGCCATGCTCGAACGCGTGATGCGCGTGGGCGACGCGTTCCGGCGCATCGTGTTCGCGCAGGTGCGCATCTCGGCGCTGAACACGTTACTCACCGCGATCTTCCTGGTGGCCATTCTGCCGATGTTCGGCGTGCATCTGCCGCTCACCAAGACGATGATTGCCGTGACCTTCTTCGCCGGGCTGCTGCCGGTGATCGGCAATCTCATCTCGAACACGGTGATCGTGATCGTCGGGCTGTCGCAATCGTTGTGGGTGGCGCTCGGGTGTCTGGCGTTCCTGGTCATCATCCACAAGCTCGAATACTTCGTGAACGCGCGCATCGTCGGCTCGCAGATCCACGCCCGCGCCTGGGAACTGCTGGTGGCCATGCTGGTCATGGAGGCCGCGTTCGGCATACCCGGCGTGGTCGCTGCACCGATCTACTACGCTTACATCAAAGACGAGCTGAAAGCCCGTCAGCTGATATGACCGCATTCCAGCTCCCAAGCCTCGCCGAACTCGACGCCGCCGCACGCATCGTCAACGCCGTCGTGCCGCCCACGCCCCAGTACGCCTGGCCGCTGCTGCGCGAGCGCGTCGGCTGCGAGGTGTGGCTCAAGCACGAGAACCACACGCCGATCGGCGCGTTCAAGGTGCGCGGCGGACTGACCTACTTTGCCGGGCTGCGCGAGATCGATCCCGGGTGCAAAGGCGTGATCACCGCCACCCGCGGCAATCACGGCCAGTCGGTCGGGCTAGCGGCGCGGCGCAGCGATCTGCCGGCGGTGATCGTCGTGCCGCGCGGCAACAGCACCGAGAAGAACGCGGCGATGCGTGCGCTCGGTGTGGAGCTGATCGAGCACGGCAGCGATTTTCAAGAGGCGCGCGAGTTCGCCGAACGCATGGCGCGCGAACGCCAGTTGCACGTCGTGCCCCCGTTCCACCGCAACCTGCTGTCAGGCGTGGCGACCTACAGCGTCGAACTGCTGCGCGCGGTCCCGCATCTCGACCGGGTGTACGTGCCGATCGGTTTGGGCTCGGGCATCTGCGGCATGATCGCTGCCCGCGCCGCGCTGAATCATCGCGTCGAGATCGTCGGCGTGGTGTCGGATCACGCGCCCGCCTATGCGCTGTCGGTCGCCGCGCGGCGACCGATCGACCACGCAGTGAGCACCGAGCTGGCCGACGGTCTGGCGTGCCGCGTGCCCGAGCCGGCGTCGCTCGAGCTGATCCTCGCGCACGTGCACCATGTCGTTCGCGTGACCGATGCGGAGATTGCCGCGGCAATACGCGCCCTCTACACCGATACGCACAACGTCGCCGAAGGGGCCGGCGCGGCGGGGTTCGCTGCAATCCTGCAAGAACGCTCGCAGCTTGCCGGCAAGTGCGTGGCCGCGATATTGAGCGGTGGCAACGTCGATCTGCCGGTGCTCAACAAGGTGCTCGCGCAGGCCTGATCGAGGCGCGTGGTCGCAGCCGCTGGGACCGCGCTGCGTGCCGGGGTGGGGCATAGCCAGCGCTGCAGCCTCACACCTGCGCCACGACGATCGGGTCGGGTGATGCATGCGTTGTGTTGTAATAGCCGCCCTCCTGATCGGCCCATGTTCCCCGGAGCGCGTCACGCGCCCGAGTCTCCAGCATGAACTTCCAGCAGTTGCGCGCACTGCGCGAGGCGGTGCGGCACGGCTTCAACCTCACCGTCGCCGCGGAGAATCTGCATACCTCCCAGCCCGGCGTCTCCAAGCAGATCAAGGAGCTCGAGGACGAGTTGGGCGTGACCATCTTCGAGCGCCACGGCAAGCGCTTGGTCGGGCTGACCGAACCCGGCCAGGCAGTGCTGAGCATCGCCGAACGCATCCTGGAGGAAGCGGAAAACCTGCGCCGCGTCGGACGCGAGTTCACCGGGGCGGATGTCGGGACGTTGCGGATTGCCACGACCCATACGCAGGCACGTTACGCGTTACCACCGGTGGTACGCGAATTCATGCGGCGGTTTCCGAAGGTGCGGCTGGTGCTGCATCAGGGCAATCCGCCGCAGTTGGCGCAACTGGTGTTGAGCGGTGAGGCCGATCTGGCGATCGCGACCGAGGCGCTCGACCATTTCCCAGGGCTGCTCGCGCTGCCTGGGTACACCTGGCGCCACTGCGTGGTCGTGCCGCAAAGCCATCCGCTCACCCAGGTCGGAACGCTCACGCTCGAAGCGCTCGCAAAGTACCCGATCGTCACCTACGACCCGGCTTTCACCGGCCGCACCCACATCGACGAGGCGTTCACGGCGGATGGGCTGCAGCCCGACATCGTGCTATCGGCGATCGACGCCGACGTGATCAAAACCTACGTCGAACTCGGGCTCGGCGTGGGTATCGTCGCATCGGTGGCGTTCGACGCCGAGCGCGACCGCAATCTGATCCGGCTCGACGTCGATCACCTGTTCCCGGAGAACACCACGCGGGTTGCGGTGCGCCGCGGCCGCAATCTGCGCGGCTTCGCCTACGCGTTCATCGAGCTGTTCGCTCCGGCGCTCACGCGCGCGCGCATCGATCAGGCGCTCGGCGGCGCGTGAGCGAGCGCGTCGATCGGGCCTCGTGATGCAGTCCGGCATCCTGCGCGACATCGTCAGGCTGGGCTGGCCGGTGTTCGTCGCGCAGATCGCGGTGATGCTCTACGCCGTGCTCGACACGGTCATGGCCGGACGCTATAGCCAGATCGATCTGGCCGCGGTCGGCATCGGGGCGTCGATCTACATCAGCGTGTTCATCACGTTGATGGGGGTGTTGATCGCGATCTCGCCTATCGTGTCGCATCTGTACGGTGCCAAGCGTCTGGACGAGATCGGCGAACAGGTCAGGCAGACGGTCTGGTTAGGCGTCCTGCTGGCCGTCGTGCCGTTCGGCGTGCTGCACTACCCGGAACCGTTTCTGGCAATCACGCAGGCCTCGCCCGAAGTGGAGGCGATCGCGCGCCGCTACCTATCGATCGTCGCCTGGAGCGTGCCAGCCAGTTTGCTGTTTCGCGTGTTCCACGGATTCTCCACCGCCGTCTCGTATGCGCGTGTGGTGATGCTGCTCAATCTGCTTGGCCTGGCGATCAAGCTGCCGCTCAACTGGATCTTCATCTACGGCAAGTTCGGTGTGCCCGAGATGGGGGGCGCCGGCTGCGCGTTGGCCACGACGATCGCCTCATGGATCACCTGCGTTGCGGCCTGGCTGATCTGCTATCGCGTGCGCGACTACGCGCCGTTTCATGTGTTCGCGCGCTGGAGCTGGCCGGCGTGGACGCATCAGAAGCATCTGCTCGCGATCGGCATTCCGATCGGCTTCACGTTTCTGGTCGACGTCACCGCGTTCACGTTCATGACGCTGTTCATCGCACGACTTGGCACGCAGGCCTCGGCCGCCCATCAGATCGCCGCGAACTTCGCTGCGCTGCTGTTCATGCTGCCGCTGGCGCTCGGCAATGCCGTGGGCGTACTGGTCGGTCAGGCGCTCGGTGCGCGCGACACGGCACGTGCCCGTGCCGCCGGAACGACCGGGCTGCTGTGCGCGTTCTCCGTCGGGCTGGTGTTGGGCATGCTGGTGCTGGGACTGCGCACCCCGATCGCCACGCTGTACACGACTGACCACGGCGTGGCGCTGCTCGCCGCCGGCCTGCTCGCGCTGGTGGCTGCGTACCACGTGGTGGACTCGGTGCAGGCGGTGGCGATCAACATCCTGCGCGGCTACAAGCGCACGTTCGTGCCGATGATCGTCTACACGGTGGCGCTGTGGGGAGTCGGCCTGGCGGGAGGCTACGTGCTCGGTCTGACCCGAGTCGATCTCGGCCTCGCATCGTTCGGTTTGATCCCCCCGATGGGGGCGGCCGGCTTCTGGGTTGCGGCGATCGCCAGCCTCTTCGTCGCGGGCGCAGGCGTAGTGGCGTACTTCCT
>CADECO010000063.1:7512-8826 GCA_902825905.1 uncultured beta proteobacterium
TCATCGGTCTTGAACCACAGCGCCTCGCCATGGACGATCGCGAACATCAGATCGTCGAGGAAAATACCGTGGCCCCCGAACATCCGACGGGACGAGACCGTCCCGAACGGGCCGAGCAGTTCGATCGCAAAGTCTACGAATTCGCGACTGCCAACCATGGCGAATTGGGGCGAATCGTGCAAGTGAGTAATAGCTTCGGTGCAGGATACCCGCTCGACCCGGATTCCACAACCCGGCGCCGACCAATGGGAATGGCCAGTATGACCATCGACATTGCGGCAAGTTGCCGATTCACCGCGCAAAGGTGCGCAATTGCACAGCGCCGCGGTGCTCGCATACTCCTGATGTTCAATACAGGCACCGTTTTCTAACCAGCTGATATCGCCCACCAACATGTCCAGTCCCGTCACCTCGAGCCCGTCGTTGGCGACGTTACGTCCCGTCGCGCTTCGGCGCAGTTGGTTGTTCAGCGCGGGCGCCGATGCAGCAGTGCAGGCCGCGTCGCGAGCATCGCGACCCGATGTGCTGATCCCCGATCTGGAGGACTTCACGCCGCCTGATCGCCGCACGAGCGGGCGCGAGCTCATCGTCGAATGCTTGGCGCAGTGCCGTGCAGCGGGGATCGTCGCCGGCGTGCGCGTCAATCCGCTGGAGACGGTCGGGCGCGAGGATCTGGCGGTGGTGATGCGCGGACGACCGTCCGTCGTATTCCTGCCCAAGACAGTGCACGCGGCCCAGGTCGTCGCTCTAGACCTGGCGATCACCGCACACGAACGGCAACTGGGCATCGCGGTCGGTTCCACCGAAATCGTGCCCAACATGGAAACCGCCGCCGGCGTGGTGAACACGCTCGCGATCGCCAAGGCGAGCCCGCGCGTGCGCGCATGTCTGGTGGCCGCGGAGGATCTGGCCGCCGACCTCGGTGCCGAGCGCGCACCCGACGGGTTCGAACTGCTGTACGCGCGCCAGCGATTCCTGCTCGAGTGTCGCGCTGCAGGGGTGCTCGCGATCGACGCGCCGTACACCTTCAGTGACGCTGGCGGTGCGCGCGCCGAAACCGCTCAAGCGCGACGTCTGGGCTACGCGGCGAAGAGTCTGGTGTCACCGGAGCACACCGCCGCCGTCAACGCTGAACTCACGCCGAGCGCCGAGCGGGTCGCGCAGGCGGGGCGCGTCGTGAGCGCGTTCGAATCGGCGCGGGCACGCGGCCACGACCGCGTGGAACTCGACGGCGTATTGGTCGAGCTACCGACCTATCTCAACGCCCAGCGATTACTCGATCGGTATCGGGCGCTAGCCGAATTCGGCTGAGCG
>CADECO010000063.1:8926-16869 GCA_902825905.1 uncultured beta proteobacterium
GCGGGACGGGCGGCGCTCGCCTTGAGCCAAGCTGCGAACTTCGGATACGCCGCGAGATCGACCTTCAACATCAGCAACGTCGCGGCCGCGCTCGCCACCATGAAATCCGCCATGGCCCATTGCTCGCCGGCGAAGAACGGCTGACGGACCAGTTCGCCTTCGTAGATCGCGAGCGGCCGCTGCAGATTCTTCAACCCGTCGAGCGCTGCTGACTCGTCGCGCTTCTCGGGCGGCAATACCAGCCTGTTTCGCAGCACCGCGACCATCGGCGGCTCCAGATCGAGCATGGTGAACATCGCCCACTGCAGCATCCTCGCTTCGTCTTCCAGTGTCCGCGGATAAAGCGCGCTGCCGGACTTCTTGGCGAGATATTGAAGGATCGCCACCGACTCCCACAGGCGAAATCCGTCGTCATCGATCGCCGGGACTCGGCCATTCGGATTGATCGCAAGAAACCAGGGCTCCTTGCACTGCGCCTGGGTCACGTTGATCGTGACCGGTACCTGCTCGAACGCAATGCCCAGTTCGTGCGCCAGCCACAGCACGCGAAACGCGCGCGATTGCGTCGGTCCGTAGATTTTGAGCATCTGCACTTCTCCTTTGATCCGCATTCGAACGTCCAGGCCATCGAGGTGATAGGTCGGCCGATGCATCGGCCTATGCCCTCTGCAGGATTCTTCGAGCGCACGCGTTGCACTACGCTGCACCGATGCCTGGAGTGATCACATCGGTCGCTCGAGGCAGCCAGCCCGACGTCTCCTCAGCCAGCGCATCGCTGGCTCGTTCCCCGGGGTTCGACATGCGGCGGTGCACCCCCCACGCGCCGTTGCAGGAACCCCGGATTTTTTTCTACCCGCACGGAGATCGATGCCCCCAGGGCGACAGACGCCGAGCGCGAGATTCGCCGACGGCTTGGAGCAGCTCGCGTGCTTGCCAGGAGGCGCTTGATCGCGGCGCCTACTCGACCGTCACCGACTTGGCCAGGTTGCGCGGCTTGTCGACGTCGGTGCCGCGTGCGCAAGCGGTGTGATAGGCGAGCATCTGCAGCGGCACCACATGCAGGATCGGCGAGAGCGCACCGTAATGCTCGGGCATGCGGATGACGTGAATGCCCTCGGAACTCTGGATCCGGGTGTCCGAATCGGCGAATACGTAGAGCTGACCGCCGCGCGCGCGCACCTCCTGCATGTTCGATTTCAACTTCTCGAGCAGCGCATCGTTAGGTGCGATCGTCACCACCGGCATCTCGTTGGTGACCAGCGCGAGCGGACCGTGCTTCAACTCGCCGGCCGGATAGGCCTCGGCGTGGATGTACGAGATCTCCTTGAGCTTCAGCGCGCCTTCGAGTGCGATCGGATAGTGCAGCCCGCGACCGAGGAACAGTGCGTTTTCCATGCGCGCGAATTCCTCCGACCACGAAATGATCTGCGGCTCCAGTGCCAGCACGCTTTGCAGCGCCGCCGGCAGATGGCGCAGGCTCTTCATTGCGGCGTCTTCCTGCGCCGGATCGAGCAGTCCACGCTGCTTGGCCAGCGTGAGCGTGAGCAGATACAGCGCCGTCAGCTGGGTCGTGAAGGCCTTGGTGGAGGCGACACCGATCTCGGGGCCCGCGCGCGTGAGGTACTTGAGTTTGGTCAGGCGCACCATCGCGCTGGTGCCCACGTTGCACACCGCCAAGGTGTCCTGCATGCCCAGCGACTGTGCATGCTTGAGCGCGGCGAGCGTATCGGCGGTCTCGCCGGACTGTGAGATCACCACGATCAGTGCCCGCGGATTGGGCACCGTGTCGCGGTAACGGTATTCGCTGGCGATCTCCACCTGCGTGGGCAGCTTGGCGATCGACTCCAGCCAGTATTTCGCGGTGCATCCCGAGTAGTAGCTGGTACCGCAAGCAAGGATCAGCACCGAGTCGATGCGCTTGAACAAGGCCTCGGCTCCGTCGCCGAACAAGCCGGGCGAAATGGCATCGACGCCTTCGAGCGTGTCGGACACCGCGCGCGGCTGCTCGAAGATCTCTTTCTGCATGAAATGCCGATAGGGCCCCAGTTCAGCCGCACCGGTGCCGGCCGCGACGATGCGCACGTCGCGCTGCGCCGTCGATCCGTCCTTGTCGACGATGCGATAGCCGCCGAGCTGCAGATCGACCACGTCACCTTCTTCCAGGTAGATGATGCGATCGGTCGTGCCCGAGAGCGCCATCGCGTCGGAGGCCAGGAAGTTTTCGCCTTCGCCAACGCCCACGATCAACGGACTGCCGAAGCGAGCGCCGACGACGCGGTTGGGTTCGTCCTTGCAGAACACCGCGATTGCATAGGCGCCGTGCAGGCGTTTCACCGCGGTCTGCACCGTGCGGAACAGATCACCTTCGTAGAGGCTGTCGATCAGATGCGCGACGACTTCGGTGTCGGTCTGGCTCTCGAACACGTAGCCGACGGCCTTCAGCTCGTTGCGGATCTCCTCGTAGTTCTCGATGATGCCGTTGTGAACGATGGCGATCCGATCGCGCGAGAAGTGCGGATGGGCATTGGATGTGACCGGCGCGCCATGGGTGGCCCAACGCGTATGCGAGATCCCGACCTTGCCCTCGAAGCGCGAGTCGCGCACTTCGCGATCGAGCTCCGCCACGCGTGCGACGCTGCGCGCGCGGCGCAGGCCCTGGTTGTTGACCGCGACGCCGCACGAGTCGTAACCACGGTACTCGAGCCGACGCAGGCCCTCTATCAGTACCGGGACGATGTTGCGCGTTGCGACTGCACCGACGATTCCGCACATGGTTCAACTACCTCCGTGAACGCGACTATGTATTGATCTGCCACGCCGGGCTGGCCGCGGGTACTCGATCGAGATGGCCTGGGCTGTTGCCGGCCGATTTGCTGGTTGGCGCGAAGTGCTTGCTCGGCTGCTCGCCTGTTGCCCGACTGCTAAGTCTTCCGACTGCTACGCCTTCTTTTTCACCGGCCGTTGCCAGCCTTCGATTGCCGTCTGCTTGGCTCGGGCAATGGTGAGCTTGCCGGCCGGAGCGTCTTTGGTGAGCGTGGTGCCTGCACCGAGCGTAGCGCCTTTGCCGACGCGCACCGGTGCGACCAGTTGGCAGTCCGAGCCGATGAAGGCTTCGTCTTCGATGACGGTGCGATGCTTGTAGGCGCCGTCGTAGTTGCACACGATAGTGCCTGCGCCGATGTTCACGCGATCGCCGACCGAAGTATCGCCCACGTAAGCGAGGTGGTTGACCTTGGAGCCGTGGCCGATCTCGCTCGCTTTGACTTCGACGAAGTTCCCCAGATGCACATGGTCGGCGAGGACGCTGGCCGGGCGCATGCGGGTGTAGGGTCCGATGCGGCAACCCGCGCCGATGGTGGAGTCTTCGGCATGGGTAAAAGCGAGGATCTGCGTGTCGGGGCCGATGGTCACGTTGCGGAGCACGCAATTGGGGCCGACGCTGGCGCGATCCCCCAGCACCACGCGCCCTTCGAACACGCAGTTGACGTCGATCGACACGTCGCGGCCGCACACGAGTTCGCCGCGCACGTCGATGCGTGCCGGATCGGTCAGCGCCACACCCTTCTCGAGCAGCATGTGTGCAACGTTGCGCTGATGCACCCGCTCCAGTTCGGCCAGCTCGACCCGGCTGTTGACCCCCTTCGTCTCCCACTCGCTGTCCGGATGGACCGCGTTGACCGCGCACTGATCGGCAACGGCCAGACCGATGATGTCGGTGAGGTAGTACTCGCGCTGCGCGTTGTCGTTGGTGATTCGGCCGAGCCAGCGCTTGAGCGCCGCAGTCGGGGCGACCAGGATGCCGGTGTTCACCTCACGGATCGCGCGCTCTTCGGGCGACGCGTCTTTGTGTTCGACGATGCGGACCACGCGTCCGTCGCGGCGCACGATGCGGCCATAGCCGGTCGGATCGCTCATCTCGACCGTCAGCAGCGCCATGGCGCCTTCCGCCGCCTTGACCAGTCGATCGAGCGTGGCGTGCTTGGTGAGCGGCACGTCACCGTACAGCACCAGCGTCGGCCAGCGATCGTCCAGATGCGGGATCGCCTGCTGCACCGCATGGCCGGTACCCAGCTGCGGCTCCTGCTTGACCCATTGGACCGACAGGCCGGCCAGCACCGGATGCGGGGTCATGGTGTCGCGTACGGTCTCGCCGCCGTGTCCGTATACGACGACGATCTGTTGCGCATGCAGGTGCCGGGCCGCCATCATCACGTGGCCAAGCAGCGGGACGCCCGCCAGCGGATGCAGCACCTTCGGGCGGTCGGACTGCATGCGCTTGCCCTGTCCGGCAGCGAGGATGACGACGTTCATGGGGAGTTCACACGTGTTCGGGGAGGCTTGGGATTTTACAGTTGACGCTCTGACGCCACGTTCGGGGCACGGGCGGGCTGTGGGCAAAATGACACGTTTGCTAGACTTGATGTGACAGAACCAGGATCGGGAGGAGAACTATGTATCGAACGCTATCAGCCGCGATCATCGTCGCGTGCGCGCTGCCCACCATCGCGTTTGCGCAGGACGCCTGCAAGAGCCGCGGTGACCTCGATCCGATGTACTGCGATGACAACGGCGATCTGGTCGCCGACTCGCCCAAGGATCCGAAGAAGCTCAAGAACCCCGGCACACTGGTGTTCACCTACACGCCGGTGGAAGACCCGGCGGTGTACGAGAGCGTGTTCCGGCCGTTCACCGACCACCTGAGCAAGTGCACCGGCAAGCGCGTGGTGTTCTATCAGGTGCAGTCCAACGCCGCGGAGATCGAGGCGATGCGCTCCGGTCGCCTGCACGTCGGCGGCTTTTCCACCGGGCCGACCAACTTCGCCGTCAATCTGGCGGGCGCCGTCCCGTTCGCAGTGAAAGGCGATGCCAGCTCGTTTCAGGGCTATCAACTGCACATGATCGTCAAGCGCGACAGCCCCTATAACACGCTCACCGACCTCAAGGGCAAGCGCGTCGCGCACACGTCCCCGTCGTCGAACTCGGGCAACCTGGCGCCGCGTGCGTTGTTTCCGGCGCTCGGGCTGGTGCCGGATCAGGACTACAAGGTCTTGTACTCGGGCAAGCATGACCAGTCGATCCTGGGCGTGGGCACCGGCGACTACGATGCCGCGCCGATCGCCTCCGACGTGTTCAAGCGCATGGCCGCGCGCGGTCAGATCAAGGCCGATGACTATCGGGTGATCTGGAAGAGCGACACCTTCCCGACCTCGTCGTTCGCCTACGCACACGACCTGGAGCCGAAGCTGCGCGACACCATGCTCAAGTGCTTCTACGACTATCGCTTCACGCCGGAGATGCAGAAGGCGTTCGATGGCGCCGACCGCTTCTATCCGATCACTTATCAGAAGGAATGGGCATTGGTGCGCAAGGTGGCCGAGGGTAGTGGCGAGAAGTTCAATCGCGCCGCTTACGAGAAGGAAACCAAGCGCGAGGAAGAAGCGCGCAAGAAGGCCGCCGAGGCGAAGAAGAAGCAGTGATGCGACCACGGTTCGCCCCGGATCAGGCTCCAACGCCACGCGGAAACTGAGGCCGTGGCCCAGTCCGCCGCGCTCGCGATCAATGGCTTGCAGAAGGAATACGTGCGTGGCCGGCCGGTGCTGCAGGGCATCGACCTGCAGATCGCCGGCACCGGGCTCACCGCCATCATCGGGCCCTCGGGCACCGGTAAGAGCACGCTGATCCGATGCATCAACCGGCTGGTCGAGCCGAGCGCCGGCTCGATTCTGTTCGGCGACACCGATCTCACCAGGTTATCGGGTGTGGCACTACGCCGAGCCCGCCGGCGCATCGGCATGGTGTTCCAGGAGTACAACCTGGTCGAGCGGCTCTCGGTGATGGAGAACCTGCTGTGCGGCCGGCTCGGTTATGTGTCGGTGTGGAAAGCATGGCTGCGCCGCTACCCGCAGCAAGACATCGACCGCGCATTCACGCTGCTCGACGCGGTGGGGCTCGGCAGCTTCGCAACGCAGCGCGCCGACAGCCTCTCCGGAGGTCAACGCCAGCGCGTGGGGATTGCGCGCGCGCTCATGCAAAGCCCGCAGCTGCTGCTGGCCGATGAACCCACCTCGTCGCTCGACCCGCGTACGTCGGTGGAGATCATGGGCCTCATCCGCGATCTGTGCGCGCAGCAGCGGATCCCGGCGCTGGTGAACATGCACGACGTGGAACTCGCCAAGCGATTCGCCGAACGTATCATCGGCATGTCGGGTGGCCGCATCGTGTACGACGGCCCGCCCGCGCAACTCGACGAGGCGCAGCTGCGCGGCATCTACGGCGGCCAGGACTGGCTGCAGTGAGCCACGCGTGACCACCGAGCCGCGCCGCGCATTCGCTCCGCAAGGGTGGCGCCGCGGGCTGTGGCTGCTGCTGGCCGCGTACGTCGTCTACGCCACGGCGCAACTGGACTTCACCTGGGAACGATTCGTGACCGGCCTGGACAACGGCGCGAAATTCCTCGGCCGCATGTTTCCACCTGAGATCGCCCAGCCCGAATCGCTCTACAAGGGTCTGACCGAATCGCTCGAAATCGCGGTGCTCGCCTCGTTCTTCGGCGTGCTGCTGTCGCTGCCGATCGGCTTGGCCGCGGCGCGCAATCTGATGCCGATGTGGGTGACCTGGCCGGCGCGCGCGGTCATCGCCGCGTGCCGCACGTTTCATCCGGTGATCGTGGCGATCCTGTTCGTCAAGGCGGTGGGGTTCGGCGCGCTGGCCGGCGTGCTCGCGTTGATCGTCGCCTCGATCGGTTTCATCGCCAAGCTGTTCGCCGAGGCGATCGAGGAGATCTCACCCAAGCAGGTCGAGGCGGTGCGCGCGAGCGGTGCGCCATTCATGAGCGTTGTGACCTACGGGGTCGTGCCGCAGGTGCTGTCGCGATTCGTCGGCTTCGCCACCTATCAGCTCGACTCCAACCTGCGCAACTCGACGATGGTTGGCATCGTCGGCGCGGGCGGCATCGGTGGCACGCTGTTCGCGGCGTTCCAACGGTTCGATTACGACTTCGTCTGCGCGATCCTGATCGCGATCATCGCGATGATCATGATCGGTGAAGTGCTGGCGGTGCGCGTGCGCAAGGTGTTCGCCAGCGACGCGCGTGCCAACGAAGACTGATCGCGCGCAGCCGATGGACTCCGCTCTGACCACCCGGCTCCGATGACCCAGTCGATCGCGCCCGCGAACGTATCGCACTCGCCACGCGTTTGGCATCGGTTCAGCGCCGGCCAGCGATACGCGCGCTTCACGGTGTACCTGGGGATCGTCGCGGCGGTGGCGGCGTCGGTGCGATCGATCGAACTCATCCCTGAGTTTCTGATCGATGCGCCCGAACAGGTGCGCGATCTGCTCACCCGCATGTGGCCGATCGATTGGGCGCACTACCCCGGCGGCGTGCATGACGCGCTGGTCGAGACGCTGCACATCGCCTCGCTCGGCACGATCCTGTCGATCATCATGGCGGTGCCGCTCGGTTTGCTGGCTGCCCACAATGTGACACCGTTCGCGCCGATCAACTACGTTGCGAAGTTGTTGCTGGTGGCGTCACGTTCGGTGAATTCGCTCGTCTGGGCGCTGCTGTTCGTCGCAGTGTTCGGGCCCGGCGCACTGGCCGGCACACTTGCCATCGCGTTCCGATCGATCGGCTTCGTCGGCAAGCTCGTCGGCGAAGCGCTGGAAGAGGCGCAACCCGGTCCGATCGAAGCGCTCACCGCGGCTGGCGCACCCTGGGCAAGCGTGGTGACCAAGGGCTACTGGCCGCAGATCGCGCCGGCGTTCTGGTCGATCTCGTTGTTTCGTTGGGATATCAACGTGCGCGAATCGGCGGTCCTCGGGCTGGTCGGTGCCGGTGGCATCGGCATGGCATTGGACACCGCGCTGAACCTGTTTCAGTGGCCCCGCGTCGCCACGGTGCTTGCCTCGATCTTCATCGTGGTGATCGTCGCCGAAGTGGC
>CADECO010000063.1:16969-20675 GCA_902825905.1 uncultured beta proteobacterium
AAGATGGACCGCACGATGAACCGTCTGATGGTCGTGCCGCCCTCGCCCGACAGCACCGCGCGCGCGGCACGACTGGCCGACGATTTGATGCGCGCACGGGTTGATCGCGATCATCGCGAACAAGTCGCCCGCTGGATGGAGCACAGCACCCGTCAGGACACGCGCGAGGGCGCGCTGCTGCACAGCTGGCGCCAGCGTTGCATCGCCGAACAGTGGGCCGACTGCGACCACGCCCCGACGCTGTTCAACCGCTACGCGGAGTTCCCGTATCACGTGCCGCTCTGGAATTCGCGCGTGACGCCGCCTCCGGTCGCGTTGCCGCTTCCGCCGCGCGCCGAGGCGCCGCGCATCGAACCGCCACGTCCGGCAGCCATACCCGAGCGACCCGCGAAACCCGCGGCGCGCCGAGCTGATCGCTAGCGCAACGAGAAGGGTCTCCGCCGCTCGCGCTTGGGATCGTCGGCGCGGTGGATGAAAGAAAAAACCGCACGGCTTGCCGTGCGGTTTTTTCTTTTCCGGATCGAGCGCTAAAGCGTCCGGTTATCGCGGCAGATCCGAAGCGCCCATCAGGAATTCATCGACCGCCCGCGCGCACTGCCGCCCTTCGCGAATCGCCCACACCACGAGCGACTGCCCGCGGCGCACATCACCAGCCGCGAACACTTTCGGGATCGATGTCTGATATGCGCCCGGACCTTCGGTCGTGGCTTTCACGTTGCCACGCGGATCGAGCTCGACCGCGAGCTCCTTGAGAAGTCCCACGCTGACCGGGCCGACGAAACCCATCGCCAACAGCACCAGATCAGCCGGAAGCGTGAACTCGCTGCCGGGTACTTCCTTCATCTTCGTCTGGCCGGAGGAAGCATCCTTTTCCCATTGCAGCCGCACCGCCTTCAGTCCGGTGACCTTGCCGTCGGCACCGATGAACTCCTTGGTCGCCACCGACCAGTCGCGCGCCGCGCCCTCCTCGTGCGAAGACGACGTGCGCAGCTTGATCGGCCAGTAAGGCCAGGTGAGCGGTTTGAATTCGTGCTCCGGCGGCTGCGGCAGCAACTCGAACTGGCTGACTGATTTCGCACCGTGCCGATTCGAGGTGCCGACGCAATCCGAGCCGGTGTCGCCGCCGCCGATCACCACGACGTGCTTGCCGCTCGCCCACAGTTCGCGCACGTTCTTGTCGCCGGCGACACGACGATTCTGCAGCGGCAGGAAGTCCATGGCGAAGTGCACGCCATCGAGCTGCCGACCGGGAATCGGCAGATCACGCGGCTGCTCCGCACCACCGCTCAGCACCGTGGCATCGAACTCGGCTACGAGCTTCTTGATGTCGACCTGCGTGAATTTCGCGCCATCGGCGGGTGCGCCACTGCCCACCCAGTGACTGGTGCGGAACTCGACGCCCTCGGCCCGCATCTGCTCGACGCGGCGATCGATCAGATGCTTTTCCATCTTGAAATCGGGAATGCCATAGCGCAGCAGGCCGCCGATGCGGTCGCTCTTCTCGAACAGCACGACGTCGTGCCCGGCCCGCGCCAACTGCTGCGCTGCTGCCATGCCCGCGGGGCCAGAGCCCACCACTGCGACGCGCTTCCCGGTTCTGCGCTTGGGCGGCTGCGGCACCACCCAGCCCATCTCGTAGCCCTTGTCGATGATGGCGTGCTCGATCGACTTGATGCCGACCGGATCGTTGTTGATGTTGAGCGTGCACGCCTCTTCACACGGTGCCGGACAGACGCGGCCGGTGAACTCGGGAAAATTGTTGGTCGAGTGCAGCGTGTCGAGCGCGCGCTTCCAGTCCTGCTTGTAGACCAGGTCGTTCCAGTCCGGAATGATGTTATTGACGGGACAGCCGCTCATGCAGAACGGAATGCCGCAGTCCATGCAGCGCGCGCCCTGGATCGACGCTTCCTGATCGGTCAGGTGCAGCACGAACTCGCGATAGTGCTTCACCCGTCCTTCGCGCGGTTCGCTCGCCTCTTGCAGGCGCTGATACTCGAGGAATCCGGTGACCTTGCCCATTTGCTGTTGCCCGATTGCGTGAGGTTGCGTCGCCGATCAACGACCGGCGACCATGCATGCCTTGGAAATTCTCGTGGCGGAGGTTCGCGCGTCGGCTCGAAGAGCGCTACGCCGCCATGCGCTTCTGACCGAGTTCGGCGAGCGCACGCCGGTACTCTTTCGGAAACACCTTGGCGAACTGCGCACGATACTGGCCCCAGTTCTTGAGGACGTCCTGCGCGCGCCGGCTGTTGGTGTACTTGGCGTGCTGCTCGATCAGGCGCTTGAGCAGCACTTCATCGGCCAGGCCCATGTGCCAGATCTCGCGCGGGAGTTTCGAGTGCTGCTCGGCCTCCGACAGCACCGGCTCCAGCTCGACCATCGACGCGTTGCAGCGCTTATCGAAATCGCCGTCTTCGTCGAGCACGTAGGCGATACCTCCGGACATGCCGGCCGCGAAGTTCCGACCCGTCATGCCGAGCACCACGACCGTGCCGCCGGTCATGTATTCGCAACCATGATCGCCGACGCCTTCCACCACCGCATGCGCGCCTGAGTTGCGCACCGCGAAGCGCTCGCCGGCCACGCCGCGGAAGTACGCCTCGCCGGCGATCGCACCGTACAGCACGACATTGCCGGTGATGATGTTCTGCGTGGGTTCGCCACGGAACTTGGGCGAGGGTTGAACGCTGATCCGTCCCCCCGAGAGCCCCTTGCCGCAGTAGTCGTTGGTATCGCCGATCAGCTCGATCGTGATGCCTTTGGACAGGAACGCGCCCAGGCTCTGCCCCGCCGAGCCCGCGAAACGCACGTGGATCGTGTCGTCGGGCAATCCATCGTGACCATAGCGCCGCGCGACCTCACCCGAAAGCATGGTGCCGGCCGTCCGATTGATGTTGCGGATCGGCATGTCGATCGACACCTTCTCGCCGCGCTCGAGAGCCGGCGCAGCCAGCTCGATGAGCCGGTTGTCGATCGCTCGATCCACGCCATGGTCCTGCGATTCGGTGTGGAAGCGCGCGATCTCCGGACCGACCTTGGGCTGATGAAACACCTTGGCGAAGTCCAGCCCGCGCGCCTTCCAGTGCTCGATGCCTTTCTTCATGTCGAGCAGGTCGGCGCGGCCGATCAGATCGTTGAGCCTGCGCACGCCCAGGCTCGCCATGATCGAGCGCGCCTCTTCGGCAACGAAGAAGAAATAGTTGATGACGTGCTCGGGCTTGCCCTGGAACTTCTTGCGCAGCACCGGATCCTGCGTGGCCACGCCCACCGGGCAGGTGTTCAGGTGGCACTTACGCATCATGATGCAGCCCTCGGCGACCAGCGGCGCGGTGGCAAAACCGAACTCGTCGGCACCGAGCATGGCGCCGACTATGACGTCGCGACCGGTCTTCATCTGCCCGTCGACCTGCACCGCGATGCGCCCGCGCAAGCCGTTCAGCACCAGCGTCTGCTGGGTCTCGGCCAAACCCAACTCCCACGGAGTGCCGGCATGCTTGATCGATGACCACGGTGAGGCACCGGTGCCGCCGTCGTGGCCGGAAATCGTCACGTGATCGGCCTTGGCCTTGGCGACACCGGCCGCGACCGTGCCCACGCCGACTTCGGAGACCAGCTTCACGCTGATCGATGCGCGGTGATTGGCGTTCTTGAGGTCGTGGATGAGCTGCGCCAGATCCTCGATCGAGTAGATGTCGTGATGCGGCGG
>CADECO010000064.1:0-5820 GCA_902825905.1 uncultured beta proteobacterium
CCCATTCCTCCCATGCCGCCACCGCCGGCACCGGGCACGAGGATCGACGAGGAGGCCTGACGCCGCATTTCCTGCAGTTCTTTGACGGTGCGCTCGATGGCTTCCTTGGCGAGCGGGCCGAATTTGTTCGCTGCGTCACCCACCGATTCGGCTTCGATCTCGAACACGATCGGCAGCGCGCCAACGTTGCTCATCACCTGCGTCTCGCCGATGTACTGCATCGGACGCGCCGGATCGCGCAGTCCGTCGGCGTTCACCGGCGTGAGTCGGCGAATCGTGCCGACGCGCCGATCGGTGAATACCTCTTCGAGAAACAGCCCGTTCGGGTCGATTTGCGGCTCGGGCATGCGCTCGTCGGGACGGGTGGCCATGCGACTCTCCTGGATCAAGAAATTGGTCGCCCGCATTGTCCCCCAGGTCGTGCCGATTTGTCCTCGATGTACGGGCCGGCGCGCGAGTGCGGCTGACCGGATGCACCGGCGCACCCGTCCACGGCAGAGCGGCGTGGCCCAGGTGGTAACGTAGCGCCCCTGTAATTGCGCAGGCCGACAGCGAGCGCCTTCCCGAATGAGCGAGCGTACGTTTGTATTTGGTGTGGATCTCGATGGCACCTGCGCCGATTTCTATGGCGGCCTGCGACCGATCGCCGCCGAGTGGCTGGGCGTGGCGGTCGATTCGCTCACCGAGCAGGTGTCGTGGGATCTGCCCGAGTGGGGCATCGATCGAGCGCCCGGTGGCTACGAGGCGTTGCACAAGTTCGCCGTCACCCAGCGCAACCTGTTTCGCGATCTGCGGCCGATGCCCGGCGCCCCGCAAGCGCTGCGTTCGCTGTCGAAGCGCGGGGTGCGCATCCGCATCATCACGCACCGGCTGTTCATCAAATTCTTCCATATGCCGGCGGTGCAGCAGACGGTGGAGTGGCTCGACAGCCACGACATTCCGTACTGGGATCTGTGCTTCATGAGCGACAAGGCCGCGGTGGGCGCGGATCTGTACATCGAAGACAGTCCGAGCAACGTCGAGCGGCTGCGCCAGGACGGGCATCCGACCATCGTGTTCTCCAATTCGACTAACCGGCATCTACCCGGGCCCCGCGCCGAGACCTGGGCGCAGGTCGAGACGCTGGTGCTCAAGGAACTGGAGCAGTGGGAGGCGCACGCGAAATACCAGGGCGTGTTGCCCGGGCTGTGAGCGCGTTGTGTGCACCGCGCATACCAAGCCC
Organism: uncultured beta proteobacterium; assembly: GCA_902825905.1. Taxonomy (GTDB): domain Bacteria; phylum Pseudomonadota; class Gammaproteobacteria; order Burkholderiales; family SG8-39; genus CADEDU01. Next base: position 1,223 of record CADECO010000064.1, read on the forward strand.
CGCGCGCGATCCCTGCCGTGCCTGTCAGACTCGGGCTATCCCTATTCAATGAAACGAAGGAGCGCAGTCATGAGCAGGTTCAAGTCGATCGCGGCCGGCGTGGTCGTGCTGACGCTGGGTGCGTCGCACGCTGCGTTCGCGCAGGATTATCCGAACAAGACGATCCGGCTGGTGGTGCCGTTCGCCCCGGGCGGGGTCACCGACAACAGCGCGCGCGTGCTCGCCGACCGGCTCGGCCAGCGCCTCGGTCAGCAGGTGATCGTCGAGAACCGCGCGGGGGCAAGCGGCAACATCGGCACGCAGATGGTGGCGCAGTCGGCGCCGGACGGCTATACGCTGCTGTTGGGCTTCGACGGCACGCTGGTGATCAATCCGCATGTGTACCCGAAGCTGCCGTTCGACACGCTGCGCGATTTCGCGCCGGTGACCAAGCTGGGCGAGGGCGGGCTGATCATCGTCGCGCACACCTCGGTACCGGCGTCCAATCTGCGTGAGCTGGTCGCCCTGTCGAAGCAAAAGCCCGGTTCGCTTTCGTACGGCAGTGCCGGCACCGGCAGCACCTCGCATGCAAGCGCCGAGCTGCTCAAGTTCGAGACCGGGCTGGACATGACGCATGTGCCGTACAAGGGCGGCGGTCCGGCGACGCAGGATGTGGTCGCCGGGCAGATTGCGCTGGGCGCGGTGTCGGTGGCCGGTGCCGCGCAGTTCGTCAAGCAGGGGCGCATTCGCGGCATCTGCGTGCACAACCGCAAGCGCGATGGTGCGGTGCCCGACGTTCCGACCTGTGCCGAGGCCGGCGCGCCCGGGCATTTCAGTTCCACCTGGACCGGCATCCTGGTACCGGTCAAGACGCCACGCCCGATCATCGACAAGCTCAATGCCGAGATCGGCGCGGTGTTGAAGGAGCCCGAGATCATCAAGCGCTATGCAGCGGTGGGCATCGAGCCGGAAGGCGGCACGCCCGAGGCGTATGCGCAGCTGATTCGCGACGATCTGGTGAAGTGGGAGCGTGTGGTCAAGCTGGCGAAGATTCGCATCGAGTAGCGCGTGGCACAAAATAGATCGTCAGGCCCGCGCGGCGCACAGCCGGCAAAGCGCGGCAAAACAAAAGGGGCCGTCTCGCGCACCGCGCCGACTGCCGACAACGGCGCACCCTATGCCGGTTTGACCCCCGACGTCGTGCTCGACGCGTTGGAAAGCGTCGGGCTGCGTGGCGATGGCCGGCTCCTCAGTCTCAACAGTTACGAAAATCGCGTCTATCAAGTGCACCTGGAGCAAGGTGACTCGGTCGTCGCGAAGTTCTACCGGGCCGCGCGCTGGTCCGATGCGCAGATTCTCGAGGAGCACGCGTTCGCCGGCGAGCTGGCCGCGCGCGAGATTCCGGTGGTGGCGCCGATGGTGCTTGCGGCTGCCGGTGCTAAGAAGTCCGCAGCACGAGTGACCGCGGCAGCGCGTGCGAGCGCAGCGGCTGCAGACGCAGAAGCCGCGCCATCGGGCGGGGCCGCACGCAGCACGCTGCACGCGTTCAGTGGCTTTCGCTTCACGGTGTATCCACGCCGCGGTGGTCGCGCTCCGGAACTCGACAACGAGGACACGCTGCGCTGGCTCGGGCGGTTCATCGCGCGCATCCACGCCGTCGGGGCCAGCAAGCCGTTTCGCACGCGGCCGCCGCTCGATCTGGAAACCTTCGGCCAGGAGCCGCGCGACTGGCTGATCGACCACGACTTCATCCCGGCCGACTTGCTCGAATCCTGGGAGAACGCGGTCGAACTCGCGCTCGACGGCGTCGACGAAGCGTTCGATCGCGTCGACGACGCGCGACAGATCCGGCTGCATGGTGACTGCCATTCGGGCAACGTGCTGTGGACCGACGGTGGCCCGCACTTCGTCGATTTCGACGATTGCCGCACCGGTCCGGCGGTGCAGGATCTGTGGATGCTGCTATCGGGCGAGCGCGCGGCGGCCGAGATCCAACTGCGCGCGCTGTTGCAGGGCTATCGTGAATTCCACGAGTTCGATGTGCGCGAGCTCGGGTTGATCGAAGCGCTGCGCACCTTGCGGCTGATCCACTACAGCGCGTGGATCGCCCGGCGCTGGGACGATCCGGCGTTTCCGGCGGCGTTTCCGTGGTTCAACACGCAGCGCTACTGGCAAGACCGGATCCTGGAATTGCGCGAGCAGATCGCCGCGATGCAGGAGTCGCCGTTGCGGCTGCCTTGAGCGGCGCGGTACCGCGCGCCTTGACCCCGTTCGCGGCGCAGACCGAGAATCGGTCGGCGTACCGCTCTCATACCAGGAGGAGACCCATGATTACCCGATTCGCCGATCGATCGAGCCGCATCGTGCGCCGCACGCTGCTATGGACCGCGACGGTGGCGCTCGTTGCCGGCAGCGGGACGGCACTCGCCGACGGCCGCAACGACACCGACGATCTGCTGCGCACCGTCAAACGCGCGCGGGTGATCGATCTGTCGCACACCTGGGAGATCACCTCGCCGATCGCCGGGGTGAATCCGCCGTATGCGTTTTCATTGTCGGCCACGCACGCCAACACGCGTGGCTCGTTCGGTGACGGCGCGCAGCTTTCGTTCACTTCCGAAGTGCAGGCCTGGAGCGGTCAGCATGGCGCGCCCTCGATCGATGCGATCGGCCACATCGGCCGCGACGGCAAGCTGTTCGGCGGCGTCGACGCGGCGGCGGCCACCGGCAACAACAACGGCATCGGCGCGGCCGGCGTCGGCGGGCATCTGGCGATCGACAATTTTCCGAAGGATCTGTTGATCTCGCGCGGCGTGCTGCTCGATGTGGCGCGCTTCAAGAACAAGAGCTGGGATCCGCTCAAGCCTGGCGAAGAGATCTCGGCGCGCGATCTGGCCGACACCGCACGGCATTTCGGCGTGCAGATCCGCCGCGGCGACACGATCTTCATTCGCACCGGCTGGGGCCCGTACTTCAAGGACAACGCCGCGCTCTACAAGGGCGACGACTCGCCCGGGCCGGGGCTCGATGCCGCCGAATGGCTGGCGCGACAGGGCGCGCGCATCGTTGGCAATGACACGCTCACCTTCGAGAAGCGTCCGCCGATCACGTTCACGCCGAAGTTCCAGGTGTTCCCGGTGCACATGCGGCTGATCGCCGATGCGGGCATCTACATCATCGAGAACCTCAATCTCGAGGATCTGGCGCGGGCACGCGCGTACGAGTTCGCCGTGGTCATCCCGCCGCTCAAGGTCAAAGGTGGCACCGGCTCGGCGCTGCGTGCGTTCGCGCTGGTGTCGGACGACGATCGCGGCGGGAAGGGAACCGGCGGGCGTGACCGCGACGACGATTGACCGGTCCGAATTGGCGCGGCTGCACAGCGCGCGGCATGGAGGCTGATTCACGATGGCCGGCGTGTTCATCAGCTACCGGCAAAGCGACAGCAAGGCTTGGGCGCTGTTGCTGGGCGACGATCTCGTGGAGGTGTTTGGCCCCGATGCGATCTTTCTAGACCGGGATACGCTGCACGCGGGACCGTGGCGCGAACAGATCGAGCAAGGGCTCGCCCGTTGTAACGTGACACTCCTCGTGATTGGCCGGCAGTGGCTGGCCGCGGCTGACGCACAGGGCCGCCGGCTCGATCAACCTGACGACGTACACCGACGCGAGATCGCTTACGCTCTCGGCCGCGCGGGCATGACGGTCATTCCGGTGTTGGTCGATGATGCACCAATGCCTGCCGCCGGCGAGCTTCCCGAGGACATTCGCGGGCTCGCCGAGCAACAGGCGCGGCGGTTCTCTGATCTGGCTGCGCGGCGCGAAGTCGATGTGCGCGCGCTGGTGGGTGATATCGAGCGTGTCAGTGGTTTGCGGCGGCGGCCGGCCCCAGGGGACCCGTCGACTCAGGAGCGGTTCGTGCCGTTCGCGCTCGATGAGGCCGGTGCACGCACGGCGTTCGACAAATGGGCGCGCGGATTGTTGATGGCGCCGAAGAACTTTGCCGATGCCGTCAAGCTCGGTGAATTGAAGCCGGCCTGGGTGCCGCAGTGGCGGGTCCGGGCCAATGTCGCTGCGGTTTGGCAAGCGCGGCGTAACGAGTCGCATTCGAACGATGCAACATGGACGGAGCAGCAGGGCGAGACCAAAGCATTGATCGACGATCTGGTGATCGACGCGAGCGGTTTGCCGGGCAGCGCACCGGCGATGCTTGGTCGCGACTTGCTGGCGCGCGTACAACAAGCTGCGACGCGGCCCGAGGCGGCCGTACCGGTTCGTCCGGTGACGCTCGATCGCGCCGCGGCGCAGGCCGAAGCCAGCAAGCGGCTGCGGCGGCTACTGGAGGAGCGCATCAAGAAGCAGGTCGGTGGCGCGCGACAGGAGATCCAGCAGCTCGATCTGCGCATCGACCCACTCACCTTGGAGGACGTGCTCGCGCCCGCCTTCGAGAGCAACTACACCTACAACGGCAAGCAAGAGGCGGTGTGGATCCACGCACACGACGGGGAAGTGGGCGCTTCGTCGCCGCTGGCGGGCGGCAAGGTCGCCATCGTGGTGGGTATCGTAGTTGTCGTGATTGCGCTGATCGTTGCGCTGTTCGCGATGAACTGAGGGCGGGCAGG
>CADECO010000064.1:5920-14331 GCA_902825905.1 uncultured beta proteobacterium
TTGTCGTGATTGCGCTGATCGTTGCGCTGTTCGCGATGAACTGAGGGCGGGCAGGCCGACCATGACCAACGGATCGATTTCGCACCAGCGCGCCCGACAGATCGTGCGCGCGCTGCTCTTCTCAGTGGTTTGGTTCGTGGCGACGCAGTTGCCCACCCATGCCATGGCCCAAGCGCCCGACGCCGCACTCATCGAAGCCGCCGCGCGCGGTAATGCGGCTGAGGTGCGCAATCTGCTCGCGCGTGGCGCGGGCGTTCGGGCGCGCGATGCGGAGGGGCGTACCGCGCTGGTGGCGGCAACGTATGGCAATCACGTGGAAGCGGCGCGACAGCTGATCGCTGCGGGCGCCGATGTGAACGCGCAGGACAACATCCGCAACAGCGCATTTCTGTTGGCCGGCGCGCGCGGCTATCTCGAGATCGTGCGCATGACGCTCGCTGCCGGCGCCGATCTGAAGAGCACGAATCGATACGGCGGGACGGCGCTGATTCCCGCGTGCCACTACGGCCACGTCGATACGGTGCGCGAGCTGCTGAACACCAAGATCGACATCGATCACGTCAACAACCTCGGCTGGACGGCGCTGCTCGAGGCGGTAATCCTCGGCGATGGTGGCGCCGCCCACACCGAGATCGTGCGCCTGCTGGTGCGCGCCGGCGCGAACACGCAGATCGCCGATCGCGAGGGCGTGACACCGCTTGTGCATGCGCGCCGTCGCGGTTACAAGGAGATCCAGACGATTCTCGAACGGGTCGACTGCAAGCCGGGCAGTGCGAGTGGGTCCGGTGCCGGCGGCGCAGCCTGCAAACCGCGCGCGGGATAATCGAATCCGAAGCCGAAGGTGCCACCATGACCGAGCACGATCAACTCGAACCGATCGAGAAAGCCAGCCGCGACGAACTGATTGCGCTGCAGAGCGCGCGCCTGCGCACCATCGCGCAGTACGCCTACGAGCGCGTGCCGCACTACAAGAAGAAGTTCGATGCGGCCGGCGTGCATCCGCGCGACATCCGCGGATTGGGCGATCTGTCCAAGTTGCCGTTCACGGTGAAGAGCGATCTGCGCGACAACTATCCGTACGGCATGTTCGCGGTGCCGATGGATGACATCGTGCGAATTCACGCCTCCAGCGGCACGACCGGACGGCCGACCGTGGTCGGCTACACCAAGAAGGACATCGCTACCTGGGCGCAGGTGATGGCGCGCTCGATCCGCGCCGCCGGCGGCCGCTCGACCGACAAGATGCACAACGCTTACGGCTACGGCTTGTTTACCGGCGGCCTAGGCATGCATTACGGCGCCGAGTTGCTTGGCGCGGCGGTGATCCCGATGGGTGGCGGGCAGACCGAGCGGCAGGTGCAACTGATCAACGAATTCAAGCCTGACATCATCTCGGTGACGCCCTCATACATGTTCGCGATTGCCGACGAGTTCGAGCGCCAGGGGCTCGATCCCAAGCAATGCAGCCTGCGCATCGGTATCTTCGGCGCCGAACCGTGGACCGATGCGATGCGCAAGCAGATCGAGGAGCGCATGCAGTTGCAGGCGGTCGATCACTACGGGCTGTCGGAGATCATCGGACCGGGCGTGGCGCAGGAATGCATCGAAACGAAAGACGGCCTCACGCTGTGGGAAGACCACTTCTATCCGGAGATCATCGATCCGCAGACCGGCAAGGTACTGCCCGACGGCGAGCTGGGCGAACTGGTGCTCACCACGCTCACCAAGGAAGGTCTGCCGATGATCCGCTATCGCACGCGCGATCTGACGCGCCTGATGCCGGGCACCGCGCGCACCATGCGACGGATCGCGCGCATCACCGGTCGCAGCGACGACATGCTGATCATCCGCGGTGTGAACGTGTTCCCCTCGCAGATCGAGGAGCAGATCCTCAAGCACCCGGAGCTGGCCGCGCACTACGTGCTGGAGGTGTCGCGCGAGGCGGCGATGGATCGCGTGGACGTGGTGGTCGAGGTCAAGCCCGAGCAGGCCAAGCTGCCCGCGGTGGAACGCGACGCCGTGCGCACGCGGCTCGAACATGCGATCAAGGCGTACTGCGGCGTGAGCGTGCATGCGCGCATCGCCGACGTGGGTGCGGTCGAGCGTTCGATCGGCAAGGCCAAACGCGTGATCGACAAGCGGCCGAGGGGCTGAGCGGACAAGCGACCGGCGGGGCGCTTCCGGTACCTGTGCAAACGCGCTGCGAACATCGAATACCTTCCATCGCATCATCGCCATCGAGGATCCCACCATGAGCAGTTCCACTGTCTTCCAGCCTGGCGGCTACCGCTACATCCCCGCAGTGTTCCAGTACTCCGGCGGTGCTGCGGCCGAACCGGGTTTCGAGATCGAGCGCGTGCGGTTTCGCCGGCCGGTGCCGATCGCCGCGGGCTTTGCCGCGATCGAAGCGCATCTGCGCGCGCTCGGCCGCCCGCTCACCGCGTTCTGCCAGTGCGAGCTGCGTTCGCCGGCGCCATTCACCGAAGAAGGTTTTCGTGCATTCAACCGCGTCTACGTCGGCACGCTGGAGCGTTGGGGCATCTTCGCCAACGACGTGAATCCGGTGGCGCGCTCGAACGTGTGTCCGGCGATCCAGCCGCCCGCCGAGCCGTCGTTCTATGCGTTCTCGTACACCGTGCCGGCCGCCACGAACGCCGCGCGCACCTTCGTGATTGCCGGCTGCGCGGAGTCGCCTGAAGGCAAGGCCAACTATCGCGATCACATCGTCCGCCGTGGCGATGTGTCGCCCGAAGGCCTGCGCGCCAAGGCGCAGTTCGTGGTGGGCGAGCAGCTCAAGCGTTTGTCGGCGCTGGGATTTTCCTGGGCCGATGTCGACTCGACCCACGTGTACTCGATCCACGACATTCATCCGCTGATCGGGCCCGAACTCGTCGAGAAAGGCGCCGCAGCCGGCGGGGTCACCTGGCACCTGTGCCGGCCACCCGTGGTCGAATTGGAGTACGAGATGGACTGTCGCAGCGTCGCGCGCGAACTGGTGCGCTAGCGCGGCTTCGCGCGTTGGATCCGCGTGGGATGTCGTGTCGCTACCACACTGATTCCCCGAACTGATTCCCCGCCCGGATCCCCTACGGCTGTATTGCGGTCAAAGGTTGTAAATGTGCGCTGGTAGTCGCCGCCCGACGTGAATCGACCTGCCAGACTGCGCTTTCCACGCCCAGAGGTCATCGCCATGAAACGCACACTCTCATCGCCGTCCCGTCGCCTGCTGCCGAGCGGTGTCCGTCGTGGCTGGATCGCGTTGGCTTTCAGCGCGGTTCTGGTCGCCTTGCAACCGATGCCTGCGCTGGCGCAACGCGCGATCGGTGACCTGCAGGGCTTCGCCTCCGAACGCCTCAAAGCGATCAACGAGACGATCCAGCGCGACATCCAGAAAGGGCTGCTGCCCGGCGCGGTGCTGCTGATCGCACGCGACGGTGGCATCGTGCAACTCGAAGCGTTCGGCATGCAGGACCCGGCCAAGAAGACGCCGATGCGGCCCGACTCGATCCACCGGATCGCCTCGATGACCAAGCCGCTGGTGTCGGTGGCGGCGATGCGGCTGGTGGAACGGGGTGAGTTGAAACTCTCCGATCCGGTCGCGGTGCATCTGCCCGAGCTGAAGAGCCTGCAGGTCGCTGCAGGCAAAACGCTGACCGAGACGGCGCCGGCCGCGCGCGCAATGACCGTCCACGATCTGATGCGCCACACCGCCGGATTCACTTACTGGTTCGTCGGCCAGAAGACCGCGCTGCGCCAGCGCTATCAGGACGATGACATCGACGGCCTGTACGGGATGGATGCCAGACAGATGCTCGATCGTCTGGCCAAGCTGCCGCTCATGCATCAGCCCGGCAGCGCGTTCGAGTACAGCGTATCGACCGACGTGCTCGGCCACGTGATCGAACGGGTCACCGGCAAATCGCTCGACGTGGCGCTCAACGAACTGGTGCTCGCCCCGCTCAAGATGAACGACACCGTGTTCCACGTGGGCGGCGACAAGCTCGCGCGCATGGCCCAGCCCGCGGCGAACGACCCGGAAGCGTGGATCTTCAAATGGCTGCGGCTTACTGAGGCGCCCAAGCGCTTCTCCGGCGGCGCCGGTGCGGCGTCAACCGCCACCGACTACTTCCGCTTCCTGCAGATGCTGCTGAATGGCGGCGAGCTGGAAGGCACGCGCATTCTCAGTCCGCAATCGGTGCGCTACATGCTCTCCGATCACCTCGGCTTCACCCGCGGGCCGAACTATCTGCCCGGCGACGGCTATGGTTTCGGACTGGGATTCGCCGTGCGTCTGGCCGACGGGTTGGCGAGCATTCCGGGCTCGCAGGGTGATGCGTTCTGGGGTGGTATCACCGGCCCGCGCTTCTGGATCGATCCGCGCGAGCGGCTCGCCGTGGTGTTCATGATGCAGGCGCCGGCGCAACGCGGCCACTATCAAACGGTGCTGCGCAACATGGTCTACGGCGCGTTCTCCGAGGAGTTCGCGCGCGTGCAGCAGCAGCGCGAGCAGCTGCGCTACGACTCGATGCGCCCCGAAGTGCTGCGTCAGCTGCGCGATGCGCAATTCCCGGCGCCGACCCAGGGTGTGCCCGGCGCGACGCCGTCGCCGGCGAAACCCGCCGCCGACGTCAGCCCCGCGGCGCGGCCACCATTTCCGTTGCAGCCCTCCATCCCACGATGATCGCGGTGATCTTCGAAGTCTGGCCCGCCGACGGCCAGAAGCAGACCTATCTCGATCTGGCCGCGCAACTGCGACCGGAGTTGGAAAAGATCGACGGGTTTGTCTCGATCGAGCGCTTCGCCAGTCTCACCAACGAGGGCAAGATCCTGTCGCTGTCGTTCTGGCGCGATGAAGACGCGGTGCGGCGCTGGCGGGAGTTCGAAGCGCATCGCTCGGCGCAGCGCGCTGGACGTAGCGGGGTGTTTCGCGATTACCGCTTGCGCGTGGCCGGGGTGATTCGCGACTACGGCATGCACGATCGCGCGCAAGTGCCGCGTGGCGCACCAGCCTGACCTGACCCCTCGACGTCTCGATTTCGCGGTGTTTCGGCCAATCCCTGATCGCGCTGTGGTGTTGCGGCCCCGGTCGGCAAGAAATTCCCGGCGCCCATTGATCGTTGTCAGCATCTTGCAAGCGCACAGACAGTAACCTTGCACGCTGTTGTCGCCGTCCGCTGCAAGCAAGACAGCATCCGACCCGATCCGATCGGCACCGGACCGAAGACGGCCTCACTCAGAGAGGACGCTCCACGCCGGCGCGAACGAAGCGCCGACTGCGATACAAGGAGGTTCCTTGCAACCGACGCAACCTGCGAATCCGGGCAACGCATTCACTGGACCGAGGCAGTACCCACGCCAGATGCATATTCTCATTGCCGAAGATGATCCATCCCTGGCTAGTGCACTCGAGGCTGGCCTGCGCGTGGACGGCCACGCAGTCGATACCGTCGATCGCGGCGAGTCGATGCTCAGTGCGATCGACTCGCAGCGCTTCGACTGCCTCATCGTCGATGTCGGACTGCCGGGCATCGACGGGTTCGACGTCGTGCGACGCGTGCGCCAGTCGGGTCATGCGATGCCGGTGCTGATCCTCACCGCGCGCGATGCGATCGACGATCGGGTGCGCGGATTCGACAGCGGCGCCGACGACTACGTGATCAAGCCGGTCGCGCTGCCCGAATTGCGCGCTCGCGTTCACGCGCTCTTGCGTCGCGGCTCCGGTCTGGTCGGCCCGCAGCTCACCCACGGTCCGCTCACGCTCGATCAGAGCGCGCGCCGCGCGTATCTCAACGACAAGCCGCTCGACCTGGCTGCGCGCGAGTGGGCGGTGCTCGAAGTACTGCTCTCACGCGTCGAGAAAGTCGTTTCGAAGGAAGCGATCATCCAGTCGGTGGCCGGCTGGGACGAGGAACTCTCGCCGAACGCGATCGAGGTCTACGTGTCGCGGCTGCGCGCCAAACTTGCACCCGCGGGCGTGCAGATCCGCACGGTGCGTGGCTTCGGTTACATGCTCGAAGAGTTTCGCATGGCCGTTGCTCAGACGCAGTAAGTGGGGCGGCCCACCGATGCGCGCAGCGTGCGCGCTTCCCTGCTGCTGTGGCTGCTGCCACTGGTCGGTGCACTTATCGGGGTCGGTCTGTTCGTCGATACGCGCGAAGCCGACAAGCGCGCGCTCGACGCCTACGACCTCGATCTGATGGGCGTGATGCTGCGCGTGCGCAACGCGCTGCGCTTCACCGACGGGGTGCCGACCATCCTCGATCGCGAGCAGCTCAGCCGCGCGCTGCGCAACTCCGCCGGCGATCCGGTCTACTTCCGACTGCTCGGCCCGGATCGCCAATTGATCGAGGGCGAGGCCGATCCGTTCGTGATCGGTCGGCAGACCTCGCTGCAATCGGGGATCGTCGCTGCCCTGGGCAGCCATCGCGGCGAGCCGGTGCGCATCCTGCAGGTGCCCACGCGTTGCGGCGAGCGTCAGTGCGCGATCGAGGTGGCCGAACCGATCGCGGCGCGCGAACGGCTGCGTCGGCGCACGCTGGCGGCCACGCTGTTGCCCGAAGTCATACTGGGCATGGCCATGCTTGCGGCGGTGTGGTTCGGCGTGCGACGCGCGTTGCGGCCGCTGGAGCAGGTATCCGGCGAGATCCGCGCGCGCGATCCGAGCGACCTCGATCCGATCCAGGATCGGCTCGTGCCGACCGAAGTGCGGCCGCTCATCGGCGCGATCAATCATCATCTGCAGCGCGCGGGCGCTGACGCACGCAGTCTGCGCGAGTTCACCGCCAATGCCGCGCATCAACTGCGCACGCCGATCGCGGTGCTGCAAGCGCGCATCGAGGTGGCGATGCAGAAGGCGCAGCAGGGCGCGAGCGCCGAGGAACTGCGCATGATCCATGAGGCCGCGCTGCGCATCAGCCGTCTCACCAGTCAACTGCTGTCGCTTGCGCGCCTGAGCGAGAAGGGCACTCAAAGGGAGCGCACGGCGCCGCTCGATCTGAAGGCGGAGGTGGACACGCTAGCCTCCGAGTACGTGCATCAGGCGATTCGAAAAAACGTCGATCTCGGCTTCGAGCTCCAATCGGCGCGCATCATGGGCAACGACTGGCTGATCCGTGAGGCGATCGGCAACGTCGTCAACAACGCGATCGAGTACACGCCACGCGGCGCGGAGATCACGGTGCGTACCGGAGTCGCGGCGAGCGCGCATGCGTTTGTCGAAGTGCAGGACAACGGTCCGGGCATTCCGCGCGACGAACGGGCGCGGGTGATGGAGCGCTTCTATCGGTTGCATGGGTCGGCCGGCACCGGCAGCGGCCTGGGTTTGTCGATCGTGCAGGCGATCATGCGTGATCATGGCGGCACGGTGCAGATTCTCGATCCGGCGAGCGGCCCCGGGTGCATCGTGCGGCTGGAGTTTCCGCTCATCAAGAGCCCCTGAGCGGACCGCCACATCAGCGCGTGTCGTTCGCGCTGCGCGGTTTGTCACGAACTGCCGGTAGCATTGCAGGCCGTGCTGGGCATCTGCGTGTGGCCCGCGCTCATCACTCTGCTCACCATCTTATTGCCATTATTACCACTCGGAGTACACATGTCGAACAACGCGATCGGAATCGTCGGTGCCGGCACCATGGGCAACGGCATTGCCCAGGCGTTCGCCGTTGCGGGGCAGCCGGTGATCCTCACCGATATCGCCGCCGCGCAATTGGAACGCGCGCTGAAGACCGTCGATGGCAGCCTGGACCGCCTGGTCAAGCGCGAGAAGCTGAGTGAGGCCGACAAGGCGTTGGCGCTGGCGCGGATTCGCACGTCGACCGACATGGGCGCATTGCGCGACGCCGACTTCGTGATCGAGGCAGCCACCGAGAACCTCGATCTAAAACTCAAACTGTTCGCGCAACTCGACGGTGTTGCCAAGCCCGATGCGATCATCGCTACCAACACCTCGTCGATCTCGGTCACACGGCTGGCGGCCGTGACCAAGCGTCCCGACAAGGTCATCGGCATGCACTTCTTCAATCCGGTGCCGGTGATGCAACTGGTGGAGCTGATCCGCGGTTTGGCGACTTCGGATGCGACCTACGCCGTGGCCGAGACGCTGACCAGGAAGGTCGGCAAGGCGCCGGTCAAGGTGCGTAATTCACCCGGGTTCGTCGTCAATCGGATGCTCTGCCCGATGATCAACGAAGCGGTGTTCGCACTGCAGGAAGGCCTGGCCACCGCCGCCGAGATCGACGAGGCGATGAAGCTCGGTTGCAACCATCCGATCGGGCCGCTCGCGCTGTGCGACCTGATCGGACTGGACGTCGAGCTCGCGGTGATGAACGTGCTCTACGAGGGCTTCAAGGACTCGAAGTACCGACCCGCGCCGCTGCTGGTGGAGATGGTCGAGGCCGGCTATCTCGGTCGCAAGG
>CADECO010000064.1:14431-20560 GCA_902825905.1 uncultured beta proteobacterium
CTAGTTCTCGATCTCCGCCTCGGTGCCGTTGATCGTGCCGGCGGCAAAGGTGCCTTTCACCTTCACCACTGTTTGATTGGGCGTCACCAGGCCGAAGAACTGCGTCACCGAAATCGCCGCGTCTTGTGCGTTCTGGAACTGCACTGTGCCCGCAAGATTGGCGCTGATACCCAGCAGCGTGAGCGTGCGGCCCGCTTCGTTTTCCGCTGTGACGAGGCCCTGCACGATGTCGACGCCACCGTTGCCGTTGTTGTCCTCGATACGCTCGGCGATGATGTTGCCGCTCGCATCGACGTAGCAGCGTGCTTCGACGCGCAGACCGTTGAGAGCGGCCAGGCTATTGCCACCGTTCGGCGAGCGCACCTCGGTGAGATCGTTGATCACCACTGTCTTGCCTAGCACGGTGGCGGTCCGCGCAACGGTGTTCAGCGCGGCCGCTCCGGTGAGGATCGTGCGCTGGCGCTTGAACTGGATCTTCGTTGCGACCAGCGTTGCGCCCGACAGCTGACCTTCGGCCTCCACCTTCGCGCCGTTGACCAGATCGCTCAGCGCGCCGTTCTCGAAGCGAACGTTGCTCGCCAGTTGCACCGCGCGACCGTTGACGTTGAACGCGGCCGAGGCGCCGGTGAATCCGGTGACGAAGCCTTCGACCTCGAACTGCTGGCCTTGCCCCGGCAGCAGCGCCGAATCTTCCACTTGCACGACCGTGGCGTTGAAGATGCCGGCCGTGAGTGATCCGCGCACTTCCAGCACCGCGCCGTTTGCGATCGTCGCGCCGGTCGGGACGATCGTCGCACTGGCGTAGTTGACGTTGACGCCTGCCAGGGTGAACGTGCGTGCCGGCGCATTGACGTTGCTCGCCGTTCCGCGCAGTTCATCGACGATACCGCCACCGGACTGGAACTCGATGCGGCTCGCCTGGATATTGCCGGCCGTGTCGCGCTGCCCGTGCACTTCGACCACGCTGGTGTTTGCGGTGAGCTGCTGCAGACTGGCCACGGCATTGCCGGCGACACCGAAGTTGGCGAACACGGTGTCGTTGAACACGAGCACGCGCTGATTGACCACCGTAATGAACGGCGGGTTGGCCGTGGTGTTCACGCTCTGCACGATGCCGCGCACCTCGTTCTGGATAAGGATGGTCTGCGCGGTGCCGCTGGTGCCGTCGCTGTTGAACTGGCCGGTCACCTGCACAACCATACCTGTCTGCAGCGCGGTCGCGGTGCGCGAGCTGTTGTCGCTGAAGATCGACGCGGCGCTATCGTCGAAGCGCACGCCGTTGACGATCACGCTGCCCTTCTCCATCACGCCGATCGACGCGCCCGCCGTCGCACCGGTGCCACCCGTACCGCCGCTGCCGATCGTCACGCCGGTACCGCCCGATCCACCGCCGCAGCCGGCCAGGATCGCAGCCACCAAAGACAGCACCCAGCCGATGCCCCGCACTCGCATGTTCATTGCTCTTCTCCTGGCGGCGTCTCGTGCGGCCGCTCAAAGTAGTAGATCCCCATTCCGGCGCACATACGGCCGGTACCCTTGATCGACGGATTGGCATCGCGATCGTGTTCGGCAAGCCAGCGGTCGAGTTCCTCGAGTAGTTTTTGCGCGCGCGCGCCGCTCAGCGCGCGGAATTTCGGCAGCACTTCCTGCGGCAGGTTGTCGTACATCACTTTGCGCTGGAAGCGCGCGTCGTCGTTGCCATGCTGCATGTTGTGATCGATCGTGGTGATCAGCGCCGCCACGTCGTGGCCCAGGATCAGCAGCTTGTCGGCGTCGCTGGTGGTCGGGATGTAGACCCGTGCGCGCAAGTGGATCCTGCCATCGTCGTCCTGTTCCACCGCGCCCACGCGCATCAGCTCGTCGAGCACCGCGCGCGCCGGCATGTCGCCGCTGTAGCGCCGCACCAACTCGGCGAAGCTCCGGGCGCCTTCATCGGACTTGAGCGCAAGCGGCTCGCCGCTGCGATCGTGAAAGTCGCGATCGCGCACCCAGCCGGCGATCACCCGGGCGGCGCGGTTGTAGCGTTCCCCTTCTTCGGCGCTGCGCGAGCCTTCGTCGCTCAGCAGCTGCTGGATATCCTTGCGGGTCAGGCCGGTGATGACAGCCACGCGCGAGATCGACGGCTTTCGACCCTCGACCTGAAAGTCGCTCAACGCGACGTCGATATAGGCGCGTTTGGCGAGTGCCGTGAACGATTGGAACGACACGCCGTTGCGCAGCAGCACCCGAGCCAGCGCGCGGAGCGCCATGTCGATGGCGGTATTGAGCGCCGAGCGCGCCGGATCGCCGGAAGCAGTCTTGGATGGCCTTGGCATATTGGGAAAAGTTTCCCAATATTAGGGCAGGGCGTCAAGCCCTCTCTGGCGGGGACCGCCTCGAGGGTCGTCGGTGATGGGTTCCGCGGTAGTGACGGGCCAACCCTGCTTCGCCGCGATCGTCGTCAGGGTTTCGATTCGCCGTAACTGGCGCCCAATCCGGCCCGCGCATCGGATTGGATTCCGTATGGCGGAATCGGATAGCGCAACCCGTTCTTCGCCAGCGCATTCATGCCGGCGATCGCTTTGGGCAGATACTCCGGCGGCAAAGCCATCAGCATTTCTTCGTCTTGCACGCCGCCATAACGTCGCTCGGCATAGCACGGGATCGACAGACTCGGTTCGCGCGTGCGCAGCGCCCGGCCCCACGAGTCGGCGCACGCCGATTCGCCCACCACGCTCCAGTCGAAGCGCTTGTAGCCGCTCCACTGCAGGCCGTTGATGAAGAAGATCATCTGGCCGGGCGTGCCGTAGAACAGACAGATGTCGGGCGGATCGAGCCGCTTTGCGGTGAGCGGCGACACCGCCATCGCGCGGTACCGGCCGAACGGCACCACGTTCATCGCGGCCTGGTGCGAGGCGGAATCCTGCACCGAGGCGAACCACACGCCCGCCATGCGCTGGCCCGATAGCCACTCGTCGTCCTGCGGGTGCAGGCCGATCACCGCGCCGCACTGCGCGCCGACCAGATCCTCCCGGGTGATCCCGACGGTGAAGCCCAGCCGCGCCGCCTGCGCCACGATCTGGTCAGTGGTGTGGATCGACTGCGGCCGGCGGATCTTCGGTATCGCCATCATGTCTTCGACCCGCTCGAACAGCTTCATGCCGAACGGGATCGCTTTCAGCCGCAGATGCCGATTGAGATCGTCGACGATCGCGGTCCAGTCGAATCGATGCGTGGCGGGTGTCTCGCTCATTGCAGCTCCTTCATGGCAGCGCCTTTGAACCCGGTGGATAGAGGCGCGTCTGACTACCGCAGCATGCCCACCGTCGGCAGCGCGCGCGAAAACTGCGTGAGGATCTGCCCCGGCGGCGTGACCTTGGTGTAGCCGCTGCCGTCGAACACCTGCACGCCGTTGACCCAAGTACCGAACAGGCCGGGTGCGCTTCGCACCAGACGCGCGCCGTTCGCCGGCAGATCGTGCATGCGTTGCGTCTTGCTCACGCCGATGGTTGCCGGGTCGAACAGGATGAAATCGGCCCAGTGCCCCGGCACCAGGGCGCCGCGCTCTGCAATGCCGTAGATGTCGGCCAGATCGCTGGTCAGCTTCTTGATGGCGCGCGGCAAGGTGAAGCGTTTGTTCTCGCGCACCCAGTGGCCGAGGAAATGCATGCCGAAGCCCGCGTCGCAGAAGAACGTGTGATGCGCGCCGGCATCGGATAGCGACACCATGTTGCCGTCCACCGCGAGCAGTTCGCCGACCCGGTCTTCGTCCAGATTGAGCAGCTTCGCGGTGAAGGTGGTGGCCAGTGCCTCGGCGATGCCCAGATCGAGAAATACATCGACCGGATCGCGCCGCTGCTCGCGTGCAATGGCGGCGATGCTGCGACCTTCGAGGGCGGCGTTCTCGGCGCGGGTGACGATGGTCACCTCGACGCGCTCCCAATCGCCATTGAACAGGCGCGGGCCGTTGGGGATTTTCAGATCGGCGCGCACCCGATCACGGAACGCCGGATCGGCGAAGACCGGTGTCAGCCGCGCCGGGTCCTGCGTCTGCGGCCAGTCGGCCACCATCAGCATCGGATAGGCAGCGCTCAACTGGAAGTCCATGCTGAGCGGCTGGCACGAGGCCTGCGCGTAGACCGGATGTCCGCGCAAACGAGCTTGCGCACATGCGGCGCTGATGCCGTGCGCGCGTTCCGGCTGCGTCGGAAAGTAGAGCATCGCCGCATACACCGACGGCCGGCCCGACACCTTCGCGAGTTCTTCCAGAAACGGAATCGTGGTGCGCTGTCCGCAGGTGGCCATCATCGAGCCGAATCCGGCTTCACCCACCACGCGTGCGAACGCGACGAACTCGGCATCGTCAGCCGCGCGCGAAGGCATCGGCACGCCGCCGATGCCGTTGTGATTGTCGAAGGTCGACGACCCCAGGCCGATCGCGCCGGCCTGCATCGCCTCGCGCAGCAACGCGCACATGCGATCGAGCTCGGATGCCGTAGCGACGCGCTTGGAAGCCTCATCCCCCATCACCACGGTGCGCATCGTCGAGTGCGACGCGTAGGCTGCGACGTTGGGATAGGCGCCTTGCCGCCTGAGCAGGTCGAGATATTCGCCGAAGGTCTCGAACTCCCAGCGCACGCCTGCCTGCAGCGATTCGAGCGACATCGCTTCGACCACCGACAGATTCTCGAGAATGCGCTGCCGCGTGGCGGGCGTTGCCGGTGCGATGCCGAAGCCGCAGTTGCCGATGATCACCGTGGTCACACCCAGCGCCGGCGAGGGCGAGCAGGTGGGGTCCCAGGTGAGTTGCGCGTCGTAGTGCGTGTGCACGTCGATCACGCCGGGTGCGAGGACATTGCCGCGCGCATCGATGGTCTGCTTCGCTTCGCCGCGCACTGCGCCGACCTCGGCCACACGGCCGGCTTTTACGGCGAGGTCGCCCTCGATCAACGGATTGCCCAGGCCATCGGCGATGCGGGCATTGCGAATCACCAGGTCGTGCATACCCATCGCAACCTTTCAAGCGAGAAACCGGATCAGATCCTGCAGTAATCGTTGCGGGGCCTCTTCGGGCACGTAGTGGCCGCAGCCCTCGTACACCGCGCCTTGCACATCGTCGGCGACCAGCCGCACCGCGTCGACCATCGATGCGCCGACTCCCGCTTCGCCCGCGATCGCCAGCACCGGCATCGCGAGCTTGGGGCCGGCACGCAGTCGCTCCACCTGCGTGATCGATTCGGGCAGCGCGCGGTAATAGCCGACCGCCGAGCTGATGGCGTCGCGGCCACGATAGACGCGCGCATATTCGTCGAAGTCGGCGTCGGTGAACACGCCCGGAGTCTGCGTGCGCGACTCGAACAACCACTTGAGGAATTCGCGCTCGCGGCCTTCGATCAGCAGCTCGGGCAGCTCGGGCAACAGATTGAAGGCGAAGTGCCACGACACCAGCGCGGCCTTGGGATTGAACGGCGGCCAGGGCACCAGACCGGGAATGCGCGCGTCGACCAGCGCCAGCCGCCGCACCCGCGTGGGCTGTTGCAGGCCGAGCGGATAGCCGATCCACATGCCGATATCGAACCCCACGACATCGACCTGATCGAGCCCCAGCGCATCGAGCGCCCGCCACATCGTCCGCGCGATGCTCTCCATGTCGTAGGCCGGTGCGGGCTTGGCCGAATCGCCCAGGCCCGGCGGATCGATCGCGATGACGCGGCGATGCGCGGCCAGCGGTGCGAACAGATGCCGCCAGCAGTGCAACGACTGTGGCCAGCCGCCCAGGAGAACGAGCGGCTGCCCGCTGCCGGCCTCCACGTAGTAGAGCCGCGTTCCACCGGCGTCGGCGTAGCCGGCCCGCGCGTTCGGCGCGAGCGAGCGTGGGTCGAGCGGCATGCAGTGTTCTCGTGTCGTGTTGCGCTGACCTGATTTGCCTGGGGCCGAGTTACTCAGGCTTCAGGCCCGTGGCCTTGGCCACCGTTCCCCAGCGCACCATCTCGTCGCGGATCGTCTTGGCGAATTGCTCAGGCGTGTCGGCCACCACGTCGGCGCCGATCGCAGTCAGGCGGTCGGTAGCTTCCTTCTCGCGCAACGCCTTGACCGCCGCGCCGTGCAGCCGCGTCACGATCTCCTTGGGCAAGCCGCCGGGGCCGACCA
>CADECO010000065.1:0-2708 GCA_902825905.1 uncultured beta proteobacterium
AACACCATGGTGATGCACGTGTACGAGGGTCTGACCCGCTACAGCCGCGACTATCAGGTCGAACCCGCGCTGGCCGAGAGCTGGCAGCAGATCAGCCCGACGCAATGGCGCTTCAACCTGCGCAAGAACGTCAAGTTCCAGGACGGCGCCGCCCTTTCCGCCGACGACGTCGTGTTTTCCTACGAGCGCATCAAGCAGCCGCAAGGCACGATGCAGATCTACGTGGCCGGCATCAAGGAAGTGAAGAAGATCGACGATCACACCGTCGAGTTCAATCTTGACGGACCCAATCCGATCCTGCTGCGCAACATCATCGACTTTCGCATCATGAGCAAGGCCTGGGCAGAGAAGAACAAGGCCGAGAAGATCCAGGACTACAAGGCCAAGGAAGATACGTTCGCCTCACGCAACGCCAACGGCACCGGCCCCTACATCCTCAAGACCTGGGAACCCGACCGGCGCATCGTCTTCAATATCAATCGCGGCTGGTGGGGCAAGCACGACGGCAACGTCACCGAGGTCATCTACACACCGATCAAGGCCGATGCCACGCGCGTCTCGGCGCTGATCGCCGGCGACGTCGACATGGTCACCGATCTGCCCACGCAAGACGTCGCGCGGCTGCGCAACGATGGCAAGCTCAAGGTGATCGACGGCCACGAGGTGCGCACCATCTTCATCGCGCTCGACCAGCACAACAACGAGCTGCAGTACAGCAGCGTCAAGGGCAAGAATCCGTTCAAGGACGTGCGGGTGCGCCGTGCGATGAACCTGGCCGTCGACCGCGAGGCGATCCGCCGCACCACCATGCGCGGGCTGTCGATCCCGGCGGCGATCATGATCGCCCCAGGTGTGCACGGCCACTCACCCGAGATCGACAAGCCGGCGTTCGATCAAGCCGCGGCGAAGAAGCTGCTGGCCGAAGCGGGCTATCCCGACGGGTTCGAATTCACCCTCGATTGCCCCAACAACCGCTACGTCAACGACGAGGAAGTCTGTCAGGCGCTGGTGGGTATGTGGGCACGCGTCGGTGTGAAAACCAAGCTCAATGCGATGCCGTTCGCCAATTTCATTCCCAAGATCCTCAAGCACGATTCGAGCGCGTACCTGCTCGGCTGGGGCGTGGCGACATTCGACGCGCTGTACTCGTTGCAATCGTTGTTGCGCACCAAAACCACCGGGGCGGATGGCAACTTCAATCTCGGTCGCGTGAGCGATCCGAAGCTCGACGCGTTGATCGATGCGATGAAGACCGAGGTCGACACGAAAAAGCGCGATGCCCTGATTCGCGAGGCGCTGGTGATGGTGCGCGATCAGGCGTTCTATGTACCGCTGCACCATCAGATGCGGCCGTGGGCGATGAGGAAATCGGTGACCACGGTGCATCGCTCCGACGACCGCCCCGAGGCGCGCTTCACCCGCATGGATTGAGTCGCGCTCCGCGCGAGTTGACGGCTCATGGCGGAGGCGGCTGGCAGCATCCGGCGCATCTGGGACAGTGATGTCGCCTGGAGCTTTCGCCGCTCGCCCGTCACGATCGTCGCCGCGGTGCTCACGGTGTTGTGCGTGGGCGCCGCGTTGTTGGCGCCATGGGTGGCCCCGCACAATCCGTTCGACGCGGCCTCGCTCAACCTCAACGACGCGTTCATCCCCCCGTTGTGGGCCGCTGACGGACGGCTGGCCTATCCGCTGGGCAGCGACGACCAGGGCCGCGACGTACTCTCGACCATCCTGTACGGCGCGCGCATCTCGCTCGGCGTGGGCCTGCTCGCGGTGGCGTTGGCACTGGTGCTCGGCGTCACGCTCGGATTGATTTCGGGCTACGTCGGCGGACGCGTCGATGCATTCATCATGCGCGTGGCCGACATTCAGCTCTCGTTCCCGGCGATCCTGATCGCGCTGCTCATCGATGGTGTGGCGCGCGCCGCGCTCCCGTCCGATTCGCACGACCGCCTCGCGATTCCGGTGCTGGTGCTGGCAATCGCAGTGTCGGGCTGGGTACAGTACGCACGCACCGTGCGCGGCTCGACCATGGTCGAGGCCAACAAGGAATACGTGCAGGCCGCCAGGGTCATCGGACGCACGCCGCTGTCGATCATGTTCGCGCATCTGCTGCCGAACGTGCTCGGCCCGGTACTGGTACTGGCCACGCTCCACATCGCCACTGCGATCATCACCGAGGCGACCCTGTCGTTTCTCGGCGTGGGCATGCCGCCCACCACGCCGTCGCTGGGCACGCTGATCCGCATCGGCAATGATTTCCTGTTCTCCGGCGAATGGTGGATCACCCTGTTCCCCGGCGCGTTCCTGGTGATTCTGGTGCTGTCGGTCAACCTGCTGGGCGACTGGTTGCGCGACGCGCTCAATCCGAAGTTGCGCTGAATGACAGGCGCTCCGGTGCTGCAAGTGCGCAATCTGCGCGTGGAATTCCCCACGCGGCGCGGCACGCTCGTCGCGGTGGATGACGTGTCGTTCGACATCGGCCCCGGCGAGGTGCTCGGCGTGGTCGGCGAGTCGGGCGCGGGCAAGTCGCTCACCGGCGCGGCGGTGATCGGTCTGCTCGAACCACCCGGGCGGATTGCCGGCGGTGAAGTGCGCCTGGCCGGCGAGCGCCTCGACAATCTGCCCGCCGGTGCGTTCCGGCGCATTCGTGGCCGGCGCATCGGCGCGGTGTTCCAGGATCCGCTCACCTCGCTCAATCCGCTCTA
>CADECO010000065.1:2808-11865 GCA_902825905.1 uncultured beta proteobacterium
CCCTGGCTCAACCGGATGTTCGAGCGCGAGGGGCGCCAGATCCTGCGCGCGGTCGATGACGTGAGCTTCACCATCGCGCGCGGCGAGACGCTCGGACTGGTAGGCGAGTCCGGATGCGGCAAATCGACCGTGGCGCGACTCATCGTCGGGCTGTACCGACCTTCGCGTGGATCGATCACGTTCGACGGCACCACGATCGACACGCACACCGCGAACAACGTCGTGCAACGCGAAGCGCGACGGCGCATGCAGATGATCTTCCAGGACCCGTACGCCAGCCTCAATCCACGCTGGCGCGTGAGCGACATCATCGCCGAGCCGCTGCGCGTGCAAGGCGCAAGCAACGCAATGGCGACCGATCGCGACGGCATCAACGCACGTGTCGGCGAACTGCTGCGACAGGTCGGACTGACTGCCGATGACGGGCTGAAGTATCCGCACGAATTCTCCGGCGGCCAGCGCCAGCGCATCTCGATCGCACGCGCGCTGTCTTCCAATCCGGAATTCCTGGTGTGCGACGAGCCCACCTCGGCGCTCGACGTGTCGGTGCAGGCGCAGATACTCAACCTGATGAAGCAGCTCCAGCGCACGCTGCGCCTCACCTATCTGTTCATCTCGCACAATCTCGCGGTGATCTCGCACATTGCCGATCGCACCGGCGTGATGTACCTGGGCCGGCTGGTGGAACTGGCGCCGACGCGCGCGTTGTTCACCCGACCGCGCCATCCGTACACGCGCATGCTGATCGATGCGATTCCGGACATGCGCATGACCGGCGCCGCGCGCGCACCTGTGACAGGCGAGGTGCCCAATCCGCTGTCGCCGCCATCGGGTTGCGCGTTCCACCCTCGCTGTCCGCTCGCATCCGATGAATGCCGGCGCACGGCACCCGCGTTGCGCACTGTCGAGGCGGGCGTTGTCGTTGCGTGCCACGCGGTCGCGGCCACGGCAACCGGCTAGACTCGCACGCACGAGAACGCACGAACCGCGCGCCCTCGCTTCGTCGTGCGTGCCCTGTTCTGTCCTGTTCACTCCACTGACCGATCGCGTGACCTCCTCTCCCACGCACCTGCGCGGCGTCCGCAGCTTCGTGCTGCGCGCCGGACGCACCACGACCGCACAGCAGCAGGCGCTCGATGCGCTCGGACCGCGCTTTTGCATCACGTATCGCAACGCACCGCTCGACCTCGATGCCGCATTCGGACGCGCCGCGCCGAAGATCCTGGAGATCGGCTTCGGCATGGGCGACGCCACCGCGCACATCGCCGCTGCGCATCCCGAGCACGACTATCTCGGCATCGAAGTGCATCCGCCTGGCGTCGGCGCGCTGCTTAGGCGAATAGAACGGAGCGCGATTACCAATGTACGCATCATTCAGCACGACGCGGTTGAAGTGCTCGAGCACATGGTTCCGGCGCAATCGCTCGATGGCGTGCACGTGTTCTTTCCCGATCCGTGGCCGAAGAAGCGCCATCACAAACGCCGGCTGATCCAGCCGCCGTTCGTCGCGCTGATTGCAAGCAGGCTGAAGCCGGGCGGCATCATCCATCTGGCTACCGACTGGAAGGAGTACGCCGAGCAGATGCTCGAGGTACTGAGCGGCGAACCCGCTCTGACCAACACCGCACAAGGATTCGCCGAGCGCCCCGCCTCGCGACCGGCCACGAAGTTCGAACAGCGCGGCCTGCGACTCGGGCACGGCGTGTGGGATGTGATCTTCACGCGGCGCGCATGACCGCATCACCGTCGATTGCCCGCAGCATCAGCGGTATCCCGACGCGAACAAACAACGTCAAACAAGGCTCTCGTCACCATGGCAAAACCCGTCGTCCTGCTCACCAACTCGATCGATCCGCAAGGTGCCGCGCGGCTGGCCCAGTACGCCGAGCTGCGCATGGCGCCGGCCACCGACGCGCAGGCGCTGCGCGAAGCGGCGCGTGGCACCAGCGCGATCATCGTGCGCGCCAAGCTGCCCGATGACATCTTCGATGGCGCACCCGACATGCGTGGCGTCGTGCGCCATGGCGCTGGGGTCGACTTCATCCCAGTGGAAGTCGCCTCACGCCTTGGGATCGCCGTCTGCAACGCGCCCGGTGCCAATGCCTTGTCGGTCGCCGAATACATCGTCGGTCAGTGCCTCAGCCTGGCGCACCGCTTGACGCGCGTGCATGTCGGCCTGGTGCGTGACGGCTGGGCCAAGGCACGCCCGATCGGTGACGGCGCAGTCGAACTCGCCGGCAAGACGATCGGCATCGTCGGCGTCGGCGCGATCGGCGGCGAAGTCGCGCGCATGTGCCACTTCGGTCTGGGAATGACGGTGCTGGGCAACCGGCGCCGTCTGAGTGATCTGCCCGCGCACGTCGCCCCGGCCGCGCTCGATGAGCTGCTCGCCGCGAGCGACTTCGTGGTGTTGTCGTGCCCGCTCACCGACGAGACCAAAGGCCTGATGTCGGCGAAGCGCATCGGCCTGATGAAACGCTCGGCGTTTCTGGTGAACGTGTCGCGCGGTGCGGTCATCGACGAGCCCGCCCTGATCGCGGCGTTGCAGGAGCAGCGCATTGCCGGCGCGGCGCTCGACGTATTCGCCACGCAACCGTTACCCGCCGACTCGCCGTTGCTCCGGCTCGATAACGTGATTACCACGCCGCATGTCTCGGGCATCTCGATCGAAAGCATGCGGCGCATGAGCGTCATCGCGGTCGATGAGACGCTGCGCTTCCTGCGGGGTGAGCGGCCGCACAACTTCGTCAATGCGCCGGCCTGGCCGGCGATCGAAGCGCGCTGGTCGAAACTGGGGCCGGCGATCTCTTGATCGTTCCTTCCCTGCTCTTTCGCTCTCTTTCCTACGAGGCTTGGCGATGAAGATCCGCTCCGTCGAGGCACGCTGGCTGCATGTGCCGATCCCCGCCGAACAGCAGCACGTCAGCGACTTCGGCCGCGTCGCCTCGTTCGATTCGGTGCTGGTGCGCATCGAGGCCGATAACGGACTGGTCGGCTACGGCGAAGCGAAGGAGGAAGTCGGCAGCGCCGCCAACTGCCACGCACTGGTCGCCGCGATCGAACGCAAGTTCGGGCCGATGCTGATCGGCGAAGATCCGCGCGACACCGTGCGCCTGTGGGAGCTCATGTACAACGGCGTGCGCGGTCACTACGCGATCGAGCACGGCCACGTGTTTCCGATCCTCGGCCGGCGCGGTGTGTCGGTATGCGCGATCAGCGGCATCGACATGGCGCTGTGGGATCTCATCGGCAAGTGGCTTGGTCAGCCGGTGTGGCGGCTGCTCGGTGGCCGCAAGGCCGAGCGCATGCCGGCGTACGCCTCGGGCGGCTGGGCCGGCGCCGACAAGATCGGCGAGCAGCTCGCGGGCTACGTCGCGCGCGGCGGCTTCAAGGCCGTGAAGATGCGTGTCGGCGTGATCGATGGCGATCCGTCGCGCTCCGCCGAACGGGTGCATGCGGCGCGTGCCGCGCTTGGCCCTTCGATCGGCCTGGCCTGCGACGCGCACGGCACCTACACCGTCGCCGAAGCCAAGCGCTTCTGCCGTCTGGTGGAAGAGTGCAACCTGCTCTGGTTCGAAGAGCCGGTCACCGCCGATGACAAGCGCGGCATGGCCGAGGTGCGCGCCAGCACGGCAATCCCGATCGCCGCTGGCGAGAGCGAATTCAACCGCTTCGATTTTCGCGATCTGGCCGAGTTGCGCGCCGCCGACGTGTTCCAGCCCGACCTGGCGATCTGCGGTGGCGTCACCGAAGCGATGCGTATTGGCGCCATAGCATCGAGCTTCAACCTCAAACTCGCCCCTCATCTGTGGACCGGAGCACTCGCGTTCGCCGCGGGGATGCACGTTGCGGCGGCCTCCCCTGCTGGATTCATCCTCGAGTATTCGCTTGGCGCCAATCCGCTGCTGCACGAACTGGCGCAAGAGCGCTTTCCGGTGCACGAAGGCACGCTGGAGATTCCCGAGCGGCCCGGCTTGGGCGTAACCATCAATCAGGCGTTCGTCGAGCGCTACACCGTGCGGTGATTCGCGCTACCCGTGCGCTGATTGAGCGTGAGCGGATGCCGCCGCGTCAACAGCTTATTGCCGTGCTGTTCAGTGCTCTGGCTGCGCTATGCGGTCTGCAGATTCTCGACGCGCACGCGCAGTCGACCCCGCCATTCCCGTCGCGCGATGTGCGCATCATCGTGCCGCAGCCGCCCGGGTCGGTCGCCGATCAGCTGGCGCGTCGCTTCGCAGAGAGGCTCGCCGGCACATGGAAGCACGACGTCTCGATCGACAATCGCCCCGGCGCGGCCCGGCTACTGCCCGTCGAGCTGACGGCGCGACCGACGAACGATGGCCACGTGTTGTTGCTGGTCACGGCCGAGCTGTTCGAGCTGCGCCCTGACGCGGCAGGAGTTGCATCGACCAGCGTCGCGCGCGCGATTCAACCCGTGATGCTGCTGGCGCGAGCACCGCTCGTGCTCACTTCCGATCGCGACGGCAAGGTCGACTCGCTCGAAACGCTGCGTCGCCTCGCTGCAGCCCGACCCGGCACGCTCACGTTGCGCACCGGGCCCGACGGTTCGCTCGAACGACTCCTCGCGCGGCACCTGACGCGCAGCGTCGCGGTGACGGTCGACGCTCGCCCTCGCCGTGAGTTGCCCGGATTCGTCGACGCCGCCGTCGATCTTGAGCTGGCCACCCTGCCCGCGCTGATGGCCGCGATCAACGCGGGCACTGCACTGCCGCTGGTGCTGCTCGGATCGCAGCGCGCGCCGATTCTGCGGGAGTTGCCGGTTGCGGCCGAACGTGGCTTCGCCGAGCTCGCAGTCGATCAATGGTTCGGGATTGCCGCGGCGGTCGGTCTGCCGGGCGCTCGCCTGATCACGCTGCACCAGGACCTGGCGCTGACCCTTGCCAGCCAGGACGTGCACGACGCGCTCATCGACGAAGGGTTCGCGCCGGTGGGCAGTTCACCGGCGGAGTTCGCCACACTGTTATTGCGTGAGGAGGCGCGGCTGCATCGGCTCGCGCGCGCCCTCGTCGCGAAATAGATCGCGCGACGCGCCTCTTGCGTCAGACGCCGAGCTGATCCGCCAGATCGAGAAAGTCGCTCGCGTTGGCGCTGAAGCGGCGCTCGTACTTCAGATCCTTGCGCGGCTGCTCACCGAATTCGCGCGGACGCGTCACGAACGCGGTGGTCAGCCCGGCCCCGGCGGCGGCATCGAGATCGTCCTTGTGCGCAGCCACCATCATCACTTCATGCGGTGCCAGGCCGAGAATGTCCGCCGCACCGCGATACACCTCGGGGTCGGGCTTGTAGTGATGGAACACCTCCGCCGACAGGATGCAATCCCACGGCAGGCCTCCCGCCTTTGCCATGTTGGTGAGCAACGACACGTTGCCGTTCGACAAGGTGGCGATGACGAAATTCTTCTTGAGGCGCTTGAGGCCACGCACCGCGTCGGGCCAAGGGCGCAGCCGATGCCACACGAAATTGAGTTCGACGCGCTCGGCCTCGCTCAGTTTCTCCAGACCGAACTGCGGAAGGATCGATTCGAGGATGATGCGGTGCAGATCGTCGATGCGGGTCCACGGCAACTCGCCCGAGCGCACGCGCTGCATCGCCGGCCGATAGCCCGCACGCCAGGCATCGGCGAACGCGTCGGCATCGATCGACAGCCGCTTGCGCTGGGCGAGCACCTGCATCTCGCGAGCAATGGAGCCGCGCCAATCGACCACGGTGCCGAACACGTCGAACACGAGCGCACGGATCGGGCGCAGGGATTTCTTCATCAGGGCTACTCCAGAAAAAGTTGCAGCAGATCGTTGAGGAATTGCCGGCCGCGCGCGGTCGGTCGGATACGCAGGTGATCGCGCTCGATCAACGCTTTGGCTTCGGCGTCGCGCAGGCCTCGATCGGCGGCAGTGATCGGCACGCCGGTGCGCTCGGCGAACATCGCCACCTCGAACCCGTCGGCCAGGCGCAGCGCGTTCATCATGAACTCGAACGGCAGGTCGGCCACGCGCACCTCGTTGCGCTCGATCGGCGCGTCGCCCGCCTGCATGCGCTGCAGGTACACCGCCGGGCTGCGCGTGCGGCTTTCGCGCACGATGCGATCGGGAAACGAGAGCTTCGAATGGGCGCCGGCACCGATGCCGAGATAGTCACCGAACTGCCAGTAGTTCAGATTGTGGCGGCAGCGCCGGCCTGGGAGTGCGTAGGCCGACGTTTCGTAATGCTCGAAACCGGCCGCTGTCGCGGACTCGCTCACCACATCGTGAATCGCAGCGGCATCGTCGTCCGCGGGAATCGGCGGCGGGGCTTTTGCGAACACCGTGTTCGGCTCGATCGTGAGGTGATAGAGCGACAGATGCGGCGCGCCTGTGGCGATCGCAGTGGCGACGTCGGCGTGCGCCTCGGCAAGTGTCTGCTCGGGGAGCGCGTACATCAGATCGAGATTGAAGTTGTCGAAGTGCGTCTGCGCGATCTCGATCGCGCGGCGGGCTTCGTGGTCATCATGGATGCGGCCGAGCGCGCGCAGATGCCGTGCGTTGAAGCTCTGGATACCGAGTGACAGTCGATTCACGCCGGCAGCGCGGAAATCGCGGAACTTCCCGGTTTCGACAGTGCCCGGATTGGCCTCCAGCGTGACCTCCGCATCGGGCGCCAGCGGCACGCGTGCACGCACCGCGGCGAGAAACCGGTCGATCGACGCCGCGCCGAACAGGCTTGGCGTGCCACCACCGAAGAAAATGCTTTGCACCCAGCGCCCCCATATGGACGGCAGCGCTTGCTCCAGATCGGCGATCAACGCATCGACGTACGTCTGCTCCGGCAAAGCACCACGCGCCTCGTGCGAGTTGAAATCGCAGTATGGGCACTTGCGCACGCACCAGGGCAAATGCACGTACAGCGCGAGCGGTGGCAGCGCGGCAAGCCGAATCGAGCTCGAAGCGGATCGGACGAACGCGATGGTGGAACCGGCGATGGCTGTCGAACCGGCGGCGGAAGTTGATCCAGTGGCGGATCGCGATCCGGTGGCGGAAGCTGGTCCGGTGGTGAGGTTCGCTGGTGAAGCGCGTGAGGCCATCCGGCGATGGTAGCGCCCGGCGGCAGCGCACGCATGGCGTCGCGCTGGCGGATTGACTATGCTTGCCCGCCGCCTTCTCCTGATCACGTCTCCTCGAGACCCTCCATGAAATCCGCCCGCCTGCGCCGGTCGCGAGCGACCGCCCCTGAGCGCCCCGCAACGGCCTCACGCCGCATCGACGCCAGCAAGTGGCAATCCCACTATCCCACGCTCGAACCCGACAAGGACTACCCGCCGCTCAAGTTCAAATCGCTCAAGGGCAAGGTGAGCGCTGCGGAGTGGGAAGCACGTGTCGACTGCGCTTGTGCCTATCGGCTGGTGCAGCACTTCGACATGCACGATCTGATCTACAACCACGTGTCGGCACGCATTCCCGGCACCGAGCACTTCCTGCTCAACCCGTACGGCATGCTGTACGAGGAGATCTGCGCCAGCTCCCTCATCAAGATCGACATCGAGGGGAAGGTGCTGTGGGCGCCGCAGTTTCCCCAGGGCCTGCCCTACACCATCAATCTGGCGGGCTACGTGATCCACAGCGCCGTGCACAAGGCGCGCCCCGACGTCGGTTGCGTCATCCACACGCATTCGCTCGCGACGATGGCGATCTCCTCGCTCGATAAAGGCTTGCTGCCAATGACGCAGACCGCGATGCGCTGGCATCGCATCGGCTATCACGACTACGAAGGCCCGGCGGTCAATCTCGAGGAGCAGCGGCGGCTGGTCGCGAACCTTGGCGATGGCGACATCCTGATGCTGCGCAATCACGGAGTCCTGGCGGTCGGCGCAACGGTCGCGCAGGCGTTCAACAATCTCTATCGCGTCGAGCGCGCCTGTCGTTCGCAATTGATGGCGATGGCGTGCAACGACAAGATGATCCTGCCGCCGCAGGACGTGATCGATCGCACCGTGCACGCATATCAGCCCGGCACGCGACGGCCCTACGGCCTGCTCGAATGGCCGGCAATGCGGCGCCTGGCCGACCGCATCGATCCCTCCTACAAGAAATGACGATGCGCCCGATCGTCCGCACGCTGGCGTTGTTGCTGGCGCTGGTTGTGAGTTCGGCCTGGGGGCAGACCTACCCGGCGCGACCGATCACCATCGTGGTCGGCTTCTCCGCCGGTGGCACCACCGACATCATCGCGCGCCTGATCGGCGAGGAGCTGCGCAAGAGCTTGGGCCAGCCGATCGTCATCGAGAACCGCGCCGGCGCCGGCGGCAATCTCGCGGCTGCGCACATCGCCAAGGCCAAGCCCGACGGCTACACGCTGCTGGTCGCATCCGTGGGGCCGCTCGCGGTCAACCGTTCGCTCTACGCGAAGATGGCGTTCGATCCGCTCACCGATCTCGTGCCGATCTCGCTGATCGCCTACGTGCCCAACATGCTCGTGGTGCATCCGCAGGCGATGCCGGTGAATTCGCTCGCCGAATTCGTCGCGCTCGCCAAGGCGCATCCACGCAAGTACTTCTACGCCTCGACCGGCAGCGGCACCTCTTCCCACCTTTCGGGCGAGCTGATGCGCCTGCAGGCGAGCCTCGACATCACCCACGTGCCGTACAAGGGCGCGGTGGCGCTGAACGATCTGCTCTCGGGTGAACAGATCCACTTCATGTTCGCGACGATCCCCTCGGCGATCCAGCATGTGCGAAGCGGCAAACTGCGCGTGCTCGCGGTGACCAGCGTGGGGCGCTCGGCCGCGTTGCCCGACACACCCAGCATCGCCGAGTCGGGCTTCCCCGACTTCGACGCCTCGTCGTGGTTCGGGCTGGTGGGGCCGTCCGGTCTGCCTGCTGAACTTGCCGGCAAACTCTCGGTGGAAGTTGCACGCATCGTGCGCATCCCCGAGATTCGCGACAAGCTGATCGTGCAGGGCGCCGATCCGGTGGGCGGCACGCCGCAGGCGTTCGGTGAGTACATCCGCGCCGAAACGGCGAAGTGGGAAAAGGTAGTACGCGCGGCCGGTTTGAAGGTCGACTGA
>CADECO010000065.1:11965-15731 GCA_902825905.1 uncultured beta proteobacterium
ACGTTCACCGATGAAGTGATCCATCACGCCAAGCGCGCGGTGATCGACTGGTACGCCGCACTGTTGCCCGGCGCGGTGGTCGCGCCTGCGACCGCGTTGGAACGCGCACTCGCCGAAGAGTTGGACCGCGGCGATGCCACGCTCGCGCTCGGTCGCGCGGCCACGACGCGCACGGCGGCACTGATCAACGGCACCGCTGCACACACCGTCGAGTTCGACGACATCTTCAAGTTCGGCATCTACCATCCGGGCGCGCCCACCATCTCGGCCGCACTCGCCATGGGGCAAGCCACGCGCGCAAGCGGCCTGACGTTCCTGCGCGCGGTGATCGCCGGCTACGAAATCTCCACGCGCATCGGTGCCGCGATGGGCCGCGCGCATTACAAGTACTGGCACAACACCGGCACGATCGGCGTGTTCGGCGCCACGCCGGCCGCGGGCCTGCTGCTTGGCCTGCCCCGCAACCAGCACATGCACGCGATGGCCACCGTCACCACGTTCGCAGCCGCGCTGCAGCAGGCGTTCCGCATGGACTCGATGTCCAAGCCGCTGCACGCCGGCCGCGCCGCCGAAGCCGGGGTACTCGCCGCACGCGCGGCACAGGAAGGCGTGATCGGCTCGCTCGACGTCATCGACGGCGAAGCCGGGTTCGGTGTGGCGATGGGCGATGGCCCGGATTGGAACAAGGCGCTCGCCACGCTCGGCCGCGACTGGCACATCTGCGTGATGACGTTCAAGAACCACGGCTGCTGCGGCCACACGTTCGCGGCCATCGATGGAGCGCTCGCGTTGAAGGAGAAGCTCGCGCTCAAGCCCTCCGACATACGCCGCGTGCGCGTGGCGACCTACAAGGCGGGACTGGAAGTCGCCAACATCAAACAGCCGCGCACCGCCGCTGAAGCCAAGTTCAGCATGGGCTACGTCGTGGCGAACGCGCTGGTGCACGGCAGCGTGCGGCTCGATGCGTTCGAACCCACGCGACTGGAAGATCGCGCCACACGGGCGCTGATGGAGAACGTGGAAGTCGTGCTCGATCCGGAACTCGACGCGACGTTTCCCAACCAGCGCGCGGCGCGCGTGACGGTGGAAACGGCCGACGGTCGCTCCGAGACGTTCTATCAGCCCAATCGCAAGGGCGATCCCGAACTGCCGCTCAGCGATCGCGAGCTGGATGCGAAATTCCTGGAGCTGGCCGCCCCGGTGATCGGCAAGACGCAGGCCGACGCGCTGCTCGCGAGGTTGTGGCGGCTGGAGACGGAACCCACGCTCGACTTCACGCGCAGGCTGCGATAGCCCCCCCGCGCTCCGCGCCGGAACGAACTCGCGCAGCCTGCGAGGAGCAGGCTCCCTGGTACGGAGATGCGCTAGCCGCGCTGCCCGCACACGTTGAGATAGTAGTTCGCCTCTTCCCAGTTGAGCGACACACCGGCGACGAACCGCTTCATTCCCAGGTCCGGGCAGGAGCAGCTCGGGCAAGCTTCCGCGGCACTCGCCTGCGCCTGTTGCAGTGCTGCCGCTCGCGCGGCCGAACTCTCGCCCGTACCACGCGATGCGTCGCTTTCCGCCGCGCGCGAGTTCGATTCGGGAGTGCGCTCGGCGTTGCGCTCCGCGGCCTTCGCTTGACCCTTCTCGGTCGGCGCCTTTTCGGTGCGCGCTTGGGCAAGCTTGTCGGCGCTGAGCTCGCGCTCGGCCCGCGACGCGTTGACGGTGTGTGCGAGGGTAATTCGTTTGCTATCGATGACGACCGGCGCATCAGCGACGACCGGATCGCGCGCCTGCGACACCGGTGCCGGCACCTCCATCGTCGCGGTGTTATTGAGCAGCAGGGTCGCGCCCCACCACGGCGTCGGCGGGAGGTTCGCTGCAACAGTGGTCGGCGCCGTGAAATGCGTCCACATCGAATGCACCGCGACGCCGAGCATGAAGGCCACGGTTGCGGTGATCGCGGCGTGCGCGTGCGGTCCGACTCTGCGAGCCAGCCGGCGCAGCGGCGCCTTCGACAATCCGGCATCGCCGCCGAACGCGGAAGCTAGCTCGGCCATGGTCACGCGCCGCGCGATGCGGCGGGGTTCGAGCGCACGCAGCAGCATGGCGTTCTGTTTGTCGCTCAACCCCTGCACCACCGCCGGCTGGAAGCTGCCGTCGAGCGCATCGAGCGCCGAACGGCGTGCATAGGGATGAAGGCCGGTGAGCAGTTCGTAAGCCACGCAGGCGAACGCGTACACGTCGTCGCTCTCCTGCGCCGGCTCTCGCGCCAGCACCTCAGCGCTCACGTACGGAAGATCGCAGAAACCCGGAATGCGATCGGGCCGACTGCCGCCCGCATCAACGCTGGCAGCGTGGCCTTCGTTGGCGAACTCGGCGGCGCCGCCCCACGCGTCGATGCGGATCGTGCTCGGCCTCACATCGAGGTGCAGTAGGCCGCTCTGATGCATGCGTGCCAGGGCGTGCGCCAACTGGCCGATGATCTCTACTTCGCGCCCGACCTCGATCGGGCCCTGTCGCGCGGCGATGTACTGATCGAGTGGCTCGCTGCGCGATGATCGTGCGCGCGCCTCAGCCGCTTTGGTTGTCGGACTGGATGCCGCACTGACTGCCGCATCGGATACCGCATCTGCTACTCGTGGTGCCGGTTCCCCAACCGCTTCCGCAACAGGTTCGGGGCCGTTCGCTTGCCAAGTGGCTTGGTCCAGCATGATGGCCTTCCTTTGGATGCCGCGGCACGGTGGGCGCTCCGGACGCTCTCACACCTCGCACCGCGCTTCAGCCCGACGATCGTCACATGACTGACGATTCGCGCAGGGGCCGTCGGGCGCGCCATCCACGCCGTTGAACGGCACTGACAAACCGTTGGTATGTCAAGGTTGATACGCGCGCGCGTCGACCGGACCGAATGGCTTTGACAAAGAGAAGTAGGCGCGCCGCGCTGCGATGCGCTGATGTTGCAGCGCACGTAGCCTCGGTGACGCGCAACGGTGAGGCGCATCCCGCGATCGAGCGGCGTCTCAGTAGCTGATCGCCCTGCCCGATCCGCCGTCGACCGCAACGGCTTGGCCGGTGATCGCACTGGCGGCGGTGGAGCACAGAAACACCACGAGGTTGGCGATGTCGGCCGGCTCGATGAACCGCCCGATCGGGATCTCGCGCTTGCGCAGCGCCGTCACTTCCTCGAGCGACAGACCGTCGAGTTCGGCCCAGCGCTTGAGCCCGCCTTCCAGGCGCGGCGTCCAGGTGTAGCCAGGATGGATCGCGTTGACCGTGATGCCGTCCTTGCCGACCTGCTCGGCCAGGTGCTTGGCGAAGTTGGTGACCGCCGCGTTGAACACGCCGTTAGTCATGCGGTACTCGGTGACGATGCGTGCCGTCATGCCCGCCACGTTGATGATCCGACCCCAGCGCGCCTCGCTCATCGTCGGGAGCACCGCGCGAGCCATGCGCACGTAGCCCATCAACTTGACGTCGATGTGATGGCGCCATTCCTCCTCCGACAGGGCAGAGAAGCCGGCCTGCGACGAAGCCACGGCGTTGTTGACCAGAATGTCGATGCGCCCGAACTTCTGCAGGACGCGCTCGGCGAGCATGTCGATGTCGCCGGGCTTGGTCATGTCGGCCACCACCGCAAGCACCTGCACGCCGCGCGCACCGATCAGTGCCGCCGCCGCATCGAGCTCGGCCTTGCCGCGAGCGCAGATCGCAATCTGCACGCCTTCGGCAGCGAGCGCGTGCGCCACCGCCAATCCGATGCCCTTGCTGCCGCCGGTGATGA
>CADECO010000065.1:15831-18180 GCA_902825905.1 uncultured beta proteobacterium
GCTCGCGGAACAATCGATCGGCGGGCTTGAGATAGCCGTTCATCTCGCCGGCGTTGTCGATCAGCTCACGCGCCACACACCCTTCCATCCAGCAGGCGATCTCGGTGGCGACGCCGTTGCCCAGCACGCGCTGCATGCCGTGCTGCGTGATCAGTTTCAGGTCGCTTGCGAGTGCGTCGATGCCGCCCGCCTTGGCCAGCTTGAGCTTGATGTAGCGCGCGGCCTCCAATCGGGCGGCCCGCTCGATGTCGGCGCTGACGTAGATCGACTCGTCGAGCATCATCGGCACCGGGGCGATGCGCGCGAGCGCCTGGGCCGCCTCCCAGTCGTGATCGGCGCAGGGCTGCTCGAACAATTCGATCCCGGTCGGATCGAGCGCCGCCGTGAACGTCTCGGCATCGGCGCGCGCGTAGCCCTGATTGCCGTCGAGCCGGATCAGCGCGCGCGAACCGACGCAACGCTGGATGAATCGTACGCGCGCAATGTCGGCCTGCACGGCGAAGCCGACCTTGACCTTGAGCGTGCGAAATCCATCGGCCAGCAGCCGCTCGACTTCGGCGGCGATTGCACGCTCCTCTTTGGCGTTGACCGGGGCGAGCAACGGTACGCGCGCCGCCTGCTCGAGCGGTGCGAGCAGCGCATGCCCTTCAGCCATCTCGATCGCGGTAGTCAGCGTGGCCACCGCGTGTGAGTGTTCAGCGCGATGCGCCACCAGCGCGGCTTTGACTGCACCGGTCTCGCACCCGATGGCCGCGCGGCCGTGCTCGAGACAGAACTGCCAGCCGCCGGCGCGCGTTTCGTGGGTGTATCCCTCGACGATCACCGCCTCGCCGAAGCCTGAGGCGCCGTCGCTGGTGCGCACCTGCACCACCAGCGCATCGAGCGCTTCGATGGTGGCGATCGCGCTCGGATACGGCTCGCTGAGCGGCATGCGCAGCTCGCGCACGACGATCTCGTCGAGCAGCGCGCCGGCGCGGCTCACGACAAAAGGCCCATGGCGATCGACGCTGCGCTGCTCACGCCGCGGCGAAATCGAGCAGCTGCGTGCGATGCAAGATGCGCCGCGCCGCAGGATCGAACGCATCGCGCCGATGCATCACGCAACGGTTGTCCCACATGACGACATCGCCCGGCTGCCACTTGTGTGCGAACGCGATCTCCGGCCGCGTTGCGTACAGCCACAACTCGTCGAGCAGTGCTTCGCTGTCGGCGATGGACAGACCGACGATCCACGCCCAGTTGCGCCGCCCCAGATACAACGCCTTGCGCCCGGTCTGCGGATGCACCAGCACCAGCGGATGGCGCGCGCCCGGCACTTGCGTCACGTCCTTCGCGTCTTCGAATCCCTTGCGTAGTGTGCCCGCGCTGGTGTGCGCGGCGTCGTGATTGCACTTGAGCGTGGCGATGCACTGCTTGAGCGTATCGGGCAGGCTGTCGTAGGCGAGATACATGTTGCAGAACCAGGTGTCGCCGCCGGACTTGGGGACTTCGATGCTGTAGAGGATGCTGGCCGGCGGCGGCGTGTCGATGTAGGTCATGTCGCTATGCCACACCAACTCGCCATCGCCCAGCGCGCCGATCGGCACGCCGCTCTCGAGCACGTTGGAGACGACGGTCACCTCGGGCATCGAGGGAACGTGCGAGAGTCCCTTGCTCGCCTTCTCGACGATCGGCGCGCGCTCCAAGCGCCCGAATCGCTGGCTGAACGCCACCAGCGCCTCGTCGCTCAGCCGCTGCCCGCGAATCACCAGCACCGAATGCTCGAGCCATGCATCGACGAGTTGCCGTGCAAGCGTGGCATCGAGCGGTTTGGACAGATCGACGCCGCCGATCTCCGCGCCGAGCGGGCCGTGTTTCGTGACGATGTTCAAGCTCATGGTCGTATCTCGCAAGAAAGTTCTGCGGGTTCGTTGTCAGGGGATCATCTTCAACTGCTTGAGCACGGCGGTGTCGCCCTTGGCCTGCTCGGCAAGCATCTCGGTGTAGGCCGCGCGCGTCATCGTGCCATCGAGCGTGCCGCTCTCACGCAGGTATTGCTGGAACTTCGGCGACTTCACGCCCGCGCCCACCATGTCGAACAGCCGCTGGATCACCGGCTCGGGCGTGCCGCGCTTCACGAACATGCCGCGCCAGTGATAGCGCACGACGTCGATCCCCAGCTCCTTGAACGTGGGCACCTGCGGAAACTGATCGATGCGATTCTCGCCGGTGTGCGCCAGCACGACGGTGCGCTCCTTGAACGAAGGCAGCACGCTGATATTGCTCATCGACGCTTCGAGGTGATCGCCCATGACCGCGGTGATCGCCTTGGCGCCGCTGTCGTAGGGGATCCACTCGAAGCCGGCGTTG
>CADECO010000065.1:18280-19545 GCA_902825905.1 uncultured beta proteobacterium
TCGACGATCACCGTCTGGTTCGATGTGCGCTGCATCTCCTCGGCCAGCAGGCGCAGCATGATGTCTTGCGGTGCGCCGGCATTGGAACCGTGGATGATGCGTACCGCTACGCCCTGCGATTGGGCGGTGCCTGCGCCGGCGGCCAGGGCGAGCATGACGATGAGCGTGCGCACGGGATCCTCGCGTCGTTGTGGTGCGCGCAATCGTGCACGCAAACCCCGACACAGCACAAGCCGGCGCCGTTGTGGCCGCCGCGCGCAAGCACGAAGCCGACAACAGCCACCGGCGAGGCGATCGCTACTTCGCCAGCGCTGGCCGCAGCGCCCGCCATCCGCGCTGCGCGATTGTCACCACCGCAAGCGCGATGGCACCGGCGACGATGCCCGCTATCCCGTCGGCCAGCACCGAACCCAGCGTCGCCAGCGCACCCGTCATGCCCTGTGTGAGGTGTTCGATCACATGGTGAAGCGCCGGAATGCCATGCACGAGAATGCCGCCGCCCACCAGGAACATCGCGGCCGTCCCGGCGACCGACAGCGCCTTCATCAGCCACGGGGCCACGCGCAGGATCAGCGCGCCGAGCGCCCGCAGCATGCGCGTGGTACCCGATTCTCCCGGCCGGTTGCTCAGATGCAGCCCGGCGTCGTCGAGCTTGACGATGCCGGCGACCAGTCCGTACACGCCGACGGTCATCAGCGCGGCCACCGTAACCAGCACGGCCACGCGCATGCCGAACGACGCCGCGGCCACCGTGCCCAGCGTGATCACGATGATCTCCGCTGATAGGATGAAATCGGTGCGGATGGCACCCTTGATCTTGTCGCGCTCCACCGCCACCAGATCGACCGTCGGATCGGCGAGTGTGTTCACCAGCTCCTCGTGATGCGCCTTGTCTTCGGCGCGGCTGTGCAGGAAGCGGTGCGCAAGCTTCTCGAAGCCCTCGAAACACAGGAACGCGCCGCCGAGCATCAGCAGCGGCGTGACCGCCCACGGTGCGAACGCGCTGATGAGCAGGGCCGCGGGCACGAGGATCGCCTTGTTGACCATCGACCCCTTGGCGACCGCCCACACGACCGGCAGTTCGCGGTCGGCCCGCACGCCGGCCACCTGCTGCGCGTTCAGCGCGAGATCGTCGCCGAGCACGCCGGCAGTTTTTTTGGCAGCGACTTTGGTGAGTACCGCGACATCGTCCAGAACGGTGGCGATGTCATCGAGCAGGGCAAGCAGGCTGAAGGCCATAGGGATACTGAGAGGAACTGCTGAGT
>CADECO010000066.1:0-3182 GCA_902825905.1 uncultured beta proteobacterium
GTGGAGCCACGCGGACAGTACGCGCCGTTTCAACTTTGCCTGTACGACGATCGGTTCATTGACGGCCTGCGCCGCGTCACCGACGCCGTGCATCAGGCCGGCGGAACGATCTTCGCGGAGCTGTCGCATGCCGGCAGCCAGTCGACGATGCCTGACATCGAGCCGATCGCTCCATCGGTGATCGCCAACACCGTGTTCGCGCGGCAGCCTCACGCAATGACTGCGGCCGACATCGAACAGGTCATCGAGGCGTTCGGTGCCGCCGCACGCCGCGCGATAGCCGCGGGCTTCGACGGCATCCATCTGCATTCGGGCAACGGCTATCTGCTCGCGCAGTTCAACTCGCCGTTCAGTAATCGGCGCGACGACGATTGGGGCGGCGACGCCGAGCGGCGTGGCAGATTCCTGCGCGCCGTGTACCTGCGGGTGCGCGAGGCGGTCGGCCGGCAGGTGCCTGTCACGGCGCGAGTCGGCGTGGCAGACGCCGTCGCCGAGGGCCTGCTGACGCCCGAGAGCATCGCGCGCATCGCACAGTTGCATGCCGACGGGCTCGATGCGGTCGAGCTCACTTATGGCCTGATGAACAGCTACAAGGAGAACATCCGGCCATACGTCGCCGTGACCGGCCTGCGCGCGCTGCGCGATGCGCTGCCGCACCGCGTGCTGATGCCGGCCGCGCCCGAGGCGTACTACCGCCCGTTCGCGCAGGCGGTCAAGCGCAGCGTCGCGATTCCGGTGATCCTCGTCGGCGGTGTGCGCACGACCGAGACGATGACCGATGTGTTGCGATCCGGCGACGCGGACTTCATCGCCCTCGCCCGCCCATTCGTGCGCGAACCGGATCTGCCCAGGCAGCTCGCGGCCGGTCGCCAGGGTCAGGTCGACTGCGTCTCCTGCAACCTGTGCCTGGTGCACGAAGGCAGCGACGGCCTCATGTGCTGGCGCAAGCGCTGGCGCGACCTGGCGTACCACGCGTATTGTCGATTCTGGCGCGACCGCCGGTAGGTGGGGAGTATCGGCGCAACAAGTCGACGCAAAGTGATCCACCCCGATGATCGAGATGATCGACCCCGCCAGCATTTTCGACCGAATCAGGAAGGCACCATGAAGTTCGCGCACTTCTCGCACGTCTGGTCCAAGCCCGACATGACGCCGCATCAGCGCTACGAGCAGCTCTGGCGCGAGTTGCAGCTGTGCGACGAGACAGGCTACGACTACGCCTTCTGCGTCGAGCACCATTTCCGCCCCGACGAGAGCCTGATGAGCTCGCCCTCGCTGTTCTGCGTGGGCGCGGGCGCGCGCACCAAGCGCTTGCGGATCGGGCCGATGGGCTACATCGTGCCGCTCTACCATCCGCTGCGACTGACCGAAGAGATCGCGATCGTCGATCAGATGCTCGGTGGTCGGATGGAGCTGGGGTTGGTACCGGGCATCACCGCGCCCTACTTCATCCCGTTCGAGGTGGATCACGCCAAGCGCAAGTCGCCCACGCTCGAATTCGTGCCGTACCTGAAAGCGGCCTTCGGCCCGCAACCGTTCTCCTTCGAAGGCGAATGTCATCGCACCCGGTCGGCCAAGCTCGCCGTATTGCCGATGCAGCAGCCGCACCCGGAGCTGTGGATGCAGAGCCGCGATCCGCAGACGCTCGCGTTCTGCGCCGAGCACGGCATCAACACCGGCTACTTCATCGTGTTCCCGCGCCATGAGGCGGCACCGCGCTATCGCACGTTTCTCGCCCAATGGGAGAAGGCGGGCCACGCACGCAAGCCCAAGATCGCCTACTCGCTGCCGGTGTACGTCGACGAAACCGACCAGAAGGCGATCGACACGGCGCTGTTCCGCGCGAGCCGCGCCTACTCGGGTTTTCTGAAGGAACCCGCGCCGGGCGAGACCTTCGAGCAACGGCTGAAAGCGTTCGCCGATATGTTCATCGCGCGCGGCGAGGCCGGCGCGGCGCAGATCTTCCTCAACATCTTCGATCCGGATTACATCCTGAAGAACGACCTGGTGTTCATCGGTTCACCGCAGACCGTAGCCGAGAAACTGCACCGCGCCGCGAAGGAAGGTCTGTTCAATACATTCCTGGGCGAATTCAACTTCGCCGACCTGCCCGAAGCCGATCTGATGCGCTCGATCCGTCTGTTCGGTGAGAAAGTGATTCCGGCGCTGAGGGATTTCGAACCCTTCTGATCGGCCGGCGTGCTGCGCCGATAGTGCCTATCCGCCCTACTGCGTCACGGCCGCCACTTCCTGCGCCCATTGCAACGCCGCGAGCAACTTGGCGTTCACGGCCGCTTCGTCCAGACCACACCGGGCTGCGGCCGCCGCGATCACCATCTGATCGCCCTGCTCGCACGAGCGGGCGAATTCGAGCAACGGCGCATACGGGCCCGACTGCGTGAGCAGCGCAGCCTTCACCTCCTCAGTCACGCTGATCTGCGGGAGCACTTGGGCGAGCGACTGCCCCACGAACTGATCTAGCAGCGACAGCAATCCCGTGAGGAATGCCGAGTCCGGGTCGAGCGTGCCGACCGCGAGCGATTCCATCAGGTGTGCCCGCACCAGCACCTGCTCGACGAGTGCGCGCTCGGCGAATCCCCAATCCTTGATGTCGAACACCAGCAGCGACAGCCAGCGATAGAGCTTCTTCGCGCCGATCACCACCAGCGCCTGATCGATCGTCGTGACCTCACGTGCAAAGCCCATCGCCGCCGAGTTCACGTAGCGCAGCAGCTTGAACGTCAGCACCGGATCGATGCGCAGCGCATTGGCGATCTGGGCGTTGTCCGCGCCCTGTCGCAACTGATTCAGGATCTGGAACACGCGCAGTCGATCAACGTCGCTCTTGGGCGCGGTCCAGTTCTCGCGTCGGGTGGCGAACGGTCCGAGGAAATGATCGAACCCGACCTGCGTACAGAGTCGATAGTCATCGGCGGTCTGGACATCGTGCGCAATGAGCGCGAACGGCGCTGTGCCCCGAGCGCGGCCGATCTGGCGCAACTTGCGCACCAACTCCTTCAACTGGACACCATCGAACGCCGAGGCAACGACCTGCACGAATTCGCAGCGCGCGAGTATCGAACCGAATGCATCGGGAGTTGAGCGCAGCGTCCAACCCACGCGCATGCCCAGCGCCCCCAGCGCATCGATGTTCGCGTGCACCGCGACTTCGTCCACCTGAT
>CADECO010000066.1:3282-12242 GCA_902825905.1 uncultured beta proteobacterium
CCCATTCCGCCGATCCATCCGGAGAGCCCATGCACAACAGCCAGATCCCCGAAGTCGCGATGCGCGTCATCCGCACCCGAGCCAACGGCCTTTCCCTGTTCCCCACGCTCGACCCGGCGAAGACAGCGCTGGTGGTGGTCGACATGCAGAACGCATTTCTGCAGCCGGGGATGCTGCTGGAGGTGCCGATCGCGCGCCAGATCGTGCCGAACGTGAACCGACTGGCGCGGGCGCTGCGCGAGGCGGGCGGGCGCATCGTCTGGTTGCGTGCGAGCATGGCCGGACAGCGCCAGGCGTGGAGCGTGTGGTTCGAGCATCTGGTCACCCGCAGCGCCGCCGACGAGTGCGAAGCGATTCTCACGCCCGGCCATGGTGGCTTCGAGTTGTATGGCGAACTCGATGTACGAACAGGCGACCTCATCGTCGACAAGAAGCGGTTCAGCCCGTTCAATCCCGGCTCGTCCGACCTCGATGCGCGCCTGCGCGAGCTTGCTATCGACACGCTCGTCGTCACCGGCACACTCACCAACAACTGCTGCGAGAGCACCGCGCGCGACGCGATGATGCTCAACTACAAGGTCGTATTCGTCAGCGACGCCACCGCCACGCGCACCGACGAGGAGCACAACGCGACGCTCGGCAACATCGCGCGAGTAGTGGGTGAAGTGGCGACGACGGAGCAGACCATCGGCAAGTTTCAGGCGCCGGCACGCCGCAACGCAGCGTGAGGCCTCACGCTTCGCTTCACCGCGACAGGCGAAGCGGAGATCCCTTCGCCCTCCGACGGATTGCCCTCAGCAGGCGGCCGCCAGATCGGCTGACCGTAATGCACCAGGGATAATCACCGGCGGCACGGGCAGATAGCCGTCCGATTCGCCCCCCTCGGCGACGATCTGCATGCCAAAGCGCCCCGCCAGGCGCGCCATGCCGGAGTTCTGCGTCAGAAAGTGGGTGAACAGCTCGGTCACGCCCCACTGCCGACACTGCGCGATGCAGTGTTCGAGCAGCACGCTAGCTACGTGGCGGCGCTGATAGGGCGCGAGCACCGATACCCCGATCTCCGCGTAGCCGAACCCGCGTGCCAGATGCGCCATGCCGATCGGCGTCGCCTCGGCGCCGGCGTCGCGATCGACGAATGCCGCGTAGAGGCGATCGCGCGTCAGGTCGATGCTCTGCACATACGAACGCATGCCCTCGTCGCTCATCGACGTGCTGAAGCGCAGATAGCGTTCCTGCGCGGACAACGCCAGCAGATGGGCGCTGTACAAGTCGCGCTCGTGCGGCGCGAGGCGCATGACTCGGATGCTCATCGTGGACCTCCTGCAATGTCGCTTGCTTGCAGCGGCCAGTATGGGCGCGCGCGCCGGCGCGATTCCAATCGTTATTTCGGAACGCGAAGTTCGGGAAATTCGATGGAACTCAGTGGCGTATTGACGGAGCCTGATCGGCGATCAGCGGCCGGCGGATTGCGCCAAGCGCTCCAACAAAGTGCGTTGCGCGCTTACGCCGCTGCCGCGTGGTGCGAGAGGCGGATCGTATTCCCCGTCCGCACGCATGCACCAGGCGCCCTCGGTGTCGTCGCGGTAGACGCGCAGGCCTTCGTCTATCACGCGCGCCTTGATCTGCGCGTCATTCACCGGAAAACAGACTTCCACGCGTCCGAAGAAATTGCGCCCCATCCAGTCGGCACTCGACAGGTACACATCGTCGCGCCCGTCGTTGTGGAAACAGAACACGCGATGATGCTCGAGGAAGCGCCCGACGATCGAGCGCACCCGGATGTTCTCCGACAACCCCGGAACACCGGGGCGCAGCGCGCACACGCCACGCACGATCAGATCGACCTGCACACCGCTGCGACTGGCGTCGTACAGCGCATCGATCACGCCGGGCTCGAGCAGCGCGTTCATCTTCGCCATGATGTGCGCACGTTTGCCCGCGCGGGCATGCTCGCTCTCGCGCCGGATCGCGTCGACGATGTGCTGATGCAGCGTGAACGGCGACTGTAGCAACGCCGCCAGCTGCGTGGTCTTTCCCGGGCCGGTGAGCTGGCGAAACACCTCATGGACGTCGCGGCAGATCGTGGCGTCGGCGGTGAACAGGCCGAAGTCGGTGTACAGGCGCGCGGTGCGCGGGTGGTAGTTGCCGGTCGCGAGATGCACGTACGGTCGCAGCCGCCCGTCCTCGCGACGCACCACCATCAACATCTTGGCGTGCGTCTTGTGTCCGACGATGCCGTAGACCACGTGCGCCCCCACCTCTTCGAGGCGCGCGGCCCAGTTGATGTTCGCCTCCTCGTCGAAGCGCGCCATCAGCTCCACCACCACGGTCACCGCTTTGCCGTTGCGCGCCGCCTGGATCAGCGTTTCCATCAGCGCCGATTGCGTGCCGGTGCGATAGATGGTCTGTTTGATCGCTACCACGGCCGGATCGGTCGCCGCCGCGCGCGCGAACTCGAGCACCGGCTGAAACGATTGGTACGGGTGATGCAGCAGAATGTCGCCGGCAGCGATCGCCGCGAACATGTCGGTGCGCTCGGCGCTCGCCACGCCCGGTGTGAACGGGGCGAATTTCAGATCCGGGCGATCCACCAGATCGGGGATCTGACTCAGCCGCACCAGATTCACCGGCCCTTCTACCGAATACAGATCGATTTCGTCGAGCTCGAACTGGCGCATCAGGAACTGGCCCATCGGGCCCGGGCAGCTCGCGCTCACCTCGAGACGGACGGCGCTGCCGAAGTGTCGGTCGAGAAGCTCACCTTGCAGCGCGGCGCGCAGATCCTTGATCTCCTCCTCGTCGACGAATAGTTCGCTGTTGCGCGTCACGCGGAACTCGCTGCACGAGCGCACCTGCATCCCTGGGAATAACTCGTCGACGAAGCGGCCGAGGATCGCGGCCAGCGTGATGAACCCGTGCGGAACACCGGCGATCTCGGGCGGCACCTGGATCACACGTGGCAGCACGCGTGGGGCCTGCACGATCGCCACGCTCATGTCGCGGCCGAACGCGTCTTCGCCATCCAGCTCGACGATGAAGTTCAGGCTCTTGTTGAGCACCTGCGGAAACGGATGCGCCGGATCGAGCCCGATCGGCGTGAGCACCGGTTCCATCTCGCGCTTGAAATAGTCGTGCAGCCAGGCGAGTTGCGTCTCGCTCCATTGCTCACGACGCTGCAGCACGTCGATGCCCTCGGCTTCGAGTGCGGGCAGCAGCACGGTGTTGTAGAGCTGATATTGCCGGATCACCAGCGCGCGTGCGCGTTCGGCGATCAACGCAAGGGTTGGTTTCACCCCGGTGCCGTCGGGGAGCTTCGCGTCGGGATGATCCCACTCCTCCTGCTGCAGCCACGCCACGCGCACCTCGAAGAATTCATC
Source organism: uncultured beta proteobacterium (assembly GCA_902825905.1). Lineage (GTDB taxonomy): Bacteria > Pseudomonadota > Gammaproteobacteria > Burkholderiales > SG8-39 > CADEDU01. The sequence continues at coordinate 6,660 of CADECO010000066.1, forward strand.
GAGGTTCGAGGACACGATGCACAGGTAGCGCAGCCGCTCGAGCAGCGGCATGCCCGGATCCTCGGCCATCGCGAACACGCGTTCGTTGAACGCGAGAATACCGAGCTCGCGATTGAGGTAACGCGGCGCGGCGGACTCGCCGGCTACGCCGTCGCTGCTGTGCGGCTCGAAGCTCGCTTGCACGGTTTGATTCGATGCGTCGGCGGCAAACGCAGTCGGGGATAGGCCCGAGTTCAAGGCGTCTCCTCCCGGTAGATGTTTGCGCCGATTGTTGAAGTGATTCGTGACCGCAGTATGACAAGGGAACGCGGCATAACCCCACCCGGACGGTGGGGCAATGCCGCGGTCATCGGCAAATCGTCACGACTCAAGCGCCGATCTGGCCGCCATCGTCCTTGGTGATGACGATCGTCGCCGACCGTGGCCGCGTGCCCGCATCGCCGTCGGGCCAGGCGCTGAACTGCTTCGGATTGGCCGGATCGCCGGGCAAGTCGTCCGGCCGCTCGCCCGGATGCTGAATACCCACGAACATGGTGCGTTCATCCGGCGTCACGAACACGCCGGTGATCTCGCACTGCTTCGGACCCACCAGGAAGCGGCGGGTCTCGCGTGAGCGCGGATCGGCGCACAGCATCTGGTTGTTGCCGAAGCCGGCGTACGCACCGGCATTGATGGTCGAGGTGGACACGTCGGTCTGGATCCACAACCGGCCACTGGGCGCAACGTAGATGCCATCGGGCGAGCCGTACTTGTCACCGAGGATCGTCGAGCCGTGTGCGCCGTTGGCCGGATCGCCGGCGAGTGCAAAGATGTCCCAGCGGAACGTCGGCTCGGTCCAGTCATTGCGGTACGACCAGGTGATGATGTGGCCGTAGTTGTTGATGCTGCGCGGATTGGGCGCATCCACCGGCGGGCGCGCTGAACCCGCAACGGTAGTGCCGTTCGGGTTGTTGACCGACGCCGGCGTGCTGCCGCGCCGATTGTTGTTGGTGAGCGTGGCGATCGCGGTGAGGCTGTCCGGGAAGGTGTCGATCCATTCCGGACGATCCATCATCGTCGCACCGACGGCATCGGCCGCCGCGCGCGTGTTGATGAGGATCTGCGCCAGCGACCAGCCGGCCAGCGCCGGGTTGTCGGGCGTGAGCGGCAGCCACTGCCCACTGCCGTCGGCGCCGAACTTCGCCACATAGAGCGTGCCCTCGTCGAGCGGATGCACGCCACGACGCAGCATGCGGCGCCAACGGTCGGCCGATACGTAGCGATAGATGTACTCGTTGCGCTCATCGTCGCCCATGTACACCACCACGCGACCATAGCGCGCTTCCTGCACCCAGGCCCCTTCATGCTTGAGACGGCCCAGCGCGGTGCGCTTGACCGGCATCGAGTTCGGACGGAACGGATCGATCTCGGTCACCCAGCCGAAGCGATTGACTTCGTTGGGCTCCTCGTCGACGCGAAAGCGCTTGTCGGTGGTGTGCCAGAGATAGCCGAAGCCCGCCGCGTTGATGCCATAGCGTGCCTCCATCGCATTCGGCGCACCGTTCTTGCGGAAGTAGCCATTGAAGTTCTCTTCGCAGGCGAGGTACGTGCCCCAGGGCGTGAAGCCCATCGCGCAATTGTTGAGCGTACCCAGCACCAGCGAGCCGCTCGGATCGGCGCTGGTCTGCAGCAGCGCATCGCCGCAAGCCGGTCCGCCGATGCGGATCGGTGTCATACCGGTAATGCGGCGCGCGTAGTGCGAAGGCCGCACCACGTGCCAGTCGCGCGGGCCGCGGCGCCCGCTCCAGCGCCGATCATCGTCGTTGCGCTCACCCTTGACCTCGATGATCGATACGCCATGCGCGGCGAGCGACTTGTTCGTCTTCTCCTGATTCCAGTTGGCCACGCCGTCGGGAAACAGCAGGCCATCGTCGGTGTACTCGTGGTTTTGCACCAACAGGCCGTGGCGCGAGCCGCGCAGCGGGAAGTACACCATCCCGTCGTTATGCATACCCCATTGCTGCGCCTGCTCGGCGGCGCTGTTGCTCGCATCGGGCTTGAACACCGGTCCGTTCGAGAGCGGATCGCCCCAGGCAATGAGCACTTCGGCGCTGTAGCCGGGCGGCACGACGACCGCGTCGGCGGCCGATACCGGCACGCTTTCGAAACCGAGCAGCGGTCCGCCGTAACCGCGCGCTTGCGCGGGCACGGCGCTGAGCAAAGCGCCCACGCCGGTTGTCGATGCTGCTGCGGCGCCGGTCACGCCGAGAAATCCGCGCCGCGAGATCCGCGCCTGGATGATCTGTTCGAAGCTCGGGTTACCGGAGGGATTGCTCTGCGGATTGTCGTCTTTCATGAGGATGGGCTTTCTTTGCGAGTGAGCGGACCTGCGTCGGCCGCGAATGTGCGGCGACACCGTTACGGCTTGATGACCTCGCACCGTTCGTCATCCACGATTACGCGCCTGCCCGGCATCAGCCCTATCACCCACCCTTTCGCCCGCTCTCTCGCTCCGCCAATCGCCCGCACTTTGCTTGCGGCCATCGGCGCCGCACAGTGGCGCCTGCCACGGCCGCGAGCTCGATCGCATCGGCGTTCGCGTGCTGAACCAAACTAGAACGTGATGGCCGGGGAACGCAACGCAGCGACGACAACAGCTGCAAGCGCGCTGGAACCAGATCCCCGATCGAACCGCGCTGACAAGCACGCTCCTGCTGCGACGGGCTCCTTCACGGGGAAGGAGGTCGAAGCATGCTCACCATGAACACCACCAACGGCCGCGATGCGGCATTAGGTACGCTCACCCGCGGTACGCTCACCCGCGCGGTACTGCCTGCGCTCGCCGTGGCGATGATCGCGATCCCGCAGCCGGGTGCCGCACAGGGCTTTCGCGGCGGCGTGCGCGATGCACTCGGCCCGCAGTTCGATGCATCGCCCAATACCGCAACCACCGACCGCTCCACCAGCCGCCGGCAGCTTTCCATGGATCGGCTGCGCGATTGGCACTCGATCGCACTCGATGCGACCGGCCTCGATCACACGCCAGTGGCCACGGGCGAGAGCCGCGTGTTCGGCGAGCAGCTCGGACCCGGCCGCTCCAGCCGCGCGATGGCGATCGTGCATGTGGCCATCTTCGATGCGATTAACGCGATCCGGGGCGGCTATCGCGGCTTCACCGATCAACCGCGCGCCTCCGATGGTGCGTCCACGAGCGCGGCGATCGCACAGGCCGCCCACGACACGCTCGTCGCGCTATATCCATCGCAGCGCTCCGCGTTCGACGAGCTGCTTGCACGCGATATGGCCAATCTGCGCGAGAGCGGCAAGGCCGAAGGCATCGACGTCGGCAAGCGCGCAGCCGCCGCCATTCTCGCTCTGGCCGCCACCGACGGCGCACAGCATCAGGAGATGCGCGTCGGCATCGATTTCATTCCGAGCAACGAGCCGGGCAAGTGGCGGCCTGATCCGGTGAGTCAGATTCCGATCGCGCTCGGTGCGCGTTGGGGTGCAGTGCGACCGTTCGTGATGCAGACAGGCAGTCAGTTCCGGCTGCCGCCGCCGCCGGCACTCAACAGTCGCGACTACGCAAGCGCATTCAACGAAGCCAAGCGCATGGGCGGCGACGGGCTGAAGACCGCCACCGTCCGCTCACAGGCGCAGACCGACGTCGGCATCTATTGGGCGTACGACGGCACGCCCAGCCTGTGCGCGCCGCCGCGGCTCTACAACCAGATCATCATGCGCGTGGCCGACACGCGCGGCACGAGCAGCGTGGTCGAACTGGCTCGGCTGCTGGCACTGGCGAATCTGGCGATGGCCGACACCGGCATCGCCGCGTGGGATTCGAAGTATCACTACCAGTTCTGGCGCCCCATCACCGGTGTTCGCGAAGCGAGCCGCGGCGCGGGGCCGACCGGCAGAGGTGACGGCAACAGCGGCACGCAAGGCGACCCGAACTTCATGCCGCTGGGCGCGCCGGCGAGCAATCTGCAGGGTCCGAACTTCACGCCGCCCTTCCCCGCGTATCCCTCGGGACACGCCGCGTTCGGGGGTGCGTTGTTCCAGACGCTGCGCAACTTCTATGGCACCGATCGCATCGCGTTCACGTTCGTCTCCGACGAGATGAACGGCGAAACGCACGATAACCAGGGCAACGTGCGGCCGCTGGTGACGCGTCGCTTCAACTCGCTCTCGGAGGCCGAGGAGGAGAACGGACACAGTCGCGTCTACCTGGGCATCCACTGGTCGTTCGACAAGACCGAGGGCATCGCCCAGGGGCGGCAGGTGGCGAACTACGTGTTCCGCAACGCGTTGCAGCCGCTGCGTACCACCACCCGCTGAGGCACTGCGTATCGCTGCCAGCTGATCGCTTCCACCTCCACCACCCCTGCCGCTGCGGCGCGCGGGGGCATGGGGGGCGTACCGCGCCGCCCGCGGCGTAGACTCGCTCCACAGCCGACTACCACAAGGAGCGAGCACGATGGCCACGACACCGAAGTTCGGCATCGGGCAGGCGGTTCGTCGCAAGGAAGACGAGCGCCTGCTCACCGGCACCGGGCGCTATACCGATGACGTGAACATGCCCGGCGTGCTGCACGCGCACTTCGTGCGCTCGCCGCACGCACGCGCGCGCATCGTCTCGATCGACGTGGCGCAGGCGAAGCAGGCGCCCGGGGTGCTTGCCGTCTACACGCATGCCGATCTCACCGCCGACAACATCCTGCCGTTGCCGGTGCTCACGGATATTCCGGTCAAAGCGCCCGGAGGTGGCGATGTGGCCGGTCCGCCACGACACGCGCTGGCCAGCGGCGAGGTGCGCTACGTCGGCGAAGCGGTCGCGATCGTCGTCGCGCGCACGCATGCTCAGGCGATGGACGCGGCCGAGCGCGTCGAGGTGCGCTACGAATCGCTGCCGGCGGTGATCGATCCGGCCGCCGCGGTCAAGCCGGGCACAACGCCGCTGTGGCCCGCGGCAACCGGCAACGTTGCCGGCGTGTTTGCCGTGGGTGATGCCGCGGCGGTGGACAAGGCGATCGCCGGCGCCGCGCACGTGGTGAAGCTCGATCTGGTGAACAACCGGCTGGCACCCAACACGATGGAGCCGCGCGCGATCCTGTGCGACTACGACCGCGCCGCGCGCAAGTACACGGTGCACGTGGCCAGTCAGGCGAGCCAGGGCTTCAAGATGGCGCTGGCGGGCGCGATCCTGCAGGTGCCGCCGGACAACGTGCGCATCGTCGTGGGCGACATCGGCGGCGGTTTCGGCATGAAGGTCGGGCCGTATCCGGAGTACGTCGCGGTGTGTTACGCCGCGAGCAAGCTGGCGCAGCCGGTGCGCTGGGTCGCCACGCGCAGCGAAGCGTTCCTCGCCGACACGCACGGCCGCGCGCACGTGACGCACGCCGAACTGGCTTTGGATGCGAACGGCAAGATCCTCGCGCTCAAGATCCGCAACCTCGCCGACATGGGCGCATATCTCGCCTACGTCGGTCCGCTGATCCCCACGATCGCCGCCGGCCAGGTGATCACCAACGTGTACGACATCAAGCTGATGCACGCGGAGATCCTGTGCGTGCTCACCAACACCACGCCGGTGGATGCCTA